>JADGEC010000072.1 GCA_016744575.1 Sulfurimonadaceae bacterium | reverse complement strand
ATAGTCACTGATGGTGATCTTAAAGACGACTAACAGTGCTTCGATCAACAGTGCGATCAGGATGGAGACTGAGAAGTTGATAAGGGTGTTCACATTGAAGCCCTCTTTGATCTTTTGCATCCGTGGCAGGACCTCTTCTTCGACGATCGTCTTTCCCAGATCAAATACCGCCAATCCCAAAGTCAATGCGATGACTGGCTTGAAGACTATATCAAGTGATATCGATACTCTGCTGGACAATAACTGCGAACCAAATCCGTAAAATCCATAAAAGACGACGAATAGACCAAAAAAGATAAGACCGGAGCCTATGACCATATAAGCAAAACGGCTAAGACACTTGAAGTAGTCATTGGTCTCGATGATATTGAAACGCTCGATGAGATCGGCATTAGATTCATAAAGTGCTACTAGACTATGCATATTTGATCCTTATTGATAATGTATATTATCAATAAGTAGTTCTTGCAGATGTGTTGTCTAATATTTGATCTATCATGAAGTCAGGTAGGTGGCCGCATATCATGCGGCCTGGAGAGAGGAATGAGATTTTTCGGACCTTGAACACCGTCTGTTCAAGGCGCCTTTAAACGCCTTGTAAAGTCGCTTAAAGCTGCCTTCTAGAAGATGATGTCATCCTGCAAGAAGCAGGACAGCATACATCAACGGATAAGGTCGAAGAAGAAGTCAGTACTTGCGATACCTTTTGTATCTTCATCAAGCTGATCAAGGACCTTATTGGTGATCCAAGTCAGTAGGTTCAGTGCACCATCGTACCCTGAGATAGAGTATCGATGCAGGTGGTGACGGTCAAAGATCGGGAAGCCGATATAGATCAAAGGCACCCCGGTATCTCTCATCAACTCTTTACCATATGAGTTACCGATCATAAAGTCTACCGGCTCGGTAAACATCAATGAACGCATGTGCCACAGGTCTTTACCTGCCCACACATGACAATCAGCTGCTGCAGGAGAAGTGTCAAGCAATGCTCTCATCTCTGCTTCCCAACCACGTGCAGGATTGTTACACAAGACATGCGTCGGTTCAGCACCCATCTCAAGCAGGAATGAGACCATACCGATCAGGAAGTCAGGGTCACCCCAGATAGCGAACTTCTTGCCGTGCATGTACGGATAGGAGTCCTGCATAGCATCGACAAGACGCCCACGTTCTATCTTAAGCTTCTCAGGGACTTCATTCCCAGTCAATTCAGCAAGCTTCATGACGAACTCATCAGTTCCTTTAAGACCTATCGGATTTGATGAACTACCAGCTTGTTTCCATTTTTTGTTGACCATCTTCATAGTCTTGACCGTCGAATATTTCTGAAGCGAGATAGTCGCTTTAGAGTTTCTACAATCTTTTGCATCGGCAATAGGCGTACCACCAGCAAACATAGAGTAGTCACCAGCCGGCATGTCCCACTGATCAGAGTGGTCTCCCAACATTGTATACTCAGCGCCAAAAGACTCAACGATCGCTTTTACCGAACGGATAGAACCGATATAGGTCTCAAATCCAGGGATGATATTGATCTTCTCGTTCTTTTTCTCTTCGACACCCTCAGTGAGTTGTGACATGATACCATGCATCATGTTGTCATAACCCGTGATGTGGCTACCGGTAAACGACGGTGTATGTGCGTAAGTTATCGGGAACTCTTCCGGTAAGAACTCACCACCATCCTCTTCTTTAGCTGCAATAGAGAAAGCATAAAGGTCATCTCCGATGACCTCAGCCATACAAGTAGTCGATACCGCGATCATCTGCGGCTTATAGAGCGCTGCTGTGTTCTTCAGACCGTCTTTCATGTTGACAAGACCACCAAATACCGCCGCATCTTCTGTCATAGAGTCTGACACACATGGTGTCGGCTCTTTGAAGTGACGCGTGAAGTATGAACGGAAATAGGCGACACAACCATGACTACCATGGACATATGGCATAGTATCCTCAAAACCAAGCGATACCATAACGGCACCAAGTGGCTGACATGCTTTTGCCGGGTTGACCGTGATCGCTTCACGGGCAAGGTTCTTCTCGCGGTAATCCCACGATTTTGTCCACTCTGCCACCTCTGTGACTTTACCCTGGTCAACAGAACCCATAGAACCTTCGAACTCTTTTTTGTTCGCTAATGATTCCTGATACTCCGGCTTAAGAAAAAGATCTTTACCGTTTACGATCTTATTTACGTCTTGCATTATACTTCTCCTTCTTTATCCCATGGTGCCTTGCTATGACCCCATACTGGAGAGTTGATAGCAAGATCCATGTCTGCTGCGAAGATCGCAAAACCGTCATATCCATGATACGGACCAGAGTAATCCCAAGAGTGCATCTGACGATATGGCAGACCCATCTTCTGGAACACATACTTCTCTTTGATACCTGATGCTACAAGGTCTGGCTGAAGTTTTTTGACAAAGGCTTCAAGCTCATATTCGTTGACATCATCATAGATCACTGTCGAACGGAAGATCTCATCTTTAGTACGTTTGTAATCATCATCGTGAGCAAACTCATAACCTGTACCGATGACTTCCATACCCAGGTCTTCGTAAGCACCGATAACGTGACGAGGACGTAGTCCACCGACAAACAACATGACCTGCTTACCTTCCAGACGCGGACGGTATTTCTCAGTGACAGCATCGATCATTGGCTGATACTTTTTTATGACCTCTTCACATTTTTCCTGGATAGACTCATCAAAGAACGCTGCGATCTTGCGCAGTGACTTGATAGTCTGGCTTGGTCCGAAGAAGTTGTACTCGACCCAGGGAATACCATACTCTTTCTCCATGTGGCGAGAGATGTAGTTCATCGAACGGTAGCAGTGAAGCAGGTTCAATTTGACTTTTTGAGTCTGTACCATCTCTTTAAGCGTTGCATCGCCTGACCACTGTGCAGTCACACGCAGACCCATCTCTTCAAGAAGGATACGGCTTGACCATGCATCACCACCGATGTTATAGTCTCCGATGATGGCTACGTCGTATTCAGTCGCTTCGATAGGATCACCAAGGATCGGTGCGTTGCCTTCGAAGACATAGTCACGGATCGTATCATTTGCGATATGGTGACCAAGAGACTGAGATACCCCACGGAAACCTTCACAGTTTACCGGGACGATCGTATGACCTGTCTTCTTGGAGTACATCTTTGATGTCGCATTGATATCATCTCCGATCAGACCGATCGGACACTCTGACTGGACTGTGATACCATTGTTAAGTGGAAACAGTTCATCGATCTCATGCAGACATTTGTCAAGCTTCTTATCTCCACCGAAAACGATGTCTTTCTCCTGGAAATCCGAAGAGAAGTTCATCGTTACGAACGTATCTACACCGGTAGTACCGATGTAGTAGTTACGACGACCGGCACGTGAATACTGACCACAGCCTATAGGACCGTGAGAGATATGGACCATATCTTTGACCGGACCCCATACAACACCTTTTGAACCGGCATAAGCACATCCACGTTGACTCATGACACCTGGTACAGTCTTCTTGTTCGAACGGACGTTACCGCATGTCTTCTGACTCTCGTCTTCCGGACTACCTACACCAAGGTGTTTGGCACGGTTCTTCGCCGCTTTGGCCGGATACGCTTTAAGTACCTCTTCGACCGCTGCTTTCTGTTTTGCTTCTAATGATTCTGGACCCATAGTAGTCTCCTTTATGATTATTTTCTCAATTTCTAAGCACTTGTGCTTCAGTTAGAGACTTGCCTAAAGCCTTAGTCTCTCTAGCACTACCGGTCAGGACTTATGCAGCTATGACGGTAAAGTGAGCCATTGAGTCAAATTTCTTACAAAGGGCCATGGTCTCATCATCACTGTCTAGACGCTTGGAAAGCTCAGCGATCTGGTAACGGTTTGTATAGATCAGATACTTTGTCTCTGCCGTCTGTATATAATGTGTCAAGGCCTTGAACATAAACGTATCTTTGTTCGTATAAGAAAGTTCTTGCACTTGACCATGTTCTTCCATGACCATCTTGATCTCATTGACACCGCTTACATCGATATCGGCTGCATCAAGTTTTTCAACTACTTTTTCGTCTGCGATCTTATTACCCATATCTGCTGGGAAGTGGAAACCTAATATAAACATTGTAATTCTCCTGCTTTATCTGTTATTTTCTTTTCATTATGAGAATATGCCGAGAAGGCAAAGCTCACTCGACAATGTTGATCACTGAGCCCTGTTCTTTGGCATCTCACGACATAGAGCAAGGCTCAAGTGAACTCCTACTATCTATAAGGCCCGGTAGTGAGAGTATGACTCTCACTACCTTTGTCACAAACAGATGCTTACGCTTCTGCTTCACCTTTACCGATATTATCTTCATCAGCTTCCAGATCAAGACCAAATTTCATGATCAACTCTTCAAGGTCGTCCATCTCTAGTGGAGTCGGGATGATCTTGTAATCATTTAGAATGATCTTACGTGCAAGTTCTTTATATTCAAGAGCCTGGTCACTTTTTGGGCTGTACTCGACAACAGTCATACGGCGGATCTCAGCACGCTGAACGATATTATTACGTGGTACGAAGTGGATCATATGCGTTCCAAGGTCTTCAGCCAGGGCACAAGCAAGGTCGTATTCGAAGTCAGTCATACGAGCGTTACAGATAAGACCTGCAAGACGTACCCCACCAGTGTTAGCGTATTTTAAAATACCCTTAGAGATATTGTTCGCCGCATACATAGCCATCATCTCACCAGACATGACGATATAGATCTCCTGTGCTTTACCTTCACGGATCGGCATAGCGAATCCACCACAGACGACGTCACCAAGAACGTCATAAGAGACAAAGTCTAGACCTTCTTCTTCATAAGCACCCTCTTCTTCAAGAAAGTTGATCGCTGTGATGACACCACGACCTGCACAACCGACTCCAGGCTCTGGTCCACCAGACTCTGTACAGTTGATCCAGCCACCCGGTGCTTCAGGAGCAAAAATACCTGCACCCGGCTTCAGTGCATCTTCTAGTTCAAGATCTTCGACAGTACCCATCTCTGCAGCAAGCTGTAAGATCGTGTTCTGTGCTTTTTCATGTAGGATAAGACGAGTCGAATCTGCTTTTGGATCACATCCGACGATCATGATGTTCTTATCAAAATAGTGTGACATTGAAGCCAACGTGTTTTGAGACGTAGTAGACTTACCGATCCCACCTTTTCCATAGAACGCTATTTGACGTAGTGCAGCCATATTTTTCTCCTTGAGTTTTCATCTCTTAAAAAGCTGTCTATCAACTCTTTAAGCAATGCCTTATGTACTTCGCAGCAATAGATGCATAGTGTGTTCTTGATTTTTCAAGCACTTTGCCAAGACAAAGAGGTGACAAGTCCTACAAAAGCAATAAAACTAAACAAATTTGTAAGAATATATTATGCAGAGTCCGGATCTTTCTAAATGATCACCATCAATACACAACTACATATATGAAAGATCCCTACTCAGGCATACATGAGACAGCGTAAGAAAAGCGGGGTCTTAAGAAAAAGGGGAGGATGAGTATATATGGGGAGGGCTTCACACTGATGATGATGCGTAGGGATGTCAAGGTCGTGATAAAACGCTAAATATGCAGAGCCAGATCCATGTCCATCGTCTTGGTATGCTTTCGAAACCTTTCTGGAAGCAGCTGTGTCAGATAGTGATGAACAAGTCCGACGTCACCACCTAATGCCTTTATACGATAACCATCCATCTCAGTCAGGATGACGCGATGCTCTGCTCGATGTCTCTTGGCTGAGACAACTCCTAACGAAAGCAATTGCTGCTCCTCATAGGCAAAATGCTCTCTGGTCTGTTCGACCAATGTCCTGAAAGCCATCTCGAATGTATCTTCTTGCGCCATGATCGTCTTGTTCAACAGGGTGATGAACACTTTGTGCGTTCCATCTAAGGTAGCATCGCCGACACCCCACTCTTCTTGCCACTCAAGTAACATCTCTGTTGCCTCTCGAAATGACATCGCAGTTGTGTATCAGTGCTATTGGAAGCAAGACGACAGTCGACTCAGGCATGTGGTCTATAATGATACATGACAAGATGTGTCCGATGAAATCCGCGTCGTGAGTAGAACTCAAGGGCATTGTCATTGGCCATATCGGCTGCAAGCTGAATACGTTTGTACCCATACTCCTGGGCCATGAAGCGGATCTTATTGATGAGACGGCTGCCGACACCCATCATGCGATACTCATCTTTGACGACAAGGTCCTCGATCTGACCGATATAGTCTCCCTCAGCACTTGAGATGAGCCGCTGCATCGTGATCATCCCGACTACGTTCCCGGCATGCCTCGCCACAAGCAGGTCAGCTCCTTCATACTTTAACAGTTTCGTGATGCCTGCAAGCTGCTTTTCAAGATCGATCTCAAAATCACTTTCGATGGCAAAAAGAAGACTCAACAGTCCTGCCATCTCTGTGATATCGTCCATAGTCGCCTCTTCGATGATGATACCACTCTTCATATTGATATCACAGATATCAGGATGGAGCACCTTGACTACTTTCCTCGCTTCCTCACTCAGAGGGTTCTCACCCAGATAGAGTGTCTGTAAACGCGTCATGTTACTGATGGCATTGGGGAGGTCTACGATATTGTTACCATCGATATCAAGCTGACCAAGCTTGGTATAACGCCCGATCTCCTCGGGAATGATCGAGATATCATTGGAGGAGTAACAGAGTGATTCCAGTGCAGTCGATTCAGGAAGTACTAAAGTATCTAACCCACAGCCATCACAGGAGAAGGCTCTGAGATAGGGAGCAAACCCTTCCATCATGTTTAATGTACTCAGCATGTTCGCATCGATACTCAATGACTCTAGCTCTTCGAGACCATGCAGCATGAGCTGCTCCAACGCATTGGAAGAGAGATCGACCTCTTCGACACCAAGGGTATAGAACGTCTCATCGATCAGAGAGATCTGATTATCTGAGAGGTCAAGTTCCACTATCTCCTCAAGCTCCGTAATCGCACCCGAGATCTCTTTGATCGTGTTACTTGAGAGGTCAAGTCGTTCGACACCCTTGAAAAGTGGATAGACACTATCTAGCTCACGTAAGAAGTTCAGCGAAAGGTTTAAGGTCCGTATCTCGTTATCTTCACTCAGACATCCATCAAACGAAGTCAATGCATTACTGCTCAAGTCAAGCACCCTAAGATCATGGCATCCTGACAGCACTGAAGCATCACTGATATTGTTTGAACTGGCATTGAGTGAGCGTAAAGGCAATACGCTTATCACCTCGGGCAGGACCTCAAACTTGTTCCTGCGTATGTCAAGGTTACTTAGACTCGTTAGACTTCGCAGACTCTCTGGTAAGGTCTGTAAGCTATTTCCCGAGAGGTTCAAGGCGATGAGCTGTGTCAGCAGTGCAAATGAATCGGGTAATACCTCCAAGGAGCGACCACTGAGGTCCAGACGTCTGACCTGATCTGCCGAACTTACCGCACTGTCGATCGCGTGGTATCCGACAAGCCACGCTTTCAGGGACTCCCACTCTTCATCAGCCATCAGTTCTCTCCTTCGACAAGTCTTCTCATCCGCTCTATACGCTTATCGATCAGTTGCGCTATCTCTTCATAATCGAAACTTCCAAATTGATTCATATCGTAAAGCTTGAGCAGTGCGGCCCGACAGCAGGTCTTGTTGCACTCTGTCACCAGTTTTTTCGCTTTTTTGAACGGAAGTGATGTACCCTGAAAAGTCTCGATCGCCTGTGCGACATCCTTCTCACCACACTCACAGATCTCTATCCCCAGTACTTCTTCTTTTGTCCTCATGGTGACCTACCTCACTGTTCGTGCATGACGGCACGGATGATGACTATAGTCCGTTTTCTGCTTTGAACGTGTTAGCCTCTTTGACCAATCCGACAAGTCTCTCACTCAACTCTGGCATCTTGTCATAATCCGTCCAGAGGGTATCTTCTACGATATCATGGATCTCAGAAGCGACTTCTACCGCTAAGCGTTTTCGTTTTGCAAACTCTCTCTTTAGTTCTTTTGGTCCTACAGACATATTTTCTCCTTGTTAGTGTCTTGAACTCTGTGCGTCGACTATAAAGGACGCACAGAGTTCAAGACAATCAGGCAGCGACTACTTCGATCTGTCGGGCTTCCTCTTTGCGCAGTGCTATGAACGACTTGTCTATCTTGATCTGGACCGTACTTTTGCAACATCCATACTGTTTGACACAGATACGGGTATTGCGTGCCAGTCCCAGAGATCTCAGGCGATGTTTTGTACCACTGTCGAGATCGATCTTACAGATCATGGCGTAGCCGTTTTTCTCTATCTCCAATAAACACATAAAAGGCCTTCCTTATAAAGAGAATGCATAGATATTGTTAAAATCGATATTGCATGAGCCACTCAGGCTCATATGTACGAAACGCATCTTGTTCTCGAAATGATACTTCTTAAAAAGCTCTACCGCAGACTTGTTGGACATTGGAACATCGGCGATAACGCGTTTGAGTCCACGAAAATAGAGGAGACCACGCATCATCTTTTCCGCTTCATCATCATGGCCTTCACGCACCTGCCAGGGTCCCAGATAGACATTACGCGCATTCACGACACTCGAGTGTTGGAAGGAGTTAGGCAAGGCGAACTTTAATGAGCTGTTGCGATCCATCTCATCAAACAGAAAGTCCATGCGATTGTCATGGAAGGTCTCCCTATCCACTGCCGTTGCCACTGATTCAAAATTGTCACCATCGAGTTCCTTAGCATGGGCATTGGTAAAATTGAACGGAGGCACTTTACCGACATTGACAAAACGACCGACATCTCCATTACTCTCAAATCCCTCAGACTTGAAGAAAGGTACTGACTCCGGATTGGCGTGCAGATAGATGTTTTGATAATCTCTTCTCAACACATCCAGTAGCGTCTTAAAAAGGCGTTTTCCGATACCTTTTCTCTGATACTCTGACTTGACCATAAAGTACTTGATCATTGCCATCGACTCAAATTCTATCGCCATCACAGCACCGACAAGTTCACCCTCTTCATAAGCCCCATAACACAGATGCGGTGACTGCATCATCATCAGCTTGATATGATAACCATCTGCCATCCAGCCGACCTCATCAGCTATCGCAGTAAACTTACTGACATCAGCGAACTTCAACCATCCTATAAACACAGGCTCTCCTTATAAAGTGTCGCCAGCTCACCACCATCGAGAACGCGTTTTCTGGAAGTGACGATCTCTCTGATACTGGGTAAGAGATGCTGCAAGGTATGTTTCTCAGCAGTGATGCCGAGACGCTTCAGGTGATACATGATGGTGCCTGTACCCGAATGCTTTCCGATTGGAAAATGTCTGTCACAACCCACCTCTTCTGCAGTGAAAGGCTCATAGGAGTGGCAGTTCTTCATCATGCCATCCGCATGGACACCACTCTCGTGAGAGAATATATGTTCACCGATGATGGGAGCATTGGGAGCAAGAGTCATCCCTGCTGCACCAGCCACCAGTTCGACAAGCGAGCGGATGTGACCAGCATCGATCTGTCGTTGCTCACCATAAAGATGTTTGAGTGTCATCGAGATCTGTTCGAACGAAGCGTTTCCCGCGCGTTCTCCCAGGCCGATGACTGTCGTATTGACACTTACAGCACCAGCGTCTATGCCACTAAGGGCATTGGCATTGGCCAGACCATAGTCATTATGGGTATGCATCTCGATAGGAAGGAGATCTAGTGAGGTGAGTGACTTAACGGTCTCGTAGGTCTGTGTCGGTGTCATGATGCCGACTGTATCGCAGTAACGGAAACGGTCAGCACCGAGTTCGCTGCCCAGTGTCATGACATCTTTGATAAACCCGTCTGTGCCTCGTGAACTGTCTTCTCCGCCAATACAGACGTAGATTCCTTCACGTTTGGCTGCGAGGATGACGGATTCGAGTTCGCGCAGCATATGTCGTCTGTCTCCGCCAAACTTGACGTCGATAAGGAGGTCGGAAATAGGGATGGAGAGGTCGACAGCTTTGACACCGCATTCGATCGATGCTTCAAGATCGCACATCTTCGCGCGATTCCAGGTCATCATGCGAGCATCAAGACCCAAAGCCAGAAGCTCTTTTATATCCTCTTTTTCGCGTCTACCCATAGCAGGGATACCGATCTCGAGTTCATCTGCCCCACAGGCCACAAGGCCCTGGGCAATAGAGAGCTTCTCCACTGTGTTGAATGCGACATAGGGTGCCTGTTCGCCATCGCGAAGCGTCGTATCATTGATCAGTGCCAATCTATGTCCCTTTCTGCCCTTAAGCGGGTATTGTCTTCTAAGCAAAGAGCATTTGGTAAGTGCTCTCGACTTGACTGCGATCTGCTATCAGTACCAAAGATCAGTTGACTTCCAACTCTTCTGAAAGGCCGAACTGTTTACGTGCCGCCTTTAGCACAGATGCCTCTATCGGCTGATACGCATAACTCATATCTGCGATAAGACCTGCCGCGGAGAGATCGTCTTGTGGACAACCACCGATCTTCGCAGTCAGGACTATCTTACAGTCTTTGAGTTTTTCGATGATCGGGTCAAGCGGATTGCCGCCATCAGGTCCGGCACAATATTCCTGCTCCACTTTTCGGTGGTGGATAAACCTTATACCCTGATCACCCGCCTCATAGACAAGGAACTCTTTGACCGAACCGAAATGCTGATTGATCATCCCTTCTCCGGCTGTCGTGACAGCGACAAGGATCGTCTCACCTGTCGAACTAAGTTCCTCTTTCTCTTTACGGACACGTTCGTTCGCCTGATCAAGGACGGAACGGAACTCTTCGATCTTTGACTGCGCAGCCTGACGAGCAGAGAGGTCATAGTGGTCTTCAAGTGAATCAAAAGACATCTCAGCAAACTTGTCTTTGGTGAACTCCGCTCCACGGTCCTCACCGATAAGTCCTACAGCGTCCGCGCGACACTGACGACAGTGCTGCATCAGTTTCATGTCTACACCACACGCTTCCTGAGCCGCCATCTGCTCCTGGTCAGTCGCTGACTTGATACCATCTAGTCCAAATCTAGTACCGTGCTCCGGCTCCGAGATGATCGGCATGATGTTATGTAAGAAGACACCGATCTCTTTAAGTCTCTTGGAGACCTCTGCGATATGATGATCGTTTATCCCAGGGATCAATACCGAGTTGGCCTTGATAAGGATGCCGTTATCAACACACTTCTTCATCCCCTCAAGCTGACGCTCAAGCAGGATCTGTGAGGCTTTCTTACCATAGATACGTTTGTTCTCATAGAAGATCCACGGATAGATCTTCGAACCGATCTCCCCGGTCGTATCGACCGTGTTGATCGTCACCGTGACGTGATCGATGTCATACTTGACCATCTCATCGACGAAAGTAGGAAGTTCAAGACCATTCGTTGAAAGACAGAGTTTAAGGTCCGGTGCTTTCTCACGTACCAATCTGAAGGTCTCAAACGTACGCTCAGGATTTGCCAAAGCATCACCAGGACCGGCAATACCCAAGACGCTCATGCGCTGGACCTCTCCACCTACGAACATCACTTTCTTCGCAGACTCTTCCGGTGTAAGACGCTCACTGGTGACTCCCGGACGGCTCTCGTTGGAGCAGTCATATTTACGATTACAGTAGTTGCACTGTATGTTACATGCTGGTGCGACTGCGACATGGATACGGGCATAGTGATGATGCGCTCCCTCACTGTAACAAGGGTGATTGTGGATCTTTTCCTGGATATCAGCGGGTAGTCCCGTTTCGGCAGGTGATGTACTGCAGCTCATCTTAGCTCCTTAAATATTTTTAATTATTTAAATGACCTTGCATCATGTAGCTACAATCATTTCTTACTGCAACATTTGCATAAGCTGTTCTAGCGTGATCTTGAACACTTCTTGACCTTGACAAACGCAAACACGACAATTTTGTCGACCTTTGCAAATAGCCGATCGCTTTTGTCGACCTCTACTACTCAAGGTGCTTTACACACTGGAATACAATATGCAAAATCACTGATAAATAATGTTGACGACTATCAAGCGGTCTTGTACATCAAGGCTATCACATTACTTAAACACTTAAGGAGCATCCCTTTGCAAATAGAATCGAATGGATCCATCATGCGACTTGAAGACATGCCCCTTGACATCGGTTACGCTTCAGAAAAGGTCACCCTTTCCGACAAGGAAGGCAATGCGCATATCCTTGGTGGTCAAAACGGTAAGACGCAACTCATCATCACCCTCCCCTTTATCGACGATGCTATCAGAGATGAGCTCTCCATGATCGCCAAAGAGCTTCCCCAGGGAGGTGAATACGAAGTGACGGCAGCCCTGGTCGTCGCTGATGAGAAGCATGATGACCCAGAAGTAGAAAAGTTAGACTTCTATATAGACAGTGAAGGAGAGTTAGGCGACTTCTATGGTGTCCGACTTGTAGGTGTGCCCTATAGTGGAGAGTTGACAAAATCACTGATAGTGATCTCCAAGGATGGTGCGATCTTCTACGATGAGTTCACCAAAGACCTACAGGATGACTTTAACACAGAGACGCTGCTGCGCAAGATCTCTGCAGCCCAAACTTGCTATACCGGTAAAGGATGCCACTGATGACTGACATGATAGAGACTATAAAAAAAGAACTCCGCAACCAGACGACTGTCCCCTATTTTGGACTGGGTATCTTTGAGGACACAAAGACCAAAGAGGGTGAACAGATGCCCTTTGACTCAGACTCGATGATCTTGACCATGAACAATGGACGACCCATGAGTGAACGTCTGATGTTTGAGTATTCACGCGCAGCCATGCACCTTGAAGAGCGCCGCGGGATGGAGTACATCAAACAGCTCATCGATCATATCTACACCAAAGACTATGAACCGACACCACTGCATAAAGCCATCCTCAACATGATGCCGCGCTACATCATCGATACAAATCGTGACCCTAAGCTCCAGGAGCTTCTTGCTTTTGAGCCGCACTGCCTGATCATCGGTAGATCGCGTATCAGTATGGAGAAAGACCGTTTTGAACTCTATGAGTACGATGTAGAGGACAAAAAATACTTTCAGGTCGAAGAGCAGGCGCTCGACAATGCCAAGAAGATCCTCTTCAAACCAATGGGTTCAACACTGCCTGAGCCGACCTTTGTCATCTCTGATGCTGACTATGTCGACTGGCTTACCGAAGCGATGGGTGGATTTGCCATGCCTCCGGTCATAAAGAGTTACAGAAAAGCCAAAAAGTACCTCTTCCTGGGCACCTCTTTTGACCGTGACACTGATAGGATGGTCGCCAACGAACTGACGATGTATCTCGAAGGCGGCTATGTCATCACTGATAAAGAGCTGACAAAGAAAGAGAAGAAGTTCACTGAAAAACACGATCTGGAAGTAATAGAGATGTCCCTAAAGGATTTCACTCAGGCATTTGTCTGATCGGTGACTCAAGATAAGCGATGAGTGACACCGCACTCCACAAGCGTATGAAGCATCCCATTTCGGGTAGAACACAAAGGAGACTACAATGCCAATGATCCCGACTGTCAAAGACCGTTCACCTCGAGGTGAACGTTATTTCGACCTCTTTTCCAAACTACTAAACGACCGGGTGATCATGATCACCGAACAGATCGATGACCATATGATGGGCGTCATCGTCTCTCAGCTGCTCTATCTTGAGGCCGAAGACTCCGAGAGTCCGATCCATATCTATATCAGCTCACCAGGCGGTTCAGTGATGGCAGGTCTCGCCATCCTTGACACCATGCAGCTTATCGAAGCACCGGTACATACTTACGCTATGGGTATGGTCGCTTCGATGGCTGCTGTCTTGTTCACCTGTGGCGAGAAAGGACACCGCTATATCCTTCCAAATGCTGAAGTGATGATCCACCAGCCCCTTGGCGGCACATCCGGTCAAGCGAGTGATATCGAGATCCAGGCCAACCATATCATCAGCCTGAAGAAGCGACTCTATGAGATACTCTCCGAAGCGACAGGTAAAAGCACCAAGACTATCGAGAAAGAGAGTGACCGCGATAACTATTTTGTCGCAGCTGAAGCGATCAAGTTCGGTCTGGCCGACACCATATTGGAAAGCATCTCTCAAAAGGACGTATCATGAGTGAGGAGAAGAGCTGTTCGTTTTGCGGACGAAAACAGAGTGAAGTCAAGAAGATGTTCTCTTCCGAGACGACACATATCTGTAACGAGTGTGTCACGACCTGCTCTAACATCCTCCAAAAAGAGGTCGGGTATGAACAGCGGGCCAAGATGCAAGAGCAGCTGCCAAAACCCGCGAAGATCGTCGAACATCTGGACAAACACATCATCGGTCAGGAAGATGCGAAGAAAGTGTTGGCGGTAGCACTCTATAACCACTACAAGCGCATCGAGAACCCGGTCTATAACAATGTCGAGATGGAGAAGAGTAATATCTTGCTTCTTGGCCCGACCGGTAGCGGTAAGACCCTACTGGCCAAGTCGCTCTCAAAGATCATGAACGTACCCTTCGCTGTTGCCGATGCTACAGCGCTCACAGAGGCAGGTTATGTCGGAGAGGATGTCGAGAGCATCCTATCACGCCTGCTCGCGGCAGCGAACTATGACATCGAACTGGCACAACGGGGCATCGTCTACATCGATGAGATCGATAAGATCGCCCGTAAGAGTGAGTCCACGACGATGGGTCGCGATGTCTCCGGCGAAGGGGTCCAGCAGGGACTTCTCAAGATTCTTGAAGGTTCAGAAGTCTATGTCCCTGTCAAGGGAAGTCGTAAGAACTCTACGACCGAGACCGTACTCTTTGATACGACCCATGTACTTTTTGTCGCCGGTGGTGCCTTTGTGGGGCTTGTCCCGGACACCAACACCAAAAAAAGTAACAAAGTCGGTTTTGGGTCCGTCCAGAAAGCAGAGATGAAGGAGTTCAAAGTCGACCAGAAAGCTTTGGTGCATTACGGGATCATCCCCGAGTTCATCGGACGTATCCCGATCATCGCACAACTGAAAGAACTTACTAGAGAGCAGATGGTACAGATCCTTATGGAGCCGGACAACGCACTCATCAAACAGTTTCAGGCACTCTTCGAGATGGATGGCATCGCACTTGAGTTCGAGCCAAAAGCCCTCGAAGCGATAGCGATAAAAGCGACTGAGAGAGGCGTCGGTGCCCGCGGTCTACGTGGTATCATCGAAGAAGCGATGTTACCGCTTCAGTTCAGCTGTCCTTCGATGGAAGGGCTGGAGGGCTGTACGATCACGGAAGCCGTCATCGATGACCCAAAGAACCAACCTATATTCACATTCAAAAAAGAGGAGGAAGCGTGATGCGAGTCTATTTAGATAATAACGCGACAACAAAGGTCGACCCATTGGTAACCGTAAAGATGCAACCATTTTTCGAGGAGCTATATGGCAATCCGAACTCACTTCACAAGTACGGTATGGAAGTCCGCCCACACCTGAACCAGGCGATGGGTGAGATGTATGACGCACTCAACGTACCCGACCAGGATGACATACTCATCACGTCCTGTGCGACAGAGAGTAACAATGCCGTCTTGAAAGGGATCTACTTCAAATACATCGCAAAGGACCCGGACAAGAACCATATCGTAGCGACTTCAGTAGAACATCCTGCCGTTCTTGACACGCTGCATTTCCTAAGCGAATACGGTGTCGATGTCACCCTTGTAGACGTCGATGAGAACGGTGGCATCTCTGCCGAAGCCATCAAGAACGCTGTCACAGACAAGACTATCCTCATCTCTATGATGTGGGCGAACAATGAGACAGGGATGATCTTTCCGGTCGAAGAAGTCGCTGCTTTTGCCAAAGAGAAAGAGATCTTGTTTCATACCGATGCGGTACAAGCCATTGGAAAAGTGCATGTTGACCTAAGTAAAGTCAACGTCGATTACCTGACCTTCTCAGCCCATAAGTTCCATGGCCCTAAAGGGATAGGTGGTCTCTACGTCAAAAAAGGTAAAGAGCTTCCTAACCTTCTTCACGGTGGTGAGCAGATGGGCGGTAAACGCGCCGGGACACTCAACGTCGCTTACATAGTCGGTATGGGCCTTGCCCTGCGTCAGGCAGCCGGTCATGTCGAGAAGATGAACAGTTATGTCCGAGATCTGCGCGATAAGCTCGAAGACGCCCTCTCAAGTATCGCAGATACCATCGTCGTCGGTCCACGAGAGCAGCGAACACCCAATACTATCCTGATCTCACTGCGAGGGATCGAAGGAGAGTCTATGCTCTGGGACCTTAACAGAGCAGGTATCGCCGCTTCCACAGGAAGTGCCTGTGCATCCGAGTCACTAGAAGCCAACCCGGTCATGAGCGCTATCGGCGAAGATCCGGAACTCGCACACACTGCTATGCGTCTGAGCCTTTCACGTTTCACGACTGAAGCGGAGATCGATAGGACTATAGAGGTCTTTACCAAGGCTGCAGAGCGTCTGCGTTCTATCTCATCGACCTACGCATACACCAATGAAGTAGGCTGATGCGCTACCTCATCGATATCCATATCGCTGAAAGCAAGAGTCGCACCTATCCCATCGATGCAAAAGATGAGAGTGAGGCGATGAAGCGTCTAAAGCTCCGTCTTCCACCAGATCAGCGTGAGCACATCATCATCGATGCTATCAGGATAGATCTGACTGCAAGAGGTGATGATGATCCCTATGGGACATTTGGTGGAGAGTGAGAGCTCGATAGAACTAAAATTGCATGATATCTACAAACAATCTCAAAGGAACACTCACACATGTCAACGATACAAGACTTCCTCATCGACAACAAGCTGCCTTGGCAGGCCTCGTTCAACGCTAAGACAAACAACTACCCCTACGGCTATCGTGGCAGCCTTGTCATCACTGAGGGAAAGACACTCTCTGCAAATAAGCAGATGCCGCCAAAAGCTACAGCGACACAGGTCATCCTGACAAGCGCAGGCGAAAAGATAGACTTCCTGGCCTGTGAGCTCGAGACCCTGGACTTCTTCGAACCCTTTGTAGAAAAATACAAAGAGCTGCTCACTCCAGATGGTCTCTACCTTCTTTTCATCACCGATCTCGATGCCAATGGCAAGTTCGAATACGAGAGACTAACGTTCAACGCTTTTGCACTTGATGAGAGTTCTGTCTGGAACGAACTGCTAGATCATGCCGACCTCTCCAAAGGTGATCTCAAACGCCTAAGTGCCGAAGAGAAGATCGATACCGTATGTGATGAGATCAAAGCTTCTACGCTTAGGATAGCGGATAAGGGTTACGACGAGATCAAAGCACTTCAGAGCGGTGATGGCAAGATGCTCTTTGGCGCCGTCTGATCAGCTCCTCCAACACACTTTTTGTGTGTTGGACTTTCACCCATACTCGACAATGACGATCTATCATGGTGTTCTTATCTGCAGTAAAAGAAGTCAGTAGGCATATCGAAGAAGCCCTCAACAAACAGTTTCCTGAATAAACAGCTGCTACTGTCGCTTCGATCGGACCAGATCGACTTGTATCGCGTATCTAAACGCGGAGACTCGCTCTGATCATCGCCTTAAAGGCCTTCATCTTTGGACGTGTGATGGCATCCATCGCCATCTCTCTTTCGTTCTTAATATACTTGTATATCTGCGCAGAGGGTCCCGTACGCCCGACTTCGATAAGTTCGAAGACATCCTCGTCAAAAAGAGTACTCTCTTCTCTTTCTAGTGCATCATACAGCTCCATAAAGAGATCTTTCTCGGAGTAGTCCATCCTACAGCTATCATCTGTTATCTTAAGTGCGACCGTGATGGCACAATCCCGGCTGAAAGGCTCAAGAGTCCTTGCGACAGACGCTATCTTTGAGAGATCATAACTCATAGATGAACACCTTTTGTATTTGTATGCTCTCGACTACCATGATGATCACACCGCACACTTATCTATACCTAGATGGTGAAGCATGCTGGAGAAGAACCGGCCGCCTTCTCTATCATACTCATCATGAAACTCAATACAGAAGAGCTTCCGTCTGTTCAAGGAGACATCCTCATAGCTCTGTGGTTGCAGACCTGTTTCCAGTTTGACAGTCTCAAAGGCACCCAGGATCTCCTCTTTGAGTCCCATAGAGCGCTCATACTCCAGCTGCAGTCCCTGATAGCGCTCCTCGCGCTGGTGAAAAGCTTTGATCTGCTCACATCTAT
>JADGEC010000189.1 GCA_016744575.1 Sulfurimonadaceae bacterium | reverse complement strand
TTACTATGTGCGATGTACATCGGGGCTTCGATAGGCGTAGGGTTCACGGGGACATAATGCCCGCTGAAGACTTGTCGCGGAGCGTGGTCAAAACCGTCTGAAGTAGCTTCAGGGTCAGAGTCTAGCGTGTCCATGAGTGAATAATCTGCCAACATCGCAAGATCGTAGAGTGTCTCTACCGTCGCAGAGCTCTTATTTGCTGCTTTCATATCTCTTCCTTATTATAAAAAACGTACACACTTTTGATTTTCAACCGCAGGGGGTGTTGATCGAGTGTATAGCCTATTAAAGACTATACAAAGAGAACTCTAAGACTAAATAACAATATTTCTACTGCTTAAGATGATCTTGGTAGAACCCAATTTGGGCGTGCGAAATGACATGTGTATCCATTGGGAATACGCTCTAAATAATCTTGATGTTCAGGTTCTGCATCCCAGAAAGCACTTGCTTTCGTCACTTTTGTGACGACAGGCCCAGGCCAAATACCTGATGCGTCTACATCCTCTATGGTCTTTAGTGCGACATCTTTTTGCTCTTCATTGGTATAAAATATCTCAGAACGGTATGATGTGCCAGTATCGTTACCCTGCCTGTTAAGTGTAGAAGGGTCATGGATCTGGAAAAAATAGGTAAGTATGTCTCTATACGTAGTGATATCATTGTCAAACTCGATCGCAATAGCCTCAGCATGCGTACCATGACGAGGGTAGGTCGCATTAGCTAGGCTCTCGTCTCCTGTGTAACCGACTTTTGTAGATACGACACCATGTTCTTTACGGATCAGATCTTGCATACCCCAAAAACACCCACCTGCCAATATCGCTTTTTCTATACTCATAATTAAATCTTTCCCTGAATTTTTGTTAGTATACTCAGGATTGCCTTTGATGAGAATTTTGAAAATGATTCTCACTTAAGCTACAGAAAATGATAAGTTACAGTAACCAGTTACCATGTAAAATAAAGCTGAACCTGATAGCTTTCTTCACTCTTCATAACAAAATATCTCATTTTCATCTTCATCATCCCTTCATCTTCTAATGACATACTTCTCCTGAAACATATCAAAAAGGACTTGAGCTATGAAGACTCCACTGACTTTATCGACCATTGTTGCAGGACTTCTTTTGACTGCCTGCGGAAGCACAGACAGTACAACAGAAACGCCGACTTCAACAGGAGCACCGACTTCAACCATAATGGGTACCGTACCAGGGACACTCATTGAAGCGTTTTGTGAGGATGGCAGCTATTATCATGTCAATTCAGTACACAATGATACCTCTGAACATCCCTTTTCCATCGAGATACCGACAGATATTACCTGTCGTCTTGTTATGACGACCAACGAACATGATGAAAGCATAAAAGTCGTTACACCCATCGGTCTCGTCACCGATGTCAGTAGCACAACGACATTCCGTGCCAATAGCAAGCTTATCGACCTTGGTCACATCGACTTACCAATGGATCGTAGTGAGATCAATGACTCGACCGGGGACGGTGTTTCTGACGATATATTGATGGTATCAACACCTGAAGGCACTATCATAGCTATCGAACTCGAAAACGATCCGATGGACCATGATGGAGATGGGATCCCTAATATCTATGAAGATGACGACAGCGACGGTATCAACAACTACGATGATAGCGATGACGATGATGATGGTATCGAGGATGACCTGGATGAGGACTATGCAGGCACGATGGACTATTTCCGCGGCGGTGTCAAAAAAAGTGCGGACAACGACGATAAAGAAGACGCCAAAGATCGTGATGATGATTCAGATGACGACGATGAAGATAAAGAAGACGCCAAAGATCGTGATGATGATTCAGATGACGATGATGAAGATAAAGAAGATGCTAAAGATCGTGATGATGATTCGGATGACGACGATGAAGATAAAGAAGATGCTAAAGATCGTGATGATGGGGACACATCCACTACAACACCTATAGTGACACTACCAACTGGCTACACACCAGATCAAGGAAGGCTTTTAGGTTCACACTGTGCTCAGTGTCACGGTACCAACGGGGTCTCTACCAATAGTTGGGACAGCATTGCTGGAGAAGATGACCTTCTAGATGAGATCCATGATGATGACCCGATCATGCGTGCACAAGCTGATGGATATACGACTAATGAGATCCAAGCCATCGGTGAGTGGCTTAAGACATTGAGAAAATAAAGGAGAGAAGATGAAGACATTACAATCAAGACGAGACTTTATGAGACTAGTAGGTCTTGGGACATTGGCTTCCGTTGTACCTAGTGTCGCAAAAGCTGCTACTGTGCCGCATGTTGTGGTCGTTGGCGGCGGTTTTTCTGGAGCGACTTCTGCAAAATACCTTAAACTTTGGGGTGGCAGCAGTGTGAATGTGACGATCATTGAACCTAATCGTACGTACGTCTCCCCGATCCTTAGTAATCTGGTCCTAAATGGGCAAAGATCAACAGAAAGTCTATCTTTTACCTACACCACATTTAGTTCCAAATATGGGATCAATATGGTACACAAAAGTGTCACAGCGGTAGATAAGACAGCCAAAATATTGACACTCGACGATGGTAGTACTATCGCATTCGATAGGTTAGTATTAGCAGGAGGTATAGACTTTGAGAAAGTAAATGATTATGATATGACTAAAGTGACTCATGCATGGAGAGGAGGAACCCAGACCAACCTTCTTAAAGATCAGATAAGTTCTATGGTCGATGGTGATACATTCATCATCACTATTCCTGCTGCACCGTATCGCTGTCCTCCCGGACCTTATGAGAGAGCCTGCGTTGTAGCGGATCATCTTAAAAATACCAGAGGCTATACAAATGCCAAAGTGATCGTACTTGACGCAAATGTGAAGATCACTGTCGAGGAGGAGACTTTTGCTACAGCATTTACAGACTATGGCGTGGACTACCGTTCTAGTGCTACAGTGACTTCTGTTGATGATACTACAAATTCTGTTACCTTCACGCACGATGGAGCTTTAACGACTTTAAGTGCTAAAGTCTTGAATGTCATACCGGACCAAAAAGCAGCATCAGTTATCTTTACAGCAGGAGTGAACTCTGGGAATTGGGCTCCTGTCAATCCACTGAGTTACGAATCCACACTGGCAAGTGGTATCTATATTATTGGAGATTCACAAGCTACAGGACAACCAAAAGCAGGGCACATCGGAAACTCTGAAGCGAAGATATGTGCAGATGCCATCTTACGGACCTTGAACGGTGTGGCGCTTAACACAGCACCTAAGACCAACTCGGCATGTTATAGCCCGGTCTCATCTTCATCTGCTTCTTGGTTATCAGGCGTATATAAATATGATAACCAGACACAACAGATGGTCTTAGCCAATATCGACTCAGGTACACCAACAACTGGCAACTACCGACAGATGTTCTTATGGTCTGGAAACCTCTTCTCTGACACTTTTTCATAAGACTCTAAAACAGTGTATCAAGACTGATACACTGTTTACTGGTCGATCTTCAATCCAAGGGGTCTTTTCTTAACAGGCAGAAGAGGAAAGGTCCTTACGGCTTTGTTCTGCTGCTATCGCTAAGGTCTGTAGAGGTAAAAAGTAGTGGATCGTCACCTCGTATGTAAATTCGGGTAAAGTCATATGAATCACCTCTTTTCTCTATTGCTTGAGACTCTTGACGCATTTTACTTTTAAAATAGTGTATCTAAGCAAGACAATACTAAAAATAGTAGATCAAAGAGGAGAGGTCTTTAACATATCTGCTGTTATAGC
>JADGEC010000071.1 GCA_016744575.1 Sulfurimonadaceae bacterium | reverse complement strand
TTCTGGGCAAGTTGATGCACCGCCATGGCGTAATAAGAGCTATGGTTATACCTAGTGATGACGTAAAAGTTCTTGGTCCCGTACCAGAGTTCATCATATTTATGTCTGTTGAGTTTTATCAGTCTTACAGGATCATTATAATCAAACTGTTCTCGGGGATAGATGCCTTTTAGGTCTTTACGATGATACTTGTGTAGATATCCAGTCTTGAGACGGCTAAATCGAACACCTTCATATTTGACACGAGTAGCGACAGGTACGTCTTTTTTCCAACCACTTTGCTTGAAGTAGTTGGCAATACTTCCGATAGCGTCGATGGGCTGGCTGATCCGTACTTTACCATCTTGATCGAAATCGACACCGAGTGTCTCGAAATTACTTGGCATGAACTGTCCGAGTCCGATAGCTCCGGCATAAGACCCGTGTACCTCTCTTGGGTCAAGCATCTCTCTTCGTGTCATCTTCAGGTATTCACGTAACTCTTTTTTGAAGAACTTATTTCTTCGGTTCTTCTCAAAAGCCAGTGTGGCAAGCGTATCAAAGACTGGGTAGTTTCCGGTGTATCTACCGTAATAACTCTCAATACCGATTATCGCCGTGATGTATTCAGCAGGGACACCATATTTTTTTTGAGCTTTGGAAAGGGTCTCTTTATGCTCGAGCATAAAGTCAATACCGCCAGTGATACGTTTTTCATTTAGCAGTTTACTCTCATAGCGTGACCAGCTACCGTGATAGGACCTCTTTTTCTTCTTAGTGGTCGGTTTCTTTGTACTCTTGTCAACACTACTTTTTGGCTTTTTCTTAGCGATAGCATAGTATTTTAAAGCGGTCTCTTGAATGTCGACCTGCAAAAAAAGCTGATGTAACGCTTCAGCGTTAAAGCCATCCTCTTTAGCCAGTTGTTTGATAAACTCCTGGACTTTCTGGTTAGTCGTATAGTCGATCATTTGCGGTTCTGTCTTGGCATGAAAAACAGATACAGCACCAAATAGTAACGAGAGGAGTAGGGATCTTTTTAGTATGTTCATGATATTCCAATGTAAACGGTTATATATAATGATACACAATAAATAACAAAATACTACTTAAATCTGTTAATTTCTATTTTTTTTATAAAATTGTCTTAAGATGTGTAGTTATCACACTCCCGATGTGATGACTAGACCTAGATCTCTTCTTTCATCCCAGAAGGGCTGACAAACTGATCGTTTAACTTCTGAATAGACCGTTTACTCTCGTTGACAAGGGAACTGAGGCTCTCTACTTTTCGCTTGTTCCATGAAGGTAGGAGTACTCGTAGTAGTGATTTCCAGCCTTTGGAGTAGAGCATGAGTGAGCGTGAGACGTCCGGATCTTTGTCCATCCATCTTTTAGCCATCCGCTTAGCTAAAAAGCCACGAAGCTTAAAGTGGGTCAATATCACGAGGATAAGGATGGATGTGCTAGTGAGTGTAGCACCGAGAGCGGTAGAGTAGAGGCTTGAGAACGATGTCTGCACTAGGGGAGAGCTAAAGCTTAGCGCCCCAATAGAGGTGATGATACCACTGATGATGATAAGGTCTGTCCAGAGAATATTACGACTCAGTGTCTGATAGGCCTCTTGTAGCCTTGGTATCTTTGTCTTTAGTGACTCTGCTCTATCTTCGAGTGTCTTGATGATGCGGTAAGAGCGTTCGATGCTTACACCATCCATACGCTCATAGATGCGAGTGATATCTTCGTCCTTCTTGCGTTTGAGACGATCTGAAGTCGCAGAACCCGGAGTGAGTTCAGCAGCATCCTCATTGTAGATGGCATAGAAGTTCCCGCTCATCAGCCCTTTTTGTGAGAGGGCACGTTGCCATGCGCCCATGACATCCTCAAGGTTATCCTCTTTTGCCGTCGTGTCGATCTGATTGAGTATGTAGAGCATTTTATTAGCATCGCGATGCTTCATGGCGGTACCGACGAGATGTTCCAGTGTATCACGCATCGCACCAGGTTCAGGGTGTCGGGCGTCGAAGAAGATCAGGACAAGATCAGAGATGTTGATGATATGGTCTGTCATCTTCAAGATGGCATCTCTTTGGCTGTCGGCATCAAAGCCGGGCGAATCGATGAGGATCTTCCCTTTGATGTTGTCTGACTTGAGTGTCTTGAGCTGCATATAAAGGTTAGTACGGTTGCCTTCCCCCTTGTCGACCTTCTTTATCTCTTCGTTGATATTGTAAAAAGGAAATCGTGGATCAGCGTCGAGTGCTAGTCCTGGCAGGGTGGTGACAGCAGGG
Source organism: Sulfurimonadaceae bacterium (assembly GCA_016744575.1). Classification (GTDB taxonomy): domain Bacteria; phylum Campylobacterota; class Campylobacteria; order Campylobacterales; family Sulfurimonadaceae; genus BB26. The sequence continues at coordinate 15,984 of JADGEC010000071.1, read as the reverse complement.
TTGGGACCATAACAGACTACGGTGAACTTATCATCGATGGCCTGATTACCACTGATCTGGACTTGACTCTTTAGGTAGTGGTTGATAAAAGAGGATTTCCCTGTCGAAAAGGTCCCGAGGACCGATATAAGCGGCCACCAAGAGATATCACTGGTATAGGTCTCGCTCTTATCAAGCAGACCGGTCTCATGACCTATCTTATCGAGTTTCTCAAATTTTTCCATCACTTCGATAAGTATAGGGTTCTCTTCTGCTAGGTGCTCTTTGATTCTATGGTAACGTTCATCAGGACTCATCTTTGACCTTCTATGTTTTATACATCGTACGCTTAGAGACATCATATTCAGTTTTAAGCGTAGTTTGACCGTATGATAACGTCAATTCGCTCAATGAGAAGTGATGTTTTTACACATTGTAGACGCTCTTATCAGAATATCTCTACTAAAGGATGCTACATTCTCTTTTCCTGAGAGCATACGGGATTATCTTAGTATAATCTTGCATACTAAGCACCCGTTGATGAGTACAACTGTGATGGGAGTCGGTATTATGATCAAGGATGAGTATGCGATCAAATATGGGTGTCCACCACTTCTTACCTAAAGTCGACTGCCGTTCCCTGGATGCGCTAATACCTTACATCGATCAGGTCCTGGATGAGAAGAGCGTACATCTGCTGATCGGCTATGAAGAGCTTGCGGGTTTTAAAGAAGATGTCCTCAGCTGCATGGAAGTCTACTATCAGCTTTTAGGTAGAGATGACGGATCTACTGAGAGTAGTGATGTATGTCATTTCAATGGGCCCCTTCCACGTTATGTGGATAGTCTGATCCACTACTTCAGAAGAGTCGAACAGCAGGAGTTTTCCAATAAAGAGGCTATGGTCTTGGAGTATTCCGGTGTCAAGACCATCAAGATCCGCTATAAACAGACCAATAGTGTCATCAAAAAACTGGTCAAACTTGGTCTGCGTGAGAGAGAGGTCCTTAAAGACCCTCTGTCGATCTTTCTAAAAGATGGTGCCCTGCATGACCTTGTCGGCATACTCTTCATCTGCTCCTACCCTTATGAGAAGGAGTGGGTCGCCCGAGCACTTTACAACTTCTTTGAATACAAACACCGTACAGATGATCACCTGCTTTACGGCTTTTATAATGTTAAGAAACGCAGTGGTTATCAAGCCCTGCATTGCGACCGGACGATCTTTGATCCGCGTTTCGACCTCGCCTGTGCATCACTTCCGGAACCCGATGGTTCGGCGTCGATCTTCACGATCCTTGATAGTGAAGATGATGATATAGCCGTGATAAAAAAGCTAAAAGACCGTTTCAACATCGAGATCCAGCTGCATACTACCCTGGAAAATGTGTGGGGCAATATGGAGCACTCCAGCAGCTATGACGTCCTGGCCAAAGGTACCGGACGCAGTAGTGAGATCACTGTCCAGTGGAAACTGCTCTCAGACTCGCTTAAAGAGCTTGAACTGAAGTTTCAGCGGCTTCAGATGGAGACAGAGCAGTCGCGTTATAAGGATACTAAAAGTCCGGGCTTTACTTTTGTCTATGACATCTTAAAGAGTCTGGATAAGCAGGCTTACACCAAGCTTATCAAATCGGTCGAGAAGGTCGACAACTTGATAGCACTTTTTAACAGCCATGAGTTCTCCCGCCATGATTATGTACAACAGCTTCAAGAGGAGATGCAGGCCATAGATGCGTATGCGGCCCGGCAAAAGGACATCACAGTCCATGCCATCTGTAAGATGCAAAGTGCCTTTATCGCGTATGGTCTGGCTAATCACAGTGATTTCTTTAATCCTTATGATATCCGTGAGTTCGTTCAGAGTTCTCTGGACAACTATGAAGAGAGTCAGCGCTTTGTAGAGGCTCATCCGGAGATCCTTAAACAAGACCTTGTCAATATCCTCTCCATCTATCGCTATCTTCGGCTGGGACAGAAGTATGGGCTGGGTCTCATGGACCCGCCTGCGGATATCCTGAGTGGACGGGTCGTGCCGGTGATGAGTTTTGAGAGGGCAAAGCACTATTTTGCATTAGGACTCTCACTGCTTAACTCACTAAGTGAGGATGATCTTCACTATCTTAAAGATGACGGCGTTGCTTATGTGAAGATCCTCCACCATTTTGATGTCATGGCACGTGAATGGGAGCTCTTCTCATCACACGATGATTCCGGATCGACAAAGCTTATCATAGAGCAGATAGCGCGATTTAGAGGGCGTTTCATCAACGAAGCACTATTGCAGTACTTCAAAAGACTTTTGGATACGAACAAGATAGATGATGTGGGTCTTATCGTCGACTTCTACGCAACGATGATCTGGCATGGACTCTATCTTCCTATCGACTCCATCAAACAGATAATCAGATATTCCGGTTATAGTGAGATCGATAAAAGCGACCTCTTCTATTATGAACTGGCTGCCTACCGGTTTTTGGTCGTCCGGCGTTGTGAACTTCTTAAAGATTGTGATGATGTGTCTAGGTACCATGATAAGAACAAGATCATGTATCGCAAAGACTACCATAGTGAGAACATGATCAACCTGCTTTTTCAGATAAAACGTAAAGAGAGTTTCTATACCTTTGAGAAAGCACGTATCCATTTTGAGAAGCTGACCGGATCAGCCTTTAAGATCGACCATTTCAGTGACTCCATCAGCCAGTAGGGATGAGACATCGACAGGCGTGTCGATAGAACTAGAAACATAGACCACCTTCGCTTGACCCTGCTAAGAGATGATGATGATCTCAGTAGTCGCTCATCACTGCGGCAGTATGTATAATAATTGACCATTTTCTGCTCTTTTTTCCTGACATATCAAAGCTATAATACGTAACGATCATAGCATTCCTATCAGCAGCCAGATCAAAACAAGGATGACATTGAGAGACAAAAGCTTGAGTGCCTAGTGTATTCATACGTAGAGATACACCACTTCTTACCTGAGACAGATTTCCCTTCCCATGATGAACTGATGCCTCTGATCGAGTCTATCATCATCGAAAAGCAGGCAGATCTGCAGATCAGTAAGCGAAGGCTGGCATCGTTTAAAGCGAAGATTCTCGGGTGTATGCGTGTCTATTATCAGCTTTTGGGTATTGATGAAGAGGGGAGCGGCGGTCCTGTTAGAGCTCAGGGACTTCTTCCTCGATACGTAGAGAGTCTTATAGACTATTTTAGGATGCTTGAACAGCAGCAGCCAGCTAATAAAGAGATCAGTATATTACGCTTCTCCGGTGTGAATGCGGTCAAGATCCGGTATAAATATACGAAAAGTGTCATCAAGAAGCTGGTCAAACTGGGTCTGAGAGACCCGAAAGTCCTCGATGACCCGCTGCGTATCTTCCTAAACGGCGGTGCACTGCATGATCTTGTCGGCATCTTGTTTGTCTGCTCCTACCCTTACGAGCGGGAGTGGGTCGCCCGTGCACTTTATAACTTTTTCAAATACGATCACCGTACTGACGATCATCTTCTTTACGGTTTTTATACGGTCAAAAAAGAGAGCGGCTATCAGGCTCTGCATTGTGACCATACGCTTTTTGATCCACGTTTTGACCCCGTCTACTCCCTGCAGACGACAGCGGTCGATCGCTCCCTGGAGGAGATCTTCACCCTGGTGACTCCCGACGACGAAAATAGGGTCGTACTTCAAAGACTTAAGGACTATTTTAACATCGAGATCCAGCTCCATACTACGCTGGAAAGCGCCTGGGCGACGATGGAACATGCCAATAGTTACAATATCCTGGCCAAAGGTTCCGGTCGGAGCGATAAGATCGCAGTACAGTGGAAGAGGCTCTCGGACTCTCTTAAGACACTGGAGATGGAATTTGAACGCCTGCAGATCGATACCGAGCAGTCTATCTTTAAAGTAGACGGACGCCAGGGCTTTACCTTTATCTATGACATCCTTAAGTCACTTGATATAAAAGCCTACAAGCGATTGAACGTGTCAGTTGAGAAGGTCCAGGTCCTCAGGAAGCTTTTTAACAGCCACGAGTTCTCTCGTCATGATTATGTCCAGCAGCTTCAAAACGAAGTAAAGAGGATAGACCGTTTTGCGAAAAAAGAGGGTGATATCACTGTTCGGACGATATTTAAGATGCAAAGTGCCTATACTTATTATGGTCTAGCTAATCACAGTGAGTTTTTCAATCTTTATGATATCCAAGAGTTTGTCAAGAAGTCACTGGACTATTATGAGGAGAACCAGCGTTTTCTGAAGGCGCATCCGGAGATCTATAAGCGTGACCTTATCAGTATCATCTCCTGCATCCGCTACCTTAGGCTGGGACAAAAATACGGATTGGGTCTGATGGACCCTCCGGTGAGGATATTTAAAGGCAGTACGGCTCTTCTCTTGAGTCATGAGAAGGCACTTCACTGTTTTGAGGCTGGTCTGTCGCTGCTGATCGAGCTCAGTGAGGATGACCTCTACTATCTAAAAGAGGATAATGCCGCTTATGTCAAGATCGTCCATCGATTTGATGTCATGGCTCGTGAGTGGGAACTGTTCGCTTCAGAGGATGACCTCAGATCAGGCAGGACGATCGCCAGGAGTATCGAACGGTTTAGAGAGCGTTTTATCAATAAGGCCCTGGTCACGCACTTCAACACGCTTTTAGATACTAACAAGATAAAGAATATCGGCTTTATCGTCAACTTTTACGGCACGATGATCTGGCATGGCCTTTATCTGCCATTGGACTCACTAAGACGGATCATCAAATACTCCGCTTACGATAAGATCGATAAGAGTGATCTCTTCTATTATGAACTTGCTGCTTACCGGTTTTTGGCAGTACGCCGCTGTGAAGTACTTGAGGATTGTCAAAAAGATCCCGGGTCTCGGCCGCGCGACAATACCAAGGTCTCACATTTTAAATATTACCATAGTGAGAACATGATCAACCTGCTTTTTCAGATAAAACGTAAAGAGAGTTTCTACACTTTTGAGAAGGCGAGGATCCATTTTGAGAGACTGACTGGTCTAGTCTTCAAGATCGACCATTTCAGTGACTCTATCAGCCAATAAGGATCAGACATCAAGAGCAATGTCGAGAGAGGGTGAGATTCAGACTATCTTCAGATCTACCGGGCTAGAGATGATCCTCCTCGTAGCTGAAGGGTTTTAGAGGTGCCCTTATTGTAGAGTAGCTTGTATGAACGATGACTCTAAAGTCTCAGAAGGCAATTCCCCAAAGAGTTGTTTGAAATCTGAAGCAAATTGTCCCATATGCCAATATCCCCACCTGTTTGCAATATCAGTGATCTTGACCTTGCGAGTAGAGGATCCTTTTAGATCTGCTCGAACACCATTTAGGCGTAGTCTATTAAGATAAGTCTTAGGCGTAATACCAAAGCGTTTGTGAAAAATACGGTAAAGCGTTCGTTCATTTAGTACTACTGACTTGCTTAATTCACTTATTTTGATCGGTCTGGTCTTATTTGCTTCGATGTAACTCTCCAACTTCTCCCAAATGATATCTTTTTGCAAAAGAGTATACTCATCGTCACTGCTTTGTCGTGAGAACAGTGCTGATATAAGTACGGAAAGTATCTCTTCTTCAAGGCAGATTTGAAAATTTCTCATATGGATAAGTCCAGGGTCAGTATCAACGCTTTGAAAGTACCTGTCAAATGTGTTTTGCAGATCATCCATCTCAGGTTTTGGGATGATAAGAACATCTTGAGTAGAGACGATCTGCGTATACGTTAGCTTTTCTTCGGGAGTAAGCCTTGCGATCAAGACTTCTTCGGGCACAGAGATGCTCTGTAGAATATTTTTTATACCTTTGGTCACACCATCGACTTGTGAATCAAAAGGAAAGATCATGAGTCCATTAAGGGGGATATCTTTTTTTCGAAAAAGAAGTCTTGAAGACTCCCCTCTAAGAAAAGCAAAGGTCCTGCCAGGTGGACCTTCACCTACGTGATGTGTCTTACCTGTTATTTTTGCATTGAGTAATCTAATGTTATTGATCGCTAGTTGTTCAAGAGTATCATCGATCTTGACTTTCTCGAGTTGTCGTATTTCAATACGCCAATAATGCAAAGCTTTGACCATATCATCAAAATCATTAAAAGTCTTTTTTAAATAAAAATTCTCAGACATCTATCCATCTTATACGCTTTTATTAAGTATATCGTTTTTGTCAGTTTTTTGATGTAATGTTGTTATTGTAGTCAGTATAATAAAGTTGATTGATAGAGCTGTAAGACCATAAATATAGAAAGAGGCCATTATGAGTAAAAAAGATCAGACTTCAAGACGAGACTTTTTTAGATCTGCAGGATTAGCTGTTTTAGCTACAAGTGTTGGAAGTACATTAATAGATCCTTCTACTGCAGAAGCAAAGACTCCGAGTAGACCAAAAATACCACACAATGGACCGTACAATATATTGATGATCACAACAGATCAAGAACGCCATTTTCACCCTTCAGAGTTACCAAAAGAGTTCAGACTTCCTGGGCATGAAAGATTAGCTAAAAGAGGTGTCGTCTTTGAAAATCATCAAATAGGATCGTGTGTTTGTACACCTTCGAGAGCTGTCATATACACGGGTCAACACATACAACATAATGGTATGTTTGATAATACCAATTTTCCTTGGTCAGGGGATCTGTCTACCGAGATCGACACGGTGGGAGACCTTTTAAGAAAAGAAGGTTATTACACTGCCTATAAAGGGAAATGGCATTTGACCACAGAGTTTGAGACCATTAATAAATTAGAAGCGCCGGAAAGACTTCTAAATAAAGAGATGGAAGCTTATGGGTTCTCTGACTACTTTGGAATTGGAGATATCATCGGTCATACTGAGGGTGGATACCGTCATGATGGCGTTATATCTGCGATGAGTCGTGCTTGGTTACGCGGTAAGGCAGAAGATCTGAAAGAAGAGAAAAAAGCATGGTTTTTAGCAGTAAACCTTGTGAATCCACATGATGTCATGTATTACAATACTGACTTACCAGGGCAATCGCAACAGACAGCTAATGCGATGATGCATATGAACAGGGAACCAAATAATTCACTGTATAAAACAAAATGGGATGTAAAAATACCAAAGTCACGTAAAGAGTCCCTAAAGGCCGTTGGTCGTCCAAGTGCACATACAGAGTATGTCTACTCAAATGAGACATTGGTCGGTTATGTGCCAAATGAAGATGAGAGATTTAAAAGGCTAAATAATTATTATTTAAACTGTTTAAGAGATGTTGATAACAAGCTTATCGAGATCTTAGATGAAGTAGAAGCTTTAGGCCTTGATGACAGCACTATTATCATATTTACATCGGACCATGGAGAGCTTTCCGGGGCACATGGACTGACAGGTAAAGGTGCAACTGCCTATAGAGAACAAAACAATGTGCCATTGATCATCTCACATCCTGCATTTGAAGGTGGAAAGACATGTAAGGCGGTGACCTCACATGTTGATATTGCAACTACATTAGTAAGTATGGCAGGCGGTGATCCATCTTTAAATAAAGACTTGCCAGGTAAAGATATGACAACATTATTGAAAGATCCTGAGAAGGCAAGTCATGATACCTTACGGACAGGCGCACTCTTTAATTTTAATATGTTTGCTTATGTTGATGCTGACTTTTTTACGAGTATGCGTGAATTTCTTAAAAATGGTGGGAGTAAAGCTGATCTAGGGAAACAAGGTCTCCGTCCAAATCTAAATAAACGTGGAGCTATTCGTAGTATACACGATGGCCAGTACACCTTTAGCCGATACTTCGCTCCTTTAGAACACCATATACCCAAAACGATAGATCAGCTTTTTGCAAAAAATGATGTAGAACTTTATGATCTTACAAATGATCCTTATGAGATGAACAACCTTGCTAGAGATCGTAATAAAAATGCCGAGCTTATTGTAAAGATGAATAACAAGCTTAATGCACTTATAGCAGAAGAAGTTGGTGAAGATATAGGTCAAATGCTACCTAAGATGAAAGATGGGGACTGGAAACTCTCATCTTTTGACATTGAAGATGTGAGGCTATAGAGGGTCGACCTTATGTGGAATATAAAGACATGTACGACTTTAGAGTTGGAAAAATATACAGACTAAAGTCTTTCGATCATGAAGATCGTTTTGGCTGACTCAGTGCGTTCAATAATAGGAGAGATCAAATGATTAAAAAAAGTATTATTTTCGTTGCACTAGCTATGCTTATGTTTAGTGGATGTGCTAAGCCAAGTATTGAAGAGGCCGATAAAGCCCGTTTAGATATGGATATGATGGCTAATACGACAATACAAAAGCTTGTAAAAGATAAACCTGAGATCCAAAAAGAGCTTGATGCATCAGTTGGTCACCTTGTTATAAACTGGAGACTTACAAAGATCCCAATTGTTGGTGGCGGTAGTGGAAATGCAGTCGTAGTCGATAGTAAGACAGGTGAGAGGGCTTATGGGACTGTAAAACGATTTGATCTTGGTGCTGGGATAGGTGCGCGCTCATTCAAAAACCTCATAATCATAAATGATATAGATCTTTTCAATGAGATAAAAAGTGGACATTTTATATTTGATGCAGGAGCTGAAGCATCGGCAGGCAAGGCTGCTGCCAGTGCAGATACTGCAGTAGATGGAAAGATGAAGATCCATGTTTTGATCGATGGTGGTGGAAGTGCTAGTGCGACTATTAGATATCTTACTATGTCTCTAGATCCGAATCTGAACTGATAGAAAAAAGCTTTGTAACATACTCGATCAGAGATGCTTAAAGATGACCAGAGATCTAAGTGTCTGCTTTAGATATAAGATCTCTTCAACACTTATACCGTTTTCTGAAAGGTCGAGCCATCTTATCTTAGTCAGATGAGAGAGTGCAGAGACAGACTCTATCTTGTTAAAAGAGAGATCGAGGTAGACTAGCGAAGGCAGAGCCCCAAGTAGATCTATATCATGTAGATCATTATGATCTAGAACGATCTTCTTAAGTCTAAAATGCTCTTTCAGAGGTGAGAGATCGTGGGTCTTATTGCCTCCAAGAAATAGGAACTTGATCTTTTGAAGCGCTCTTAAAGGCGTGATGTCTGTTATCTGGTTACCAGAGAGAGCGAGTTTATGAAGATCACCAAGTCGACTTAAGAGGGAGATATCACTGATGGCATTATTTGAGAGCGAGAGGGTCTGAAGCCATGGGAGTGTGCTCATCGCTTCAGGAACCGTCTCAAGGCCCAGTCCGTTTAGATCGAGATAGGGAAGATGCTCGACTCTTGTCCTGGTGATCCGTTTTTGTACTTCATCGTTCATGGGGTCTCTTTTTACCATATCCGCCACCACCAGGTGTATTGATGACAAGCCTGTCGCCTTTTTCAGTTTTAAAGGAGACTTTACCTTCAAGCAGTTCTGTAGTATTATTGCGGATAAGCAGGTTTTGCCCTTTTTGCCCATCCTCTCCACCAGCAGCACCGTGAGGAGATAGATGACGGCGTTCGCTCAGCAGTGATACATCCATGCTCTCATCAAAACGGATGATACGTACCAGACCGTCACCGCCTTTCCAATGACCCTCTCCACCGCTGCCATCGCGTAGTGAGAACTGCTCGAGTACTACTGGGTAACGCTGTTCAAGGATCTCAGGGTCAGTGATACGGGTATTGGTCATATGGGTATGTACACCTGATGTCCCATCAAAACCCTCTCCGGCACCGGAACCTCCGCCAATAGTCTCATAGTAGCCGAAATCCTCATTACCAAAGGTAAGGTTGTTCATACAGCCGCAGCTATCTGCTACATTACCAAAAGCCTGAAAGATCACATCGACTATGCGTTGAGATGTGGTCACGTTCCCACCTACTACGGCGGCACGGTCATCGGGGTCAAGGATAGAGCCTTTGCGTGATATGATCTCGATAGGGCGCAGGAAACCGCCATTAAGTGGCAACTCCTCATCGATGAGACAGCGCAGGGCGTAGATGACGGCAGAGTAGGTGATGGAGAGTGGGGCGTTTTGATTGGAAAGACTCTGATCGGCACTCTTGCTAAAGTCGAAACGGGCATCACCACTTTTGGCATCGATGTTTAGTTCAAGCGCTATCACACTACCATCATCCATGAAGTCTTTAGCATGCAGTCGCAGGGAGTCTGTGCTGCAAAGGCTTTTAAGCTTATCGCGTATGGCGATGGCACTGACTTGTTGAAGGTGCGACATGTAAGCGGTGATAACGGCTGGTGAGTAGTGCCTGTCAGCATCTTGAAGCAGTGAGATACCTTTTTGGTTTGCGGCGATCTGGGCTTTGATGTCTGCGATGTTCTCCGCGGGTCTTCGGGCACCTCCAGCCTTTAACAGTCGAGTCAGACTCTGTTCTTCAAAATGACCTCTGCTTACTGCACGCTGCATCGTGATAAGTGTTCCCTCTTCAGAGAGCCTTGTTGAGTCCGGTGGCATCGAACCGGGTGTGATACCGCCGATATCGGCATGATGTCCTCTACTCGCAGTGATATATCTAATGACACCATCTTCTATGTAAGGTGTTATCACGGTGATATCAGGAAGATGTGAACCGCCCTCATAAGGTGCATTGGAGATAAAGACATCACCCGGATAGATAGTATCTTGAGATCGTGAAAGCAGTGCTTTGACTGTCGAACTCATGGAACCCAGATGGACAGGGATATGGGGTGCGTTGGCAATAAGATCACCGCTCGCATCAAAGAGTGCACAGGAGAAATCAAGACGCTCTTTGATGTTGGTCGAGATGGCGGTGCGTTGGAGTACATGGCCCATCTGGCTGGCGACAGAGGCGTAAAGATTGGCGAAGATAGAGAGCCATTGTGCATCTACGGTTGTAGAAAGAGCCATCTGCTCATGCATCGAGACTGTGATGCGGATATCTCCAAACATATCGATGACAGCATCACACTCCGGATCGATGACGATCGTCGAAGTCTGGTCCATGATGATAGCTGGACCTTTAATAGTAGTATCACTGTAGAGCTCATCGCTGAGGTAGACCGGAGTATTCTGCCAGCCCTTCTCAAAGTAGACTTGTTTGAAGGCATCAGGTTCTGGGTCGGTAGAGGCCTGTGCGATAGCTGATCGTCTTATCTCAGGGACTGTCTCAATGATCTCAGCCTGGACCTCTTCGACGATGATCTGGTCTTCATTTAAAAAACCAAACTCACGTAGATGTGTCTTCTCAAACTCTCTGACAGGATCCTCGAGCTCTTTGATGATAAAGAGCTGTTCACTTCGTGCATAACGCAACAGTAGATAGCGACGGTCGCTTTTAAGCACACCAAGAGTCTTAAATGCCTTCTCCTGTGCGTTCATGTCAAACTCAGCTAATGGTAGACGGATGCTTTTTTGCCGCCGTGTGATGCGCTCAGCTTTAGAGAGCCCGTAGGCACAGAAGACTCCGGCATGACGATGGATGATGATCTCTTCCATGCCAAGCATCCTGGCAATGGCACAGGCGTGTTGGGCACCTGCACCCCCAAAAGGTACAAGTGCATGTTCTCTCAGGGCAAAGCCGCGTTTCGATGAGACCTCCCGGATAGGTTTGACCATCGTGTCATTAGCGACGCGGATAAAAGCATAAGCTATCTCTTCTATACTCATAGGCTGTCGCAGTGTAGCATTGATGCTTGAGGCGAGCTCAGCAAAGGCTTCCTGACTTTCCAGTGCACCCAGCGCTTCATCCGCATTTGGGCCAAATATCTTTGGAAAGTAGTCTGGTTGGATGCGACCCAGTATGAGGTTGGCATCCGTGACACTGAGGTAGCCCCCTTTTTTATAACAGACAGGCCCCGGATGTGCTCCAGAGCTTTGCGGTCCGACGATAAACATCCCGTTCTCGTAAAAGAGTCTTGACCCGCCACCTGCAGCAACGGTCTCTATGTCCATCTGCGGTGCTTTAAGGTTTACGCCACTTATCTGATGTTCAAAAGAGATCTCAAAACTGCCATCATATCGCGATACGTCGGTACTGGTCCCTCCCATATCAAAGCCGATCAATGCCTTGCCTTTATAGAGTGACTTCAAGCCGACGACACCGCCTGCAGGACCGGAGAGTACGGCGTTGATACCTTGAAAGTCGCCATCCTCACACAGACCGCCAAAAGATTGCATAAAATCGATCTGTCTATCCATAAGGTCGTTTGAAAAACCACTTTTAAAGCTATGGATGTAGTTCTCTATATGTGGTGTCAGGTAAGCATCGACCACACAGCTTTCACCGCGTTCGACGATCTTGATAGAGTTGATGACCTTGTGTGAGAGGCTTATCTGTTTGAATCCCAGCTTTTTTGCGATGGACTCTATAGCTTTCTCATGCTCTTCGTAAGCATATGAATGCATCAATACTACGGCAATACTTTCCAGACCTTCATTTTTGAGTCTACTAAGGGCTGCTCTGACCTTATCGCTATCAAGGGGTATTTCGACTTTTAGATGATCCTTGGAGACTATGACACGTTCATCGACTTCGACGACCTGCTCATAAAGCATCTGGGCCTGTTTGATCTGTAGTGCAAACAGTTCAGGACGATCCTGATAGCCGATGCGCAGTAGGTCTTTAAAGCCTTTGGTGATGAGTAGTGCAGTCTTGGCACCTTTATGTTCAAGTAGAGCATTAGTAGCGACAGTAGTCCCCATACGGATCCAATCGATCGCTGAAGAGTCTACATCCTCTGGTGATGACTCTACACCAAGAACACTTTTGAGCAGCCGCCGGATACCTTCTCTGGGAGCATCCTGATAGTTGGCTGGGTCTTCTGAGAGTAGTTTCTCGACACGGATGGTGCCTTCATGCTCTGCATAGATATCAGTAAACGTACCGCCCCGGTCTATAGCAAATCGCATAACAGCTCCTTCGTTAATGATCGCTATTATATCGGAGTGGGGTCATAGGGGAATGGATTGGAAGAGAGAAGCACAGTGATGAGAAGTGCCGTGCCTCATTGGGTAGCAGTGAGTACTATCTATTAACGGTCACTACTGCAAGTACAAGACCTTGTTCATCGACTACAGAGACCTTCTCGTAGTCACCTTTAGCTACTTTGAGTGCAAGGCAAGGGTGGGTCATCATCTGTGCATGCATCATCGTACTATCTGGTACGGTGATCTTTACCGTGATGGACAATAGCCCGTTCTCAACGATTGCACTCTCTTGAGAAAGTGTTATGCTATGTCCTGTCGTACTCTTTTGACCGAGATCGATGAGGATGATATGGTTCAGATCTAGATCGATATCTGGGACTGCCGGTGCAGGAAGTCGTCCTGAAGCGAACTGCTGTGAAAAGATAGTAGCCCATCTATCCTGTTCTTGGACTACAGTGATATCATACTGTGTATGTGGGCTTTGGCACTGTTGACTCCGTGCCAGATCACTCACAGTGACAGGCTGCTTTGATGCGCAACCCGTGCTGAATGTAAGCAGAAGTAAAAGTGTGAAGAGTGATGTTCTCATGGGGTCTTCCTTATCTGTATGGTCCTAGTACTATTTGTATCGCTGCTTGATGATGTAGAAGGTAATGCGAGCATTGGTTCGACGTTGAATTTAAAGCCACTCGTATTACTTTGGATATCTATGATGCTGATGGAGGAGAGAATAGGATAGATACCATTAAGATCTGTTCCTGCCGCAAGGTAATACTCTCCGGCAGGGACGCCAGTGAGTGTGAAGGTGTAGTTCTGGAGACTGGAGGTCTTGGTACTGACTATGGTATTAAAACTTGTAGGGTCAAGCAGCAGGACATGGACCGTACCGATGTCACCCTGTGAGACAGCCTCATCAGTGATAGAGAGTACTACAGATACCGTCTTGTCCCCACCATTAGAGACGATCTCGATGGCAGCCTGGTAGACACCGGTGGATAAGCCGCTTTGATCAACGGTGATATCATAGGTCAGTGAACCTGCCGTGCGCTCGTCTATAGAGACCCATGGTTCAGTCGCACTTATGCTGGTCACATCGAGTGTCCCACCTCCGATATTGTAGAGTGTCATCTCTGCATTACTGATGGCAGTATTGAAAGTAAGGCTTTCAGGTTGAAGGGCAAGTAGTGGCTCAGTTGCCTGAGGGTTTCCGGCTAGAGTCCTGGCTGCTTCTACAGCGTTCAATGCGTTGATAAGACCATGTCCATAGAGATCGTCTTTTCCGGAGACACCAATATCTGTTGTGATAGCTCTGGTACTTGATGGATGTGAGCCTGCGAGGAGCAGGTCAAAGTCATTTGGTGTCAGTGCCGGGTAGGCACTTTTCATCAAAGCTGCGACACCGGCAATGTGGGGTGCAGCCATCGACGTACCCTGATAGAACTGGTAGACGAACTGGTCGTCATCAGTAGCGAGGGTACTGAGTACACCATCGGGATTACCGTCACCGTTGGCATCTTGACCTGTGTTACCACCGGGAGCAGCGACATCTACACTGGTACCATAGTTAGAGTAGGGGGCTTTTTGAGCAGTGTAACCGACTGCACTGACGGTAACGACTCCAGTAAGTCCTGCTGGAGAGACATTGTTCGCATTAGCGTTCTCGTTACCAGCTGCAGCGACGACGATGACGCCGGCTTCTCTTGCGGCCAGAATCGCATTTTGCATCACTTCAGAGATGCCTGACCCGCCCAGACTCATGTTGATGATATCAGCTTTTTTCGCAGGAAGTGTACCGGAGTCATTAGAAAGACCGGCGGCAAAACGGATAGACTGGCCAATATCATAGTCGCTACCGCCCTGTACCCCGAGTGCTCTTATCGGCATGATCTTGGCACCCCATGCCACACCGGCGACACCTAAGCTATTATTACTCTGTGCGGCTATGGTCCCTGCGACATGGGTACCGTGAAAACTGCTTTCACCGGCATGGGCTCCATCACCTGGGTCATTAGGATCGCTGTCGATGCCATCCCCATCTGCAGCATTGGTGCTATTAGAGATAAAGTCATATCCTGCTACCAGTTTGTTTTTGATATCTGGATGTGCAAGGACAACACCGGTATCGATCACGGCAACGATGACATCAGCACTACCGGTAGTGAGCTCCCATGCAAGGGGAAGGTCGATCTGAGGGTAGTGCCACTGCAGTGGATAGTAGGTGTCATTGGGTTCGACCATCGTCTTGAAGATGTAGTTGGGCTGGGCAAAGTCGATATCATCGTCTCGGCGAAGTTCTTTTACTTTCTTTAGCACATCAGGGATGTCAGTCTGAAAGACTTTTTTTGTCTGTACTGCTTGTGTCGTCCTAAGTGCTGTACGTTTTTGTAGCTGCATCCGGACGATACCTGTGGCACCTTCTCTTAATGAGTGGACATCATCACCCTTAAGCCTTGAGGAGAGAGCCATTCTGGAAGAGGAGCTTTTGGCTGTAGAGGCTCGGCTTTTGAAGAGTACCTCGTCCTCTACCATCGCATCGCTGCTGCTAAGATGTGTCTTCTGATATGCATGACTGCTCGAAAGTGAGTTGGCTTCACCAGTCGTCAATGTATAGAGACCACCCTTATCACCAAGGTTCTCGACACTGAAACCATAGATAGCTATATAGTAGGTGCCGTCAGAGGGGATCGTGACCTGCTCAAGGTTTCCAGTACCGACAGAGTCATCGATCTTTTGCCGATCTTCATTATAAAGAAGGAGATCGAAGTCTTGTTTATTGGGGTCCGCGATGACAAGGGTCACTACCTGACCAGCGAGCATCGAGGTCTTATAGAAATCATAGATATCGCTCTGAACGCCGATCTCACCGAGAAAACCGCTTACGGTAGACGGATAGTCTATGGGCTGTGTCTTTGCAGTACTCGCGCCATTGTTATCGATCACGGCATTATTGGGCTCAAGTGTATCGCCATCGACTGTCAGACCCTGTTTAAAGAAGAGTGACCCGCCAAGTGAAAGCTGACCATCCACACCATCTCCACCGCTGCTACTGCTGCCACCGCCGCAGGAAGAGAGTGTGATCAGGACAAAGGAAGTGATGAGTGTC
>JADGEC010000070.1 GCA_016744575.1 Sulfurimonadaceae bacterium | reverse complement strand
GAAGTAATAAATAGTTGTAATAATGACATGATGAGTATCAATATTAGGATATAGGGGGCAGGTGATTCCTATGACTACGCAATAATACCTCCATACAACCGACTCACTCATCATAGAAGGAGAGCAGATGCCAAGACGACCAAGGATCGATATGGTCGGATACTACCATATTGTCAATCGTGGAGTAGAACAGCGTGTCATCTTCTTGGATGATGAGGACTTTGAGATAAAGGGGTCAGGTGATTCCTATTCCTGTGCTATAATACTCTTCATAGACAGTCTCATTCACTAAAAATGGGACAAGATGCCAAGACGACCAAGGGTCGATATGGTCGGGTATTACCATATCGCCGATTGGAGCAGCGTGTCGTCTACATGGACGATGAGGACTTTGAGTCTACTTTGAAAATAAACCCCGGGGATCGAATACTACTAAAAAGGAAATCACTTGAACAAAATTGTTAAAAACTCGCTTATTATAATTGTGATCAGTCTTGTTGTGGGAGGATTAGCCTATAAAGCTATGAGTCCAAATGACTATCAAGACCCACGTTATAGAAGTAATAAATAGTTGTAATAATGACATGATGAGTATCAATATTAGGATATAGGGGGCAGGTGATTCCTATGACTACGCAATAATACCTCCATACAACAGACTCACTCATCATAGAAGGAGAGCAGATGCCAAGACGTCCAAGGATCGATATGGTCGGATACTACCATATTGTCAATCGTGGAGTAGAACAGCGTGTCATCTTCTTGGATGATGAGGACTTTGAGATGTTCCTTAGTCTGCTTTGCAGCGGCTGTCAGCTTTACGGTGTGAAGACTCATGCTTATGTGATGATGAGTAACCACTATCATCTACTCATAGAGACGACACAGGAGAACCTCTCCAGGTTCATGAAACATCTTAATGCCTCATACGCCATCTACTTCAATAAGAAATACAAACGTTCCGGACACCTTTGGCAGGGACGTTTTAAGTCCTGGTTTGTCACAGACGACTCCTATCTGTACAGTCTCATAAGTTACATAGAGACCAATCCTGTAAAAGCGAAGATAGTGGAGAGACTTGGTGACTATCCATATAGCTCTTATCGCTCTTTTATAGAAGAGGTCGAACCGATATGGTGCCTGAAAGAGTCCATCATATTTCAAGATATCAAAGAGGTAAAAGAGAGAGTGGAGTTCTTTGAGAGTGCAGCTGATGAGCACCTACTTGATGAGATGAGGAAAGCCTCGAACCTCGTCGTCACCTCTGTCAAAGAGAAAAAGTTGAGTATTAAAAGACTTGAGCGTATCTTCAAAGAGGTGAAAGATAGAGATGACAGGGACAAGAAGATATCAAAAGCCTATGAAAAAGGGTACTCCCAACATGCGATAGCACAGTGTCTCGGACTCTCTCAGCCCTATATCAATAAGATCGTTAAGAGGATGCGAATCATATGAATCTCCTGACCTCTAAGACTTTATAAAAGTCGTGAGTCGCCAGCTTGATTTTTAGTATACTTCTATTTCTTATCACCATTCAAGAAAGGTACTTATGTACAACCCAATATCAACTGTTTTTTTTGATCAATTGACCGTTGCGATGGAAAGAAAGATCCCTTCTACGATCGAATATTATGAAAATGAAGAACAAGAAAAAAAACAAGAGATACAACAAATAAAAGCTTTAGTAAAGACAATGGAAGTGGTCGGAGGTTTTGAGTTTTTAGTATTGGATACAGATGAAAGACTCAGATTGTCGTTGGTGGTCAAGTTTAATGGAAAAAGACATAGAGAAGATTAGCCCTATTCTCACTTCTTGTGACTCATCCTGCTGACAGCATTGTCTTTGAAAAGTGCTGCACAAGATCAATAGCAGTCCTTAGTACGTAAACGGTATCATCGCATCTACAAAACCTCTTAAAGGTACTTACAGCATGCGGAAAAGATCGGGCTTGTCTCTCGTGATGACACTACTTAAAGAGCTCACCATCATCTTAGGTATCTACCTACTTGGCGAAGCCTTGGCTCATTTTCTTGAGACCAAGTTTCCCGGCAGTGTCATCGGTATGCTTCTTCTGCTCGCTGCTTTGCATCTTAAATGGATAAAAGTAGACGATATACGCTATATCTCTTCACTGCTTTTGGGACATATGCCACTCTTTTTCATACCTGCTGGTGTAAGTGTGATGGTCAGCTACACATTGATGGATGGTCTTTATTTTCAGATCATCGGCATCATCCTTCTCTCGACGATCGTCGTCATGGTCTTGACTGGCCATATTGTGCAGTATTTTGTCCATAAGGAGAGACGGTGATTGAGGCTTTTTTAGCGACTCCATTCTTTGGTCTGGGATTGACAGTCATGGCTGCTGCGCTTGGACTTATTATCAAGATGAAGAGCTCCTGGTCTCTATTTAACCCCATGCTCTTTAGTATGCTGCTCATCATCGCTGTCCTTGTAGTCGCCAACATCCCTTATGAGCAGTATCAGATCGGCGGGGACCTGATACTGAAGATGCTGGGTCCTATCACAGTCGTGCTCGCGGTACCCCTCTATCAGCATCATGACAGACTCAGACAGCATGCATTAGCGATCTTACTGGGAGTAGTATTGGGTTCTCTGTCAGCTCTGGTCTCGGTCTATCTGTTCTCACTGCTGGCAGGTATCGATATGACACTTATGAAGTCCCTTTTACCGCGATCTATAACGACACCTATTGGTATCTCGGCATCTGAGATGCTTGATGGCCTTGTCGGTCTTACGGTGGTCTCTATTGTCATCACCGGGACCTTTGGTGCTATTACCGCTGATTGGATATTTAAACAGTTCAAGATCACCGACCCTATCGCTAAAGGGGTCTCTCTTGGTACAGGCGCACATGCTATCGGCACGGGTAAGGCATTCGAATATGGTCGGTTGGAAGGGGCTATGAGTGGTCTCTCTATCGCGATAGCAGGTGTCTCAACTATACTTTGGCTGTTTCTTTTTTCTTTTATGGGTCTGATATAGATGTCTCCATATTTGAGTGTCCTGAAGAACTTCTCTATGGCTATGTTGTCAATAGAACGGCCTTTACCGTTCATCGATATCTCGATGCCATGGTCTTTGAGTATCTGTCTATGTTCATGATAGGTATACTGGCTTCTTTGGTCACTGTTAAACACTTTCGGTCTTGGATATTTGGCCAATGCTTCTTTTAGTACATCAGTAGCTAGAGTCGCATCCATCGAATTGGATATTCTGTAAGCCAGTATCGCTTTGGAATGCCAGTCAATGATGGCAGCCAAATACATCCACTGTTCATCCGTATATAAGTAATATCTCCGCTCCATACCTCATCAGGTCCATAGACTTTGACCTGCTTCTTATCATTATGATATTGTGCTAATAGATATGGATAGATCTTATGCTCTTGGACTTTGATGGATGTCAGCTTTCTCTTACGAGGATAGATAGCCTGTATCCCCATGACTTGCATATACTTGAGTACCCTGTCTTTCCCAATAGTATGTCCATCTTCCAGCCGTTGCTGATGGATGAACCGATAGCTATACATTGAGTCGTCCGTAGAGATCTCATCGATGTAGCGTATCAGATGGATGGCAGTATTGCTTACTGTCACTAGTATATGGTGAAAATGATATTTGACGACATGAGAACTGTAAAAAAGTCTGAAATACTTAAAGAACACTTATCGTTTTAACAATTGTATGCTCTTATTATGTTTACCTACTTTATCTGAGGTTATCGTGGTACAATTAGTCAAAAAAAAGCACCATCATAAGAGCATATCGCTCAACGGTGCAAAAAGGAATATCTTGAAGAATGTCGCATGGTATATCAAGTTAGCATTGAGCTTTTTTCTTGTGTTCGGGACCTGGAACCCGCTTCAATATGACATCGTACATACGCTGATGGGTATGGACATGAAAAACCTTCTGGTCTGGTTTCTGATCGTACTGTTGATCGTTATCTGGGGTATCGCCATCAAAGCGCTGCAAGAGGCACTAGGGACATTTGGTATCGTGGTCTTTCTCATCCTGGCCGGTCTGCTTATCGGTGGTCTCTATCAGTCAGGGTTTATCAACATCGAGAACATGGACGCGATGGGCTGGTATGCCAATATCATCATGACGATGCTGATCTTCTTCGGATTGATGTTTCCGACATGGTGGCGTCAATTGACCGGTAAAGTCACGGTCGATGATGATATGGGTTGATGTTAGACTGTAGAGACAATACCCTTTAGGTGATAAGCCTATAGATCAAGCCGAGTCGAGTGTTTGACTTGGCTTATCCACTTCCTATTAAGTCAGACCGCTTGTAAAATCCCATTCACATTTCCCTATGAAGCTATTGCACGGACCGATGAGACTACCATACACATCTACGACTTCGAGATCAAAGATGACTATTGGAAGGATATCTCACTTTACAAATAGAGAGGGCAGGGTCGTCGATCGTTATGGCTCTTCTACTACACAGGCAAGTATCTAAGCAGGTGTCAAAGTACTACTTGAGGGATGATCTGGGGAAGATGATGGGTATAAATGTCTGTTCTGAGATATAAGTATATATTATTTGCTTATTTTATACTTTTTTAAAATGTTTTTCTATACCATCGATTACTAAGTGAAATTTAAGGATATGATGATGAAACAGAAAACAGTACTTGCGGGTCTGATCGCACTGGCGTTATCGACTAGCTCTCTATCAGCATTTGATCTAAGAAGCAACATGATGATGCTAAATGCTGAACTCAATGAGGTACAGCAGGGTTTTATGACCAGTAATGAAGCGGGTGTCGCAGATGCTATCGAACGTTTTGCGAAAGATGCGAACGATCTACTGGGAAATCAGGAAAAGTTTGCTGCTATGCTTCCAAAGGGTAAGGAACATAAAGCAAAAGAAGCGGTCAATAGTGCAAAAGTCATTGCTCATAATGTTCAGATCATCCAGGATTCTATCGCCAATAAGCATCAAAGATCAGAGAAGATCCGAAGAGAAGAGGCGCAAAGAGCCTATACCTACATCGAGCATGCCTGTTTTAATTGCCATAATATAGTTCGGGATAACTAAGCACGTCAGACTCTATCATCCGGATGTTCTGTAGCCGGATATGTCAGTGAGATAAAGAACACTATGAAGAGATCGACTGTCGTCATTATCTTTTGTATGCTACTGACAGCTTCTGCGGCCGAGATCAAAACGGGTGCTCAGGATCTGAAAGCATACCTTCCTCTACTGCATGGTAGATCGGTCGCACTGGTAGTCAATCACTCCTCTATGGTCGATGACCGACATCTCGTGGACCTACTTCTGGAGAAGAGAGTATCTATCAAGACTGTCTTTGCACCTGAACATGGTCTTCATGGATCCGCAGATGCGGGAGAGAAGGTAAAAGATAGCGTAGATCTCAAAAATGCTCTTTCGATAGTCTCTCTCTATGGTGAACATAAAAAGCCGACAAAAAAGGATCTCGAAGGTGTTGATGTCATCATCTTTGATATTCAGGATGTCGGGGTCCGTTTCTATACCTATCTTTCGACACTTCACTTTGTCATGGAAGCTGCAGCAGAGAACGACCTTCCACTCATCGTACTAGATCGTCCAAATCCTAATGGAGATCGCATAGACGGCCCGCTTTTAAGGCCTAAGTTCAGCTCCTTTGTAGGGATGCATCCGGTTCCAGTATTTTATGGGATGACCATTGGTGAATATGCGCTCATGATCAATGGAGAGTCCTGGTTAGATGCTGGGAAGAGAGCTGAGCTTCACGTAGTCGCATTACAAGGTTATAGTCATGGTGATCTCTACCATCTTCCCATCAGACCTTCACCAAACCTTCCCAATGATCTCTCTATAGCTCTTTACCCTTCACTTGGACTCCTTGAGGGCACGCACATCTCAGTTGGACGAGGAACGAAAAAACAGTTCCAACTCTATGGGGCACCTAAGTACAGTGATGAGAGCTTCTTCTTCATCCCCGTACCACAAGAGGGTGCGAAGTACCCTAAACATCAGGGAGAAGTATGTTATGGAGTGGACCTTAGTGATGTAGATGTGGAGCTGGTCCGAGCCTCAAAGAAGCTTGATCTTAAATACCTTCTCGATGCTTTTAAAAACTATCCTGATAAAAAGAGCTTCTTTTTGAAAAACGATTTTTTTGATCGACTTGCTGGAAGTGATAGGCTTCGACGTCAGATACTTGAAGGTAAAAGTGAGGAACTCATTCGCAGTGACTGGAAAGCAGATATCAGTGAGTTTAAGAGAATCCGTTCAAAGTATCTTCTGTATCCATAGCCTTATTTGTTCAGTCTCTTTTTTATCTGTTAGTATTGACCCATATCAACCTTACCCTAACGTTTCATCATGTATAATTCCAACAAAAAAAATAGATAAGACTGTTTAATATCAGTAAATGATTGGTCTATGAAAAAAGGAATGATGTGACGCATGCGTATGCAAGATATGAGGATATCGATAAAGTCCAGCTACAAGAAGATATTGATGCGATAAAAGAGACCATAGGGGCACCGACTAAGGAGGATTTCCAGCATCTGTTAAAGCTTGAACGATGTGGTCGGACGGCAACGTTATTTGGTTATTTCCTCATCGTATTAGTCAGTATACTGGAAGCCTCAGGGGCCGGTATGAGCACTATTACTTTCTGGTCTATGGCACTTATCGCTGCGACCTTGATAGGTGTCGGGAATGTATCGAGATGGGCAAATGTGGCACATCCTATTCTTCATGGTGCCTACGACAAGGTCCCGGGCATACCGTTTAAGTACACAAAAGCTGGTTTTGCAAAAGGGAACCGAAGATACATCGACTGGCTGGACTGGATCAAACCGGACGCATGGGCGTTTGAGCATAACATCATGCATCACTATCACCTGGGTGAGCATGATGACCCCGATAATGTCGAAGCAAATATGGAAGAGTTTACGAAGATGAACATCCCTATGTGGACCAAGTACATATTTGTCTATCTTCTGGCGGCTACCTGGAAGTTTACTTACTATGCTCCAAACACTTTGCGTATTCTGGAAAACAAAAAACGTCGAAAAGTCAAAGAACCTGAGGTCATGAAGTTTGAGTACACACCATTTACAGAGAATGGAAAAGAGCTGTGGAAAAATTATTTTTTACCTTATGTAAGTGTGAAGTTCATCCTGATCCCGCTTCTCTTCTTACCACTGGGTGGCGAAGCGGTGTTCAATGCCTTTATCATCACCTTGATAGCGGAGTTCATAGCGAATCTTCACTCCTTTATGGTCATCGTACCAAACCATTCGGCAGAAGACATCTATCAGTTCGATGCACCGCATAAGAGTCAGGGAGAGTTCTACCTGAGACAGATCATGGGTAGTGTCAACTATAACACCGGCTCAGATATGATCGATTTTGCGCATGGCTGGTTGAACTATCAGGTAGAGCATCATCTCTTTCCAAACCTTCCGTTGAGTCAGTATCAGAAGATGCAGCCAATCGTCAAAGATATCTGTGCCAGACACAACCTTGAGTATCGACAGGAGAGTGTCTTTAAAAGAGTCATGATGACGGTAGAGCTGATGGTAGGTAAGACCAAGCTTCTAAGAGTCGAAGGTATTTAAGCCTTAGTCAGAAGATGACTTCTGAAGAAGCTGACGATGCGTTCATCCAGCCAGTAGTCTGGCTTTATGATGCTTCCCCCTATAAATCCGATATGTCCTCCGGATTCTGAAGTCTCTATAGTGACATGTGATGATATGTCACTACTGTGGGGTAATATCTCCGGAGTCATAAATGGGTCATCCAGGGCATGGATGATGAGTGTGTCGGTAGTGATGCTATTTAGATACTGTTTCGCACTTGATCTCTCGTAATACTCCTTAGCACCGCTAAACCCATGGATCGGTCCGGTATAGACATCATCAAACTCCCAAAAACTTCTCAGCTTTTGCACTTGAGTCTCATCTATATCTATCAAACTCTGCATATCATGATGATGATACTTCTCAAGCAGTGTCCGTTTAAGACCTTTCATCAGGATGTATTGATAGAACCTTGAGAAGCCTCGGTCCATCTGGTCGGCAGAGACCTCTAGCTGCATCGGTGCTGAGACAGAGACTGCTGCGCGCAATGGCGAAGACTCTCCAAACTCCCCAAGCAGTTTTAAGAGCATGTTCCCGCCCAGAGAGTATCCAACAGCAAAGAGTGGATGTCCTGGGTATCGCTTGACGAGACTCTCTAGCCACTCTTTTGCATCACCGGTCTCACCGCTATGATATGACCTTGGCATACGGTTGAGCTCACCAGAGCATCCTCTAAAGTGCATCAGGACACTGTTAAAGCCCTTTTGTCTCAAGGCGTGCATGACGCCTTGTATATAGGGTGAATGAAATGAACCATCAAGGCCGTGGAAAAGGACTACGATGGGTGTATGCTCATGCGCTTTAGGTCTATGATGCCAGAAGCACTCTACAAAATCTCCATCACTGAGTTCAAAGCGCTCTTTCTCTATCTTAGGCTCTTTCTGTTTTCTAAATAGAGTGGAAAAGAGGGTCTGTAGATGGCTGTTCTTTAGACCGAGGGCAGGGTGAAAAGGTCTATGTGAAGTATGGTCAGACTCTTGTATATCGCTCATGGACGGGTATCCCTTTGCAGTGCACCGCTTTCAAAGGCAGTGCATAGATAGTTGAAAAGTCACGGTGTACGAAAGTGTCAGTATACTTTAAGTGCCTGATTGATCTGGACATACGCCTCAATAGGAGTCGTCTCAAAGTAGGCTATATTATGCTTCTTGGCAAAGTCACGAGTCATATCCCGGACTTTCAGGAGATTAAAACGAGGTGCTTTGGGGAAGAGGTGATGCTCTATCTGGGTGTTTAGTCCGCCATAGAACCAGTGTACGATCTTACCGCCTTTAAGTGAGCGTGATGTTCGCATCTGTAGCTCCATCCAGCTCATGTTCTCGACCTCTTCGACAGTAAAGACCTCACAGCCCAGATGGTTGGTGATAAAACCGTAGGCCAGCCAGACAGAGAGTGTGATGTTCAAGGTGACAAAGGTGATCAATGCATCACCAAATGGCAAGAAGTAGAAGATAGGACCCCAGATGATCGGCCAGTGCAGAAGCATCATGAAGAACTCACTATAGTTCTTGTCCTTTAGTGCAAAGTTATAGGACTGGGCAATAAATGCCGGATACATAAAGAACATCGCACCCCAGAAGATGATGTGTTTATACTTTTTGATAAAAGGGGAGTTACCGCGGTTGTTTGGAGTGAAGGCTCCATCAAGTGCCATGATATCCTCATCTTTACTGATGGTGTTACAGAAGTGATGATGATTGACGTTGTGTTTGAAGTCCCACCATGAGGAGGAGTTACTCAAGATGATGGCTGAGAACGGGTAACTTAGTTTGAACGAGAGCTTTTTGTTCTTAAAGTACTGCGTATGTAAGATGTCATGAGAGACAAAGACCGCGCGGGTGAAGAGCATCGTCATGACCAGTCCAAGCAAGATAGGGTTCCACATGGAAAGGGTACTGTAGACGATGATAAAGGAGATGATGACAGCTGCCATCTCGATCGAACCACGGATGGGCACGCGCTCTAAAAGACCGGCCTCACGTACTTGCGCTTTTAGTTCATCGAAGATATCGGGATAGATGGCTGCTGACATTAGTACATCCTATATGTTAAATTCGCTGATATTATACCTTTATTTTCTAAGTAAATTAATATCACATATCAAGTGTAGAAGAGCAGTGGCTGGAAAGCCTCTCTTTTATGGCGTCTGTGAACGCAGGTCGAAGGAGAAGATGAGGGTGAACGCTTGACGACGTCCTCTTAGAACATACTCTCTATTTAAACCAACCCTTTACCTCGTCAAAGACGGACTCAAACATACTCTCATGTGGTTTTGACTCTATACCGAATGAGTTTTGGAGCTTCTCAAGAAGTGCCTTCTGCTCATCATCTATCTTTTTTGGATAGGTAAGATTGACTTGGGCGATAAGGTCACCTTTACCATGACCATGGACATCACTCACACCCTCATCTCTGAAATGGAACTGCTGCTTGTCTTTGGTACCGATGTCGAGTTCGAGTTCAAGTTCACCCGTGAGTGAAGGGATACTGATAGTCTCACCAAGTGCTGCCTGAGTAAAGAAGACCGGTACTTCAAGATAGATATCATTACCGTTTCTGATGAAATGCTCATCTGCCTGTACTTGGAAAGTGACGTAAAGATCACCGCGATGGCCATTTTTTCCGACGTTTCCTTTACCAGATACACGAAGTCTGTTCTCCGAGTCGATCCCGGCAGGCACCTTGATCTTGACGCTCTCTTTCTCCTGGGTGAAACCATCACCATGACAGTCAGAACACTTCTCTTTAGCACTCATACCCTCACCATGACAGACGGGACATGTCTGTGAGAAGGTCATGAAGCCTTGACGGACATAGACCTGACCTTTACCACCACATTGGCCACAGGTCGTAAGTTTCCCATTTTTGGCACCAGTGCCCTTACAGGTATTACAGGCATCTTTAAAACGAAAGTCTACATCTTTCTCTATGCCAAAGACAGCCTCTTTGAAGCTGATGGTCATCTCTACACCGAGGTCGAGTGCATATTTGTCACTATCTGCACGAGAGCGTCTTCCACCCTGGCTTCCGCCACCACCGAACATCTCTTCAAAGATACTGCCCAGGTCGTCAAAACCACTAAAGCCGCCTCGGCCACCACCGCCGCCAGCGCCTTGAAGACCCTCTTTACCGTAACGGTCATAGACAGAGCGTTTCTGCTCGTCACTTAGTACCTGATAGGCTTCGTTACAAAGTTTGAACTTATGTTCGGCTTCTTGATCATCAGGATTACGGTCAGGATGATACTGTTTGGCCATCTTACGATAAGCCTTTTTGATAGTGATCTTGTCTGCGCCCTGAGCGACTTCTAATATTTCGTAATAACTAAGCTCTTCCAAAAGGTATCCTAAAAAAAATTTCCGAATTATACCGTTTTAGACCAAAGATCTATAATAAATTAAGTACAGTTGTCGATATTTTTAGTTATAGTCAAAAAAAGAAACTATTAGGATGAACAGATGAGAGTACTCTTGGAGTCACGACGATGAGTATGAGCTCTTCAGTCTTAGTCACGATCCTCTTTTTTATGTTTGCCGGATGTGCGACTAAACCGCAGATCCTTCATGAAAAGCTTCCGCAGACTTATCTACTGCCCTTTGAGTATGAGCAGTTAAACAGATGGGGAGAAGAGGATTTTGATGCACTGCTGCCTATCTTCGAGAAGAGTTGTGTCTCGGGACGGACAAAACAGCTTTATGGCGAGTTGTGTGATGAAGTAGGGAAGGTGGATGATGCCAGGGCGTTCTTTGAACGCTCATTACGACCGTATAAGATCTCTACATCAGAAGGTAAGCAGAGTGGGCTGATAACAGGTTATTATGAGCCGCTACTTTTGGGAAGTCTGCAAAAGAGTGAACGCTATAGGTACCCGCTCTATGCGGTACCTGATGATCTCATCACCGTCAAGCTAGATAGTATCTATCCTAAACTAAAAGGCCTCAGGCTTCGTGGACGACTTAAGGGTAATACCTTACTCCCTTATGCTGCCCGAGAGAAGATGGCAGATAGTGATGCTACTGCTTTATGCTGGGTGGATGATGAACTCTCACTCTTCTTTCTTGAAGTGCAGGGATCCGGGCGTATAGAACTTGATGATGGTGAGACTATCTTTGTCGGTTATGCAAATCAAAATGGCCACCCTTACCGATCGATAGGTAAGTACCTGATAGATAAAGGGGAGATAGCTCGTGATAAAGTCTCCTTACAAAGTATTCGTGCTTGGCTTCACGCAAATCCTTCACGAGTCGATGAGGTCCTAAACGCCAATCCGAGCCGCGTCTTCTTTCAAGAGCGCAGACAGTCTGCAACAGGTTCGCTTGGACTGGAACTGACACCAGAGCGTTCCATCGCTGTAGATAGACGTTATATACCGCTGGGGTCTATGCTGTTTATGAAGACGCAGGACCCCGTCGATCATAGCCCTATAGAGAAGATGGTCTTTGCACAAGACACCGGCGGGGCTATCAAAGGTGAGATAAGAGCCGATATGTTCTGGGGATACGGTCTGGAAGCAGAGAACAAAGCGGGAAAGATGCAAGAACCACTTGAACTCTGGATCTTACTGCCAAGATAGCAAGCCGATTTCTATCTGAGGTGTTAGAACTTACCGGAGGCTTAGGCTTTTAGACGTTTTCCTCTTCTTTCTTTTTGTTCCCGGCAAAAAGAAAGAAGCAAAGAAAAACTCGTTACCGTTACTCCGTGTGCGTTTGTTTTTAGAAGCAGTGTAGTGGTTTCTAAGGCTTTGGATAGTTGTGACTTGCCATATTAATACCTATGTATGTAGTTAGTTGGCTAAAGCGAAAGATGATGTTGTACTAATAATTTGTAAGTAGGAAATTGGATGATGCTTGAAAAACAAGGACAATGGCATCAAAGTGCGGGACAGTTGCCAGTTTTAGAGCGAAGCGATAAACGCAGCTGTGACGATTTCGCATTTAGTGCTCCACATGCACTGGGCTTTAGCCCTTGTCCCCACTATCGTCTATACGACCAGTAATAAAAAAAAACGATCTAAAAGTAATGAATAGTCGTATCGTCCAAAAAACTGACAGCTGTAATACAAAAAATCGACTTAAAAGCAAAAAATACTTATGCCATCTATAAATATCATAATACCAGTGCTCACTAAAATGTTTTTTGCTAAAATCCGTCCATGAGACACAACCTGGAAAAATTTAATAGACTTGTCGATGCACTGCAAGAGCTACCTACTATTGGTCAAAAATCAGCTACTCGTCTAGCGTACCATATGGTGATGAACGACAACTTTACCGCGCTGAAGATCGCGCATGCCATTGAGAATGCCCTGGGTTCACTGAAAAAATGCCACTCCTGTGGTGGGATGAGTGAGGATGAACTTTGCTATATCTGTGCAGATGAGAGTCGCGATCATCAACTTCTGTGTATCGTCGAGAACGCTAAAGATATTCTGACGTTTGAAGAGAACGGCCTTTTTGATGGTCGCTATTTTGTATTGACTGCGCTTGATGAGGAGGACATCGCACATCTTAAAGCAATGGTAGAGAGTGGGATAGAGGAGGTGATATTTGCTCTTACACCCTCGATCGCCAATGATGCGGTGATCATGTTCGTAGAAGATAAGCTCTTTAAGTACCACATCAAGTTCACGCGTATTGCACAGGGTGTCCCGACTGGAGTCAGTCTGGAGAACATCGACATGCTTTCCCTTGCCCGTGCTATGGAAGACCGGGTGAAGATCTAATAGACTTCTTTACTTCTCACGTCCCACTTGGGAGTGTGTTTACAGGTCTAAAGAGTTAGTAGACTAAAACTCAAAAGTCTTCTGCATAGGCCCTTTGATCGCTTCACGTGAGTAGTTCTGCTGTGTGAAAAGCTCATTGGCAAGCACACCCTGTCCAAGTAGCATGTCTGACCCATCTTTATAGGCGAGATCCAACTCTGATGCGAGTCGAAGGAAAGGGGTCACTTTACCGTAGATGGCATCAGCGGCAAAGTGGCACTTTTGCAGTAGTGTTCTAAGGAGTGTTTCCGGTGCTGGGAGCTCATCACTTTCAAGCCCTGCTGAGGTCGTATTGACAATAAGGTCAAAAGCCTGTTCTGGCATGTTTTCCCAGGTATGAGTCTGAAAAGACCTCTCTTTGAAATAGCTCAGTCGATTTTCACTGCGATTTAGGACTGTCGTATCGATCCCATCTTCTTGAAATCTGGAAGCAAGTGCCTTTGCGGTCCCTCCGGCACCGATGATCAGTACATGCTTTATCTCTCCAAAGGGCTCGATGGCAAACATAAAACCATCCGCATCGGTGTTGTAGCCGATCAGCTTGCCGTCCTCATCTATCAGTGTGTTCACGACACCGACCTTTTTGGCAAAACCTCGGATCTCATCACAGGCCTCAAAGGCCGCCTCTTTATGGGGCACCGTGACATTGGCACCACTGAGCCCAAGCTTATAGAACGTCTCTTTAAGACGTGCGCCATCTTTCAGATGTACACGGGTATAACAGGCATCATAGTCCAGAGATCTAAAAACGTGATTGTGCATCAATGGGGAGCGTGAGTGGGCGACAGGATCGCCGAAAATAGCAAAAAGTCTCATGTGTGGCTCTTTTTGATGAGGATTCTAGCTGTTTTTTTCTTTGTAGTAGATATTATCGCACTAGCTGTTATGCATACGCCTGGCTACTGATCAACTTTTCGGTAGCCAGTGCGTTTGCCGGTCTACCGTAGAGAAAGCCCTGGACCTCTTTACATCCCTGGTCTTTGAGAGACTGAGACTGCTCATCGGTCTCGACACCTTTGGCGATGACATCGACTCGTAGACTGTTTGCCATGGCTATTATCGCTTTGGTCATCGAGAGATCATCCTCGATATCATGGATAAAGGTCTGACTAAGCTTTAGTTGATCGATCGGCAGTTGTCTTAAAAAACTTAGTGAACTGTAGTGACTGCCAAAGTCATCTATAGCGATCTTTACCCCATAGTCGATGAACTTTTTTAGTACCGGTATATGGTGATCAGGGTCTTGAGTTATATAGTCCTCAGTGATCTCCAGCCAGATACTCTCAGGCTTACAATCATGTTCTTCGATGATCATGATGAAACGTTCAAAGAAATCTGCTTGTTGAAGCTGTTTGGTAGAGATATTTATAGCTATATGTCCTACATCGATAGCAGTGTCCTGCCAGATCTTAAGCTGTATGATAGCCTGCTTGAGGACATACTCACCTAACTCGATGATCAGGCCACTCTCTTCAGCAATAGGGATGAATGCAGCTGGCAAGATCAGACCATGACGAGGATGCTGCCAGCGCAGTAGGACTTCCAGACCTTCTATTCGGTTGTGGGTAAGGTCTATCTTGGGTTGATAAAAGAGTCTAAGCTCATGCTTTTTAAGTGCTCGTCTGAGATCAGACTCCATCATGACACGTTCATAAGCGATCTTTGTCATCTCAGCACTGTAGAACTGGTAGTTGTTTCGTCCCTGTTCTTTAGCCTTATACATCGCTGCATCAGCGTTCTTCATGAGGTCTTGGCTATTTCGGCCATCTTGAGGAAAGGTACTGATACCAATACTTGAGGTGAGATAGAGATCGTTCTGTCTATCACTAATAGGTTCTCGTAGCGCCAGAATGATCTTCTCTGCCATGACAGAAGCATGCCGCAATCTATGTAACTGTTCTATGATGATGACAAACTCATCGCCGCCAAGACGTGAGAGCGTGTCCTCTTCTCTGATGAGTCTGTTCAGGCGTAACGCAACATCTTTTAAGACCATATCCCCTTTGGCATGACCAAAAGAGTCGTTGATCTGCTTGAACTGGTCAAGATCGATAAAGAGTACGGCAAATTGCCCACCGCTACGGTTAGCCTTGGCGATGGCTTTATCAAGCCGATCGTTCAACAAGGCACGGTTTGGCAGCCCGGTAAGCTCATCATGCTGCGCCTGATACTGAAGCGTCTCACTCTGCCTTCGTATTTGCTGTTCAGCTTCCCATCGTGCAGTGATATCACGGCTGACTCCGATGAGACCGCGTATGGTGTCATCAAGTCCGATCAGTGGTGTCCGTATGGTCTGTAGCAGTATACGTCGGCCGTCAGGGTAGATGACCCACTCCTCATCGATCTTAGTCTCACCGCTTGCAAGCATCTCTTTATCTCTTGCCCGATAAAACGTTCCAAGATCGGTGCCGAACATCTCGATATCATTTTGGCCAATAAGCTCATTCTCATCACAGTCTATAAGGGCTTCAAAAGCTTGATTACATCCCATATAGATGCCATCATATTCATTATAGTCTTTGTAGTAGATGAGATCTGGAGTGGCATCGATGACAGAACGTAGCAGGGCAGCTTGTTTGATTATCTTCAGGTCGACTTGCTTTTTCTCCGTGATGTCCTGCATCGTACCGATCGAGACTAGAGGCTCCCCTTTATCACTAAAGCTAGTGTGACACTGTTCGAGCACGCTCTTTACCCTACCATCTTTCATGATGATACGGTGCTCGATCTCATAAGGTTCTTTGCTTATAAGTGAGTCTTGATAAGCCAGGTTTACGGCATCATAGTCATCGGGGTGGATGATGGCAAGGAAAGCTTCATAAGAGGGGGTGAAGTCCACTTTATCTATCTCCAAGATCTTATAGGTCTCATCACTCCAGACCAACTGGTCACGTTTGATATCAAGTTTCCATGAACCGGTGTGCATGACACTCTCGGCATGAGCGAGGATCTCCCGGGTCTCTTCTAGCTGGCGCTTGGACTCCACCTCTTCTGTGATATCCCAAAAGATCCCGATCAGACCTTCAGAGTCACCATTATCGTCATAGATAGGTGTCTTGACCGTCTTGACTGTCAAGCGTTCTCCTGTACTGTGTTCGATATAGGTCTCCGTCATATCGACACGTCGCTTCTCATTTATGATACGAGCATCATCCTTACGATATTTAGTGGCATGTTCATAAGGAAAATATTCAAGGTCATTGGTCCCGACTACCTCTTCGGGGCTTTTTCCCAGATCATTGGCGTAGCTTGCATTACAAGAGAGATAGTTTGAGTCAGGGTCTTTGTGAAAGATATAGTGTGGTAAGTTATCTACTAGTGTCCTGTAGCGACGTTCATCTTGTTTTGCTCTATGGAGAGCATCACTTAAGGCAGTGATATCTTCACCGATACTGATAAGAGATCTCTCTCCGGTCGAGTTGTCTGTAAAGAGGGTGTTGTTCCAGCGGATCAGATGAGAAGAGGCATCTTTATCTATGATGAGGTTCTCGGTACCCCAGTCGTTAGTGCTTTTTTCGAAGATATTTGAGAAGAGTAGTCTCATGTCAGCACGTTTATCTTGAGGGACAAAGAGGTCAAACCAGTTCTCTCCGTCTACTTCATCAGCTGTATAACCGGTAAGCTCACTGGCAAAGCGATTGAACTGACGGATGCTACCACGCTCATCAAGCACGATGAAGAGGATGTCGGCTGTCTCTATGGAGGTCTGAAAGAGTCTATGCATAGATCATATCCTTTAGCTATTTGATCTTTTGTAAGCCCTGATCATGTCTATCAGGATCTTACAATTGCAAATGCCAAAAGAGTCGATCTTGGTAGCGCATAGTCAAAAGTATGACTCATATACGCTATGTGAAAGTCTTTTTACGTTTTTGATGCAAAGATGTAAGGATTATAGGGAAAGAAAATCACAAATAATGTCACAAACGTGGTATTTGGTAATAAAGTAGTACTTATTCACGACATTTGGTCAGCTTTTGGTCAAAAAGTTACGTGTGAATTGAAGATAGGGTCAGAGTAGTGTCATATGTTGTCAAGGATGTTAGATGTGGCGAACCGGGTCGTCACATCTTAAGATCATCGAGTGAACTCATCAGAGCACCCAGTTTATTATGGACTTCAAGGTATTCGAGTTCAGGCTGTGAGTCTGCGACGATGCCGGCTCCGGCTTGCAAGATGACGCTGTCGGGTGTGACCAGGGAGGTACGGATCGTGATGGCAGTGTCCATATTTCCATCAAATCCAAAATAGCCAATAGCCCCGCTATAGAAACCGCGTTTAATCCCTTCATACTCAGCGATAAGTTCCATCGCCCTGATCTTTGGTGCTCCTGTCATCGTCCCTGCGGTGAAGGTCGCGGCAAAGAGGTCAAACATATCTTTGTCCTCACGAAGCTCAGCGACGACATCAGTGACGATGTGCATGACATGTGAGTAGCGCTCGATATGCATCATGTCCTGGACTTTGACAGAACCTGTCTTGGCTACTCGGCCCACATCATTGCGGCCAAGGTCGATGAGCATCAGGTGCTCTGCTAACTCTTTAGGATCAGAGAGTAGCTCCTCCTCCATCTCCTTGTCAAGTTCTTTTGTCGCTCCGCGCCGTCTTGTCCCTGCTATCGGTCGTAGCAGCAGTTCGCCTTCGTTTAGACGGATCATCACCTCAGGTGAACTGCCGACGATACTAAAGTCTTCGTACTCCATCAAAAACATATAAGGAGAGGGGTTTTTCGTACGTAAGATACGATAGAAGCTCAAAGGGTCGACTTTAGCGTTTCTGGTGTAGCGATTGGTCATAAGTATTTGGAAGACATCACCGCTTTTTACCATCTCTTTGGAGTCGGCGACCATCTTAAAGAACTGCTCTTTGCTAAAAGAGAACTCACCGCCTTTGTCATCTTGCATTGTTTTGAGTGCAGTGTAGTCATAAGGTGACTTCAGATGTGTCTCTACACTTTCAAACTGCTCTGCCATCTCTGCCATCGTACTGATCAGGGTGATCTTATGGTCTTTATGTGAATAGACGAGGACCAGTTTGGGTAGGATGAGGTC
>JADGEC010000188.1 GCA_016744575.1 Sulfurimonadaceae bacterium | reverse complement strand
GTGGAGTCTTTTGAGTCTATTCGCAATGTGTTTGCGTTGACGTTAGAACATGAGAAAGCGATCACTGGGGCGATCAATGGCCTGGTCGAGTCTGCATTGGAAGAGAAAGATTTTTCAACGTTCAATTTTCTGCAATGGTATGTCTCAGAACAGCACGAAGAGGAGAGACTTTTTAAGAACATCCTTGATAAGATAGATATCATCGGTACGGACGGACGCGGTCTCTTTGTCATCGATCAGGAGGTAGGAAAGCTGGCCAATCAGGTATGATAATACCTGGCTTGCCTTACTCTGAGAATAGTATAGTGTTCATGATAAGTGGGCCTTGACATGCTTCATCGATCCAGACATCACCGAAAGGTGTGTTTGGCCTGCTTATCACTGTTATCTGGTCCTATCCCTTCCCAGTAGCCATAGCCGGATAAGACTTTTATTATAACCTTTATGGATGGCCTTGTGAAAGGTAGCATCTGTCAGTCCATGTTCCAAGGAAGCATCAGGCATTACGCCGATCTGCCGTAGATGTTCATCATAAAACGTAAATATTCTCTCTTGACTCATCACTCTTTCCTTTGGCTTTATGACGCATAAGGTAAAAGAGAGTGATACCAGTCTTCTTGAGTCATACTAGCCGCATGGACAAGTGTGAGCTCGAGTTTCTCTGAAGGCAGGACCTCTATGGTCTCGATATACTCTTCTGGGATATCCAACACATCCGTCACATAGTCATGACTGAGGTCTGCGACTTCAAAGTCATACCAATCGTAGCCATCCTCAAGCCTGTCGATCACAAAGTAGGTATGTTCGCGATCCGTTTCATACTCTCTTCTTCCTCATGATAGTCTGTCTCCTGCTGATGAACGTCTCGATATTGGCAGCTAGATCGATATCTGGTAGGGTCTTCATCCGTATCCTTTTTTTGATCATTTGACCTTTGACAGTTAGTCTCTAAAGTCCTTTTTTTATGTAAACACAAAAGACATCATGCTGCCATGCCGAACAACATGATGTCTCTTCTATTTAGGACCCGGGCGGACCCGGAAGGGAGAATAAAAATGCTTTGTGTCTTTGATGTCCATTGTCTTACTGAGAGCATCGATAACAGTCTATTTGTCTAGATCGCTATGTCTAGGGTCATACCTTGGCTTAGGAGGCTGAAAGGGATGAGTCCATCTCGTGATCTACTTGGCTGCTCTCTGGCATCTGGACAAGACATCTTCTGTAGTGCTTTTTTCCTACGTCACCTCCTTTAAAAGATATGGACTGATCAGTTCGACCCAGGTCGAGAGACGTTTGTCACTGAGCTCGTCTTGATTATCCTCATCAAGCGCAAGTCCGACAAACTCATCATCTCTGATAGCAGTCGATTCGTCGTAGTCATAATCATCAGTTGGCCAGCTGCCTATCACAGTCGCCCCACCTTCGACGACTTTGTCATATAATGTCCCCATGCCATCAAGGAAATTATTGCAATACTCCTCCTGGTCACCAAGACCAAAGAGTGCCACAGTCTTGTCAGTAAAGTCTACTTTTTCTAGTTCCGGCAGGTAATCCTTCCAGTCATCTTGTAGGTCACCTTCACCCCATGTGGAGACACCAAGTATCAGGTAGTCGTATCCTTTCATCTTCTCTGCATCGCAGTCACTTACATCATGTAAGTCGATCTTTACAGACCGCATCTTCTCTTGAAGCGCTTTAGCTATCCTCTCTGTGTTACCAGTCGAGCTGGCGTAAAACAGTCCTATCTCTTGCATCATCTTCCTTCTCTATTACAGAACGTGAATGAATATGGGATCATCTTGAGTCGTTCAGATGTCCCGTCCTCGACTGTTATGTGACGTTTAAAGGTATCTGTCTTGGGATAGACCAGATAACACTGGTCGATCTCTTCTTCCTTTAGTTGTGTGAACCCTTCTCCGATATCGCCATCACGTTTTCCAAGGTCCTTGGGGTCGACATGTTTCCAGCGAGGATGTAGTCGCGTACGAGTACCATGCTGATCGATATGGATATAGGGTGTGTCAAGTGTCACTCTCTTACCTGCCTCTTTCTTGATACGGCGATACACTGTCTGTCTGAAAAGTGAGTCAAGGTCTAGCATCATCTCTACATCCTTCCCATTGAAGAACTGTCGTATCAGTTCAGCAGCAGGGTGCTTGTATCTCTCTTGCATCTTGAACTCCTGGTCAAAGAACAGACTTTTGGTCATGAACTGAGCTTTGGCATCATGACATTGTTTGAAAAACTGGTCGAAGAGCTGTGACTCTTGGGTATAGATACGTCTTACAGACTGTGACCTCTCAGGTCGAAGTCGATAGAGCTGAAAGAACGACTGGACCTTATCAGTGAATATAGTAAGCAGATCATGTTGAAACAGCTGAGTGTTCTTCAAGCTGATACGTGCCTCTTTTGGAAGTGAATCATTGATCAGTGTGAAGAACATCTTCCGCTGTTGTTCTCGTTCACCGACCTTATAGGTCTTAGGTAAGACCTCTTTTGTCCGTTTTTTGTATGGTGAGAACCCTATCTTACGCATGCATCCTCCTTAACACGGTCGTCCGGTGATCTTCTTGACCGCCAGTTTGTTTTCGATCTCAAACATATTTGTCCTCCTTAAAGAACTTACTCTTCCATCGTTCATGACTCACCTCCGTCATCTTGACGAATTTTGTGGCTACGTTTCTAGTCCCACGACGTACATACATCACGGGGATATCCTCTTTTTTGGCAGCACCCTTGAAATAGCTCATAGAGTTTTGCTGCAGAAGATCGCTCAGCATGATGATGCCGTCTGTATCGGTAGGGATAGGCTTATCAGTGACCGTTTTACTTCGACCGTCCCAATGTTCGGTCTTGGTCGCTCCGAGAGTCTTTAACAGACTCTCCAGTCTTTCTACCTTATCCCCGCCTATGATCAATATAGACATGAGGGCTCCTAATATCCAAGGCCGGTCAAGGCCATTGCTTTATTGACAGTGTCAAATTCCCAAGTATGTTGCATCCGAGATCCTTTTTGATAATTGATATCAGTATTGTCTACTATCTTAGCTTAATTTATTATTATAATGAGAATCAGTATCAAGAATATTTAAAAGAAGAGAGCGTATTGCTGCTTATTGATTATTGTCAATGATTATTAATATCATTATTGATATCATTCTCATATCAAATGTTCTTATGGATAAGGAAAACACAATGTTAAAACGAATCTTTACTCTCTTCTCTCTTGTATTACTGAGTCTTTCTCCCGCGTATAGCGATGAGAAGATAAAACGCTTAGTCGTAGCCGGCCCTTTTGCTTCCGTCTCTCACCCACTACTTCATATGATAGAGACAGGCGCATTGAAAGATATCGCCGATGAAGTCGAGTTCAGACTCTGGAAGAACCCGGACGAACTGCGCGCTATTGCGATCAAAGGAGATGTGGATTTTGTAGCTATACCAACGAACACTGCGGCTATCTTGCATAATAAAGGGGTCGATCTTAAACTGATCGATGTCTCTGTATGGGGCATCCTGGGTATGATGAGCCGGGATAAGGACCTGATGACACTGAAAGACTACAAAGGTAAGCGAGTCGTCGTCCCTTTTCGAGCGGATATGCCCGATATAGTCTTCAAACAGCTACTTAAACGTCAAGGTATCGATCCCAAAAAAGATCTTGACCTTGTCTATGTATCGAGTCCGATCGATGCGATGCAGATGTTGGTCTTGCGTCGGGCTGACACGCCCTATTGGCTGAACCGGCGATCTCCATCGCACTGCGTAAGACAAAGCCCGAATTTAAATCCGAAGTGCAATCTTTGAGAATCAGAAGATCAGAGATAGTGCTTTAGGGGTTTGAAGAGGCTAGATGATAGAATCCCACTTCAAG
>JADGEC010000187.1 GCA_016744575.1 Sulfurimonadaceae bacterium | reverse complement strand
AGGCTTTATCGACCACTTCCATGGAAGCGATCAGCTTCTCAAATGCTGCTTGGTTCTCGACTTTATCAAAGTCATCGATAGTGACACCTTTGATACCATCAAGATAAGCAGGTCGTTTTACAGGACGGTCTAAGATCGGTGCCTCTTCAGAGACCGGGTCTACCGGGACATCAGCGACTTTATCACCATGCCAGAAGAGCTCCATATTCCCAGTTGCCGTGACTTCCCCGATAACGGCAGCTGAAAGGTCCCACTTCTCAAAGATCTCGATGATCGCCTCTTCGGAGCCCTGTTTTGCACAGATCAGCATACGTTCTTGAGATTCAGAAAGCATAAAATCATACGGAGTCATCCCCTCTTCTCGCGCAGGGACCGCATCAAGGTTCATGATCATCCCCGAGCCCGAACGTCCCGCCATCTCAAATGCACTCGAAGTAAGGCCCGCAGCACCCATATCCTGGATACCGATGACATGGTCTGTCTTAAAAAGCTCTAAACAGGCTTCAAGCAGTAGTTTCTCTGTAAAAGGGTCACCTACCTGCACGGTAGGGCGAAGGCTTTTGGACTCCTCGGTAAACGAGTCTGAACTCATCACCGCACCGCCAAGACCATCGCGTCCTGTCTTCGAGCCGACATAGATGACCGGGTTTCCAATACCTTCTGCTTTACCGTAGAAGATCTCATCACTTTTTGCCAATCCAAGCGTAAATGCGTTGACAAGGATGTTGCCGTTATAACACTCGTCAAAACTTGTCTCACCACCGATAGTAGGTACACCCATGCAGTTACCATAATCGCCGATGCCCTCAACGACACCACGTACTAGATAACGTTGATGCGCACTGATCTGGTCGTCATTCATGACATTACCAAAACGAAGTGCGTTTAAGTTAGCTATGGGACGTGCGCCCATGGTAAAGATATCACGCATGATCCCGCCTACACCCGTAGCCGCACCCTGATAAGGTTCGATGAACGAAGGGTGATTATGGCTCTCCATCTTAAAGACAGCCGCATAACCACCACCAATGTCGATGACACCCGCGTTCTCACCCGGACCCTGGATGACCCATGGTGCTTTTGTAGGAAAACCTGAAAGGTGTTTTTTAGATGATTTGTAGCTACAGTGTTCCGACCACATCGCTGAAAATATACCTAATTCGACAAGGTTTGGCTCACGGTCGAGGATCTCTTTGATGTGATGATAATCTAATTGGGATAGTTTATGCTGACTTAGTAGTTCATCGATGTTCTCTAAGGGCTGGTTCACTGCATTTCCTTGCGGGGTTAGTTTCGAGCCACGCTATGTATGACAGCACTATAGTGACTATCTTTGATAGTGTGATCCGGAAATTAAAAGAGGTGATTATAGCGAAGAGAGGTATAAGACTACTTGAATCCAAAATCTTTTTGGGAACGAATATTTTTTTTCAGTGAGAATATTGAGATATATTCGATCGACTCGATCTCATACTCCTTCTTTCCATTGGGCAGTCTGAGTATGAACTCATCGCCCTCTCTCTTTCCCAGCATCGCCCGGGCAAGCGGAGCGTGGATGGAGATCAGGCCATGTTCTGGTTCACTTTCCAGGACACCACAGATCGAGTAACGCTCTTCATCCTCACTAGCAAGGTCAATAAGTGTGATGGTAGAGCCAAAATGCACCCGTTCACCATCAAGTCCAGAGGGGTCGATGATCTGCGCTCTTTCAATAATAGAGTTGAGATAGAAGAGTCGTTTATCGATGTGACGGAGCTTCTCTTTTGCGGCATGGTACTCAGCGTTTTCCGAACGGTCACCCTGCTCCGCTGCTACCTGTTTTTCTCTATTTACTCGAGGTTTCTCATCATCCTTAAGAAATTTAAACTCCTGAAGTAGAAGATCGTACCCCTCAGGAGTCATCGGTTCGACTGTCACCTATTTGGCAAAACCAAGTATATAATAGGTCTCTTTCCCGTCGACTTTCTGCAGATCTACCTTATATTTGTCTGCGAAATGCTGCACTTTGTCTCTGGCCTCATCATTACGTTCAGGGCTTGGTGCCTCAAGTTTGATCTTAAAATAATCATTTGAGTTGGACATCGCTACAAAAGAGGCATCGACTTTCAAAGCAGTGTTCAGGTCGAAGATGTGTTTCTCGATCTTATCAAAACCTCCAGTATTTCCAATGATCCTATCCAGTTGTGCCAAAAGGCCATCATTTGGGCTGTAGCCAAGTTGATTAAGCATTGCATCACGTTTCATCATATTTAGTGGTCCTTTTTCATGTTGTAGCGAAAATTCTAGCATATTGTCTTTTTCAATAGAATAAAAAGCGGTGATTAGCCCACTTTTCTAATGAAAAAGTGCTAACTTGGATAAGCATCTTTTCCTGCCTGTGCCATTTAAGCCACTCTATCTGCAAGATCGTCTCATTGTGTGATAGTTTTGGACTTAGCCTGACTATTCACCATTAAAATCGACATCAGAACACCCAAAATAACAAAATATCTCATTTGGCTCTCTATTCAGTCACGATTTACATACCTTGACTTATAATTGTAGCATTATCAAAGAAGAGGTTTAAGAATGACTGATGCAATGCTGAAACAGATAAAACAGCTCCCTCCACTTCCAGAGACTGCCATGCAGATCGAAACGGTCTATCAAGATCCCGACAGTACCTTTAATGACATGGTCAAGATCTTGGAGAAGGACCCACTACTGACTGCTGATATCCTCAAAGCAGCCAACTCACCACTTTACGGTTTCAGTCGTGAGATCAATGCCATCTCACAAGCCGTCGGTCTCTTCGGTATGGGTACTGTACGTGGTTTTGCACTTGCCAGTATCGTAAAGAAAAGTTTCACACTGAACCTTCACCCTTACGGCATAAGCAATTCACAGTTCTCCAACCTTTCGAAATATCAGCATGCCCTTGTCACTGCCTGGTATCTACGCAAAGACCCTAAACTCGCAGGAACACTATCACCAGCAGCTTTTCTTGTTGAGATAGGTAAAGTCCTGATCGCACAGTATTTCATCTCAGAGGATCGCGTCGAGGAGTTTAAAGCTAAAGTCGCCGAGTCAGACACCGTCGAGGCAGCAGAACGTGCGATGTGCGACTGTGATACTCCTGAGGTCAGTGCGAACATCTTTGAACACTGGCGTTTTGAACCTGCGCTGATAGACACCATCCGTTACGCATCATCACCTGAGAAAGCACCCGAAGAGAACGCTACTGCAGCAAAAGTCATGCATGTGGTCCGAACGGCTGTCCCGATCAACGGTATCATAGATGAGGCAAGTGAAGCCGCTTCTAAAGAGCTTGTCACTGAGTACGGCTTCGATATGGAGGGTTTTGAAAAAGCCCTCAACACTATCAAAGAAGGGTGATCGCGACCATTGAGATCACTGCTAATACGTCTTACATTAGGCCTTCATAGACAAGACGTCGCCGAAAAAGAGCTACCGCTTATAGAGCAGTGGCTCAAGGAAAAGATCGTCGTACATGAAGGTGACCTCTACAGACTCCCCTCAAAATTCCGTGCCGGCACTATCGCTACTGTCCAAAATAGTACAGCTTATCTACAAGTACTTGGTGTCTCTGTCCGTGACCTCTTTATCGATAGTGAGCATCTTGGTGATGCCAAAGAGGGTGATCTGGTCATAGCCCAACGACTTCTGGGAAGACGCGGAGCACCAAGTGCCAAGATCATCAAGACCGTAGGACGAGCAGAGAGTTACAGTGTCGCCTATATCCAGGTAAAAAACGGCCATAGAAGTCTTGCAGATATCCGAAATGGTCATCCGGCCGGGGCCGAGATGTCTCCACAGGAGCTTGCAGACTATAGTGACGGGGACTGTTTCCAGATAGATAATCAGACCCATACCGTCGTCAGTCTACTTGGAAACCTCAGCGATCCGGCAGTCGATGAGAAG
>JADGEC010000186.1 GCA_016744575.1 Sulfurimonadaceae bacterium | reverse complement strand
GTCATGGGTCGTATCATCGACTACCCAGACAAAGTTCTCATTATGGCGTACGCTTCTGGGAAGAGAGACAGAAGCATCCTCGGTATAACCAAGGCTGTCTGTGGTCTTTATGAGACTGTCACACTCATCTTTTGTCAGCACATCCAAAAGTTGAAAGGCACCCGGGACAGTGTTGACTTCGATGCGTTGTACGGTTGTGTCACACGTCTCATCCAAGTCTACAGGGTTCTCTTCCTGACTGGCCCATGTCGGTACAGGAGTATGTTCAGCACCTGCTTCATAAGCGGCTATAAAAAATCGGTTTTTTATCTCATGTGTGTTCATGATGAAATAGTAGCAAAATGTCGGCTCTGTTTCCATTTATCATAGTGATGATATCTTATCTGGACCTAATTGAGTAGGTGGATGTGTTATTATCAGGACTCAGAAGATCGGACCTATGCGGTCAATACAAGGAGCTCGCTATTACATCGAAATACTTTTTATCAGCAGCCGTGGCACTTCTATTCTGTTCATGCGATTCTGATGTACTGACAACTACTTTAAATGAGAGCTACAGCTGCGAATCGGCAGATAAGATAAACAATGAGATGCTTCGACTGGTGAACGCTGCTCGCTCAGAAGCCAGAAGATGTGGAGACGAGACGTATGAAGCGGCGTCACCGATCATCTGGGACATCACACTGGAAAAAGCTGCAAAAGTCCATTCTGACGATATGGCAGAGCATGACTTCGTCAGTCACACTGGTTCTGATGGCTCCACACCCGGTGATAGGCTCATCAATAACGATTATGTGTGGGATGTCAGTGCCGAGAACATCTCCGCAGGAGTAGAGAGTTCTGAAGAAGCAGTAGCAGGTTGGCTTACGAGTCCAGGTCATTGTGCCAATATCATGCATCCAGCCCTTGAAGAGATCGGGGCAGCGTGTTCTCGTCAAAGCGGCACCAAGTATGTCACTTACTGGACCTTGGAGCTTGCGACTTCGTATTGAGCTTAGACCTCTTGTAAACACATCTTTAACATGGGTAGAACTATTTCGCTATAATTCGCCCATATTCTATCTGCACCCTGCAAGCTTTCGAACGCATCCTCGAACAGATACTTAAGCCATTTAACCAAGGAACTACTCCCATGTCATTCGATACTCTAGGTCTATCGACCGAACTGCTCCAAGCTATCTCAGATTCTGGTTATACAGAACCCACTGCCATCCAGAAGCAGGCGATCCCTGTCATCCTCTCTGGTAAAGATGTTCTGGCCAGTGCTCAGACTGGTACAGGTAAGACAGCGGGCTTTACCCTGCCGATGCTGCAACGTCTAAGTGAAGCAAAAGAGCATGGTGAGAAAAAACGTGTACGGGCACTGGTCCTGACACCTACACGTGAACTGGCTATTCAGGTAGGTAAGAGTGTCGAGACCTACGGTAGACATCTCCCGTTGAAGAGTGTCGTCATCTATGGCGGTGCCTCCTTTAATCCTCAGATCACTAAACTCAGAGATGGAGTAGACATCATCATCGCTACCCCGGGACGACTGCTTGATCTTGTCAAGAAAAAAAATGCCGACCTCTCTGCTGTGGAGTTCCTTGTCCTTGATGAAGCGGACCGGATGCTGGATATGGGTTTTATCCCTGATGTCCGCGAGATCGTCTCACTGCTCCGTAAGCGGCGCCAGAACCTGCTCTTCTCAGCTACTTTCTCTCAGGATATCAGAAAACTTGCTGGTGGGATCCTTACTAAGCCGGTACAGATAGACGTCGCTGTACGTAACACCTCACCCCATGAGGTAAGACAGGAAATCCATCTCGTAAACATGGAACATAAACAGTCGCATCTCTCCTACATCATCGGTTCCAGACGTTGGGAACAGGTACTGGTCTTTACGACGACTAAACTA
This sequence comes from Sulfurimonadaceae bacterium, assembly GCA_016744575.1. Taxonomy (GTDB): domain Bacteria; phylum Campylobacterota; class Campylobacteria; order Campylobacterales; family Sulfurimonadaceae; genus BB26. Next base: position 2,041 of record JADGEC010000186.1, on the reverse strand, counting down.
AGTGCCGATGAGCTTAGCAAACAGCTCAGACTTGATGGTCTTAAGACGGAGACTATCCATGGTGATAAGACGCAAGGAGCGAGAGCTCGTGCTCTTGAGGGCTTTAAAGAGGGGCGTGTACGTGTCTTGGTGGCTACAGATATCGCTGCAAGGGGTCTGGATATCGACAAGCTTCCTCATGTCGTGAACTACGATCTGCCCAAGGTTGCAGAGGACTATGTCCATCGTATTGGCCGTACTGGTCGCGCGGGTAACGAAGGGCTTGCACTTTCTCTGGTCTCTCATGAGGAGTTTGGACTGCTCAAAGATATTGAGAAGCTTATCAAACACACTATCCCCCAGGTCGAGACTCATGATGAGTGGGCCGTGCCTGCTCCCGAATCAAAAAGTAAAAGAGTGGCTAGACCTTCTGGACAGAACAGGGGTAAGAGTAATTATAAAAAGAGTCATGGACCTAAAAAGAAAAGTGATGCGACTCGATCAAAAAGCCGTGGTCAGCGTTCACGGAAGCGTTGATATCAGGTAATATCAAACTCTGAGGTGAACTCAGGTCTTCTCCAAATAACCCGTAAGCCATGAACTTATAGTACTCTGAAGTGCTTCGGGGTCATCATATAAAAGAGCCGGGTCTATCTCGATCCTCATAGAACAGACATCTTGATCTGTTCGAAAGTACTGCTTTGGGGTAGTGGTCCCTACGATCGGCTCATTGACTTTCACTTTATAGCCACGACTGCGAAAGTGTCTTACTGCGCTAAAGAGTACCGCCAGAGGAGTATGAAAAGGGTCACTACCAATGCAGATATCAGCGTGCTGAGCAGTACCTGCATGAGGAGATGACTTACACTCTATGATAAGTGCTGCACCGAGCTTCTCCTTCTCATCTTCTACTGCCTTTATCAATGCTGCCATAGAGTGACACCTCGCAGCAGTAGGATGGAGAAAAATGGCGTCTCTTTGTTTACTGGGTGTAGAGCTTTTGTCGCCACTGCTAGAGGAAGAGGGTAGGTATATTATCATCTCATATATTCCATTGATGGCGTAATATGGGTCTTTCTCTTATAAATTACCATGACTTATCTTATCTCTTTGGAGATATTATCAAGCATCTGTTTGAACGTGATCTTATGGATCAAAGAGAGGCTGTACCAATAGAGGTAGCCAGAGATACTTGAGGAGTCAAAATAGGGACGGATCGACAGTCGTGCTTTTGTACTTCCTCTTGGCTGATCTATACTGAACTGCAGCCATGCTGTACCGGGAGCTTTCATATTGGCTTTAAGACGCAGGACCTTTTGATGGGGCTCATCTATAAAACAGGTGACGACCCAAAAGTCGATGCGGTCACCGACTCGCAGAAGGCTGCTTGATCTACGTGACCATTGATTGAGCCCAGGGCCGCCTAGAAGTTTGTCAATAAAGCCTCTGCTTTTCCAGAACCATGGGGTAGAGTAGTAGCCACTCTTTCCTCCTATCACTTTGATCTTTTTAAAGATCTGCTCGACCTTTTCTGCTGGGATCTCAGTATGGTACTCATCAAAGATCAGTCCGTCAGTCTCCTGGGTGTTTACTAAGAACAGTTGTCGTTTTCTCTCTTTGTTCAAAACAGAAAGTTCATAAGGAGTCGACCATAAGCTGTTGATAAAGCCCTCTTCACTTCGTTTTGAAGCGACCTTTAGTGCCTCTTCTATGCGAAGAGGTGTTATGGAGATGTCAGGGTCGATGTCTTTGATGGGGTGATCATGTATGATCGCATTGGAGTGCACGCCTTCTATTAGCAGATAGATCAATTGGTACGGCATACCACTCATCCGTGATGCGAACCAGCTGATCACTTTTGGGCTCAGCAATCTATCCATAAACGGAAGCGAGAGTGTCATCATCCTCCGCTTATGGACATGTTGTGCATAGCTCTGGACCATGTCCCTGTAGCGCAGGACTTCATCGCTACCGATCTCAGCGATCTTGTCGTAGTACTCAGGAGTCAACAAGGCATGAATCAGATAACTTATGACGTCACTGACGAAGATAGGCTGACAGT
>JADGEC010000069.1 GCA_016744575.1 Sulfurimonadaceae bacterium | reverse complement strand
TAAGGCCAACGGTTACAAGACCGTCTTTACCCAAGAGGTCCATACCGATTTTGCCAGTGATACGGAGTGCCGTCTTGGTCAGTGGTATTTTGACGGTGTTGGCCAGGAGACGTTCAGTAAGTGTACAAGTTTCTCCAAGATGAAGTCACCGCATCACGCCGTTCATGAAAACATCCAAAAAGCTGTACGATGTGTCCAGCAAGGAACCTGTACGGAAGAGTCCAAGAACGTCATGACCTATTTTAATGCTGCTGAGAAAGCAAGTCAGGAAGTCATCAACATTCTGACTTCACTCTTGACAGAAGAGAAAAAGATACGTCATAATATTTAGACAAGGAACGATGATGACTCCCCATTTAAAAGTAATACTGGATGAAGAAGCGACTATAATCGTATTTGAATGTGATCTCTTTGAAGGAAAATATATGCCTGAAGAAGTCATCGGTAAGAACTGGTTCGAGACTTTCATAGATGCTCAAGACAGAGAAAAGATGAAGAGTGTCTTCAAACAGTTTATCCATGGTCAGGGTAAAGAGTGGCAAACATTCGAAAACGACATCGTATGTAAAAGTGGACGATATAAATTATTGGACTTTAACAATCAACTCTTTGAGAAAGATGGTGTCCAATACGTCAACTCAATAGGAATAGAGCACTTTATCGACAGGCCTGGACTCTTGTCCATCGTTGCTGACAAATACAAAGAGTGACTTTCACTCTTAAGGGCATCTCTAATAACCCTGTACATCATCGATGAGCTCACAAACACTTAGTGAGCTGTGATACAATTACTAACATAATAACTACCCGTGAAAGGTCCTATCCATGCAACAACAACTAAAGACATTTCAGCATTTTGTCAAAGACGAATCCTTTAGTGGAGTCTTGCTTTTCATAGCTACGATCGCTGCCGTCATCGTCGCAAACTCCTCACTCTCACAAGAGTATTATGACCTCTGGCATATGCCACTGGGTATCACACTGGGCGGAAATGCGATCTCGATGACACTGACCTACTGGATCAATGACGGACTGATGGCACTCTTCTTCCTGATGGTCGGGCTGGAGATCAAAAGAGAGATGCTCATCGGCGAACTCTCCTCGGTCTCAAAAGCCTCTTTTCCCATCGTCGCGGCCATAGGAGGGATGTTAGTCCCAGCACTGGTCTATATCGTATTCAACACAGGTGATCCCATCGGTTTTGGTATCCCGATGGCGACCGATATCGCCTTTGCACTTGGGATCTTGATGCTACTTGGAAATAAAGTGAGCCCGTCACTAAAACTCTTCCTCGTCGCCCTTGCCGTTGTCGATGACTTGGGAGCTGTTCTGGTCGTCGCTACAGTCTATACCAATGAGATCCATGCGATCTATTTTCTTCATGCCGGTATCACCTACGCTTTGATCTGGCTGCTGAACTTCAAAGGAGTCAAATCACTTTGGCCGTACCTTGTCCTGGGTATACTACTGTGGATCTTCATCCATGACATCGGTATCCATGCGACAATAGCCGGCGTACTGCTGGCATTTGCCATCCCCATCACCTCAAAGACAGATGAACTAGGGTTCATCCAGAGTTCAAAAGCCTCTCTGGAATCCTTTGAGAGACACATAGACGAGATTCCTATCTTGAACCATCATCAGATCGACGCCCTCGAAGACATCGCTTATAACTATGACACAGTCCAAAACCCTCTGGTCAAACTCGAACACCAGTTGCATAGCTTCTCAGCATTCTTCATCATGCCACTGTTCGCATTCTCAAATGCGGGTGTCTTAATAGACCTTGGTTCAGCCTCCGCGCATATCTCTGTCGTCCTGGGCATCATCTTCGGCCTGCTTATTGGAAAACCTATCGGTATTGTCGGCTTTACCTACATAGCCACTAAGATGAACATCCTGCGTAAGCCTGATGACTTGAGTTGGAGTGAGGTCATCGCTGTCGGTTTTCTTGCCGGGATCGGGTTCACCATGTCTATCTTCATCACCGCTCTTGCCTTTGTCGACGAAGAGCTCATCGCTGCAGCAAAACTGGGAGTCTTTGCCGCTTCGTTCATCGCAGCGGTCATCGGTGTCGTATTGATACTTAGAGCAGCAAAGGAATCTACCCAGAGAGGTTGATGACGCTCGATCTGGGGTGTTTATTGTCTTCCAAAAATCGCTCCATCGCATCCATCGTGGACATTTGATCATTAAGTACATGAAAATGTTCACTTTCGACTGTTATATCACCCATATCCAGTCCTTCAAGCCGTTCCCAAAACATTGCATCCGTATCATGATGTCCCTCATGTAAGACGACAAAATCATCTCCATGTATCCTAAACACCAATCCATAAGGAAAAGTCTCTTTAAGAAACTGCGAAAACTCTCTTAAGAGTTCATCGCCTCTCTGCCAGCTACGCTGTTCATTGTAAGCAGTGAATCCACGCAACAAGAAGATGTTCATACATAAGTAGACATTATCATAAAGGTTTTTTGCCAGGACTACATCAAGATAGTTCTTGTTGTAGACATCGACTAACTGGTCCTTATAGTAGTATGCAAACCGCTCCTGCTCCATAGCACTTTTAGGAAGCTGCGAGGTCTGTTTTATCTTGATACCTGCCAACGCTTTTGAAGCCGCTTCGACCACATCCGGATGAAAATGGATCGCTGAGAACGCTTTTAGCTCCTCAATAGCCTTTTCGACACTTTTACGCCCCTTATAAATACGATTGGTCGTCATCGCATCAAACGAATCAGCCACCATCATCACTCTTGCCAGCGGCGGAATATCATCACCTTTGAGACCCGATGGATACCCTGATCCATCATATCGCTCATGATGAGAGATGATAATATGGTAGAAGATACGGTACATCGGGATCTTTATCAGCATCTCCGCACCGACATTGACATGTTCTTTGATGAGTTGGAACTCAAGCTTACTTAACTTTCCAGGCTTCAATAAGACAGCATCCGGTGTTGCGATCTTACCGATGTCGTGCAAGATCCCTGCACGATAGACCATATCACACTCATACGCCGAGTAATCTAGCTCTTCTGCGATCATCTTTGCGTAGTCCGCGACACGTTGCGAGTGACCTCCGGTATAACTATCACGCTCATCGATAAGTTCTACCAAAGAGACCAAGGTCTTCTCATAGTTGTCTATCTTCTCCTGTTCCAGCTCATGTTCGTACTGCGTCTTCTCCTCGACAAGCTCTTCGAGATGTGTCTTATAACGCTCGTTCTCTTTGATAGTATACAGCTTATGGAGGACCTGATACAATGTCTCGTTCATCTGCTCAAAATCGATAGGTTTGATAAGGTATCCACTGATATTGTACTTGATCATGTCGATGAAATACTCGACATCTGTATGACCCGAGGTGACCAATATTGCCTGATCTGGGTTCTTCTTTCTGATCTCTCTGGCTAACTCGATACCGTTCATCTTTGGCATGCTTATATCAGTGATGAGAATATCACACGGGTCATCCAGGTATTTGATAAGCGCCTCTTCTCCATCGACCGCCGTGACTACCTTCTGAAAGAACTTTGAGAGATATGCCGCCGTATACTCACGAAAGTCATCATCATCTTCGACATAAAGGACATAGAACGATGAAGCCAACTTCTGAAACTCTCTCATCACCCTTCCCTGTCAAGATGTGTCGCAAAATATCTATGAGAGCTGTTTGGATCAGCTTTGGCCCGGTACATTGCAATATCCGCATTTCCCAGCAGCGTTTTGATATCCTCACCATCATCCGGATAGATACTGATACCGATACTACAGCCTATCTGGATCTCAAAGCCCTGAAGCGAGAGCGGTCGAGAGAGCTCTTCGATCATCTTTTCTGCGATGGTCTGACTGTCATGGACTGCCGTAGGACATTCACATAGCAGTGTGAACTCATCGCCTCCAAGACGCGCAAGCATATCGCTTTTTCGCAAAAGCTTCTTCAGCCTTTGTGCACTTTTCTCCAAGACCAGATCACCAAGTTGGTGGCCATAGTTGTCATTGACATCCTTGAACTCATCAAGGTCTATGAACAAAAGTGCGAACTTTTCCTGATCTCTTTGCGCCTTGAAAAGATGTTTTTTTAGATATTCCTCAAAAAAATAGCGGTTGGGCAGATCGGTCAGCGTATCATAATGCGCCAAATACTCCATATGTTCTTTCTTCTGCTGACGACTACTGATATCCGATAATATCGATGCATATTCGAGGATGGACCCTGTCGTATCTTTGATAGCTATGATCGTCAGCCATTGTGGATAGATCTGTCCATTCTTTCGACGGTTCCAGACCTCTCCATCCCAAGTGCCGTCACTTAAGATAGAATCCCACATACTCCTGTAGAACGCGGCATCATGCCAACCTGACTGCAAGAGAGAGGGTCTTTTACCACGGATCTCCTCAAGCCCATAACCAGTCACCATCGTAAAAGCTCTGTTCACTGAAAGGATGTTCTGTTTACGGTCTGTGAACATGATACCTTCTGCAGTATGCTCAAAGACCTCTGTAAAAAGTCGCAGTCTCTCTGTTAACGAGCCGATATCTTCATCTGAGAATATCCCTTGTCGATGAGCTGGACTTATCTTTTGTGATGTACTCATACTCTGCATGCCTTATATCTGATCAGTGACCTTTGAATGAAATAATTGATTATATGTAAAAAGTAACTAAAAGGATAGTGGGATAAACTACCGATCTTGTAGGCAAAGAGCCTACAGGTCAGTTCATCAGAGCGATAAATATCAGGAGATTTGCACTAATCTATGAGATGATTAATAAGAGCATAACGGATGAGCTCCGCGTTCTTGCTCATCTGCATCTTTTCAAAGATACGACTACGATAGGTCGAGATGGTCTTAGGACTAAGGCCGAGATACTTTGCGATATCTTTCGTGGAATCACCTTTTGCGATCAACAGCATCACCTCATATTCCCTACTGGCAAGTCGTTCATGCGGAGCTACTTTTTCGTTCTCATCAAGTGCCAATGCCATCTGTGTCGCGAGGTCCTCACTAATATACCTACGCCCAACAGCCACAGCACGTATTGCACCGATGAGCTCTTCAGGAGCACTCTCTTTCGTGATGTAACCATTTCCACCGGCTTTTATCGTCCGTAAAGCGTACTGGTCCTCTGAATGCATACTCAAGATGAGGACAGGTGTCTTGATCCCATCGCCTCTCATCTGTCTGATCGTCTCCAGCCCGTTACCATCAGGCATCGAGATATCCAATAAGATGACATCAAATATGTTTGAGCTGATCTTCTCAAGTACCTCTTTGCCTGTAGACGCTTCATCCAAGACCTGGATATCTTCGATCTCTGAGATGATGGCCTTCAAGCCTGCCCGTAAGATCAGATGATCATCTGCGATAAGTATCTTTATCAATCCGTTCACTCCTTTACCATATCCGCTATAGCGGCGATCACTGTGGTCCCACCACCTTCTCTTTCATAGATACGCAGACTACCCTTCCAGGGGTGAAGCCGCTCTCGCATCCCTTTGATCCCAAAAGAATTTGCATCAGTGATCTGCTGATCGGAGATCCCGACACCATCATCATCTATTTGTAACGTCACTGATGGACCGGTACATATCAAGAGCGTATCGACATTCGAAGCATCAGAGTGACGGATTATGTTTGTCAGTGTCTCCTGATAGATACGGAACAGTGTCGTAGCCAAGACTTTATCAATGATCGCATCTTCGTTCTCGAAAGTCAGGACATACCTGATGGACGCAGCTGTTAGATATCTCTCAGCAAACCACTGCATAGCTGGCTTTAATCCAAGATCATCTAGTATCAATGGCCTAAGATCCTGAGAGATCCGTCTAACAGTCTTTATACTCAGGTCTGTCAGCTTGATCAGTGCATCACTCTTTTGGACTAAATGATCTCCCGTAGGTCTTTTTCTTTTGAGCATCGTAAGATCGATCTTCAAGGCCGTCAACAATTGTCCAAGTTCATCATGGATCTCTCGTGCTATATGCTTTCGTTCATCTTCCCGGACCACAAGCCTATGCGCAGAGAGCTCATGCAACTCCTTGTTTGAGGATTTCAGCTTTTTCTGCTCATATTTGTATTCTATAGCCATACCAAGTATGTTAGCGATAGAGACCATAAAATCAATATCATCTTCTGAAAAACTTCTTGGCTTGGTGGAATACACACCTAGAATACCAAACATAGAGTCTCCATAACCCTTGATCGCGATGCTGATACCACTTCTAATATCATGCTCACGTAAAAGTCTCGATGATGTGAAACGCTTTTCGTGCTGAAAGTCCTCGATGATGACAGGCCCTTGCGAGCGTAACGTGAAACCAGCCTGTGACTCTTGAGAACCTGTGACAGTCACCGTCCCCATCTGTTCACTTCCCCATCCTACTCCTGAACGCAAAGAGAAAGAACCCTCTTTCGGCATCCACTCCAAGATCTTAGTAAACTCCATAGCCAGGACTTGTGATATCTCATTGAGAACATACTCGAAGATATGGTCTGTCGATCTCTCTTCCAGGACGCACTGTCCCAATGAAGCGATGATACCCTGCTCTCGTGACCTTTTCCGTAAGACTTCTTCGAGAAGCTTCTGCTCACTGATATCATACATCACACCCTGAAGAGACTCTTCCCTGCCTTCTTCATCTTTAAGCACCTTCGACTCGTCTCTAAACCAGCGAGTCTTACCGGTGTGTGTCAGCATTCGGTACTCCAACACTGACGACTCTTTACTATGCTGTATATGCTTGAAAGCCTCCATCACTCGTCTTCTGTCATCAGGATGTACATGTTTTATCCAGTCTCTACGATCACCATACCATTCATCAAGCGATGACTCTAGCAACGATTCGACCTGTGGACTGATATATCGTACGGTATAGCTCTCATCCAAGGTAGTCCGATAGGTGATCGCGGGAATCTCCTCTACAAGTGTACGATACTTCCTTTCAGAAGCTTCCAGAGCCTCCTCTACCGACTTCCGTTTTGTGATGTTCCGAGCCATAGCTATACGATAGTCTATCCCTCGGTATCTCATGGTACGTATATTGACCTCAACGGGTAAGATAGATCCATCCTTATGTCGGAAGCTAGATTCGAAAAGAGTTCTTTCATCTCCTTGTAGCTCTTTTATAAGCGCATTCCACTCGTCGAGGTCTGACACCTTGGTGTTAATATCGAACACGCTTTTTTTCGACAACTCTTCAAATGAAAAACCCAGTTCCATACAAGCAGTCATGTTGACATAGATGAACTTACCAGTCTCGTGATCCGATATGAAGATAAGTTCGCCGGAATACTCAAAGATCTGATTAAACAGGTTGATATCGCGTATCTGGCGTACTTCCCGTGTGATGATATCCGAAGAGGTCATCAAAATGGGTTCCCCATCGACCTCATGGAGGAACGAGGAGACCAGTGCTTGTTCACTTCTACCATCTTTGGTACGGAAGGGCATCTCATAGTCTTTGACATGCCCTTGCCTCTTCAGTGTCTCTACAAATGCTTTTCGTGAACCGGGGTCTGTCCAAGCACTAAGACTATCTGACGTCTTGCCTATCAGCTCCTCTCGTGAATAACCAGACATCTCCTCGAATCGACTATTGACATCCAGAAGATATCCATCAGAAAGCCTGCTGACTACGATACAGTCAAGACTTCTCTTGAAATAGTCTCTATAGATATCTGAAGAGCTCTCAAGCCATCCTATACGTAACCGCATCGCATCAAGCTCTTCACGAAGCCGGGTGTTCTCCTGTTCCAGGGTCTCGACTTCGTGCATACAGGTATCTCCGTTTCTCATATCCACATGATATCTGACTTATACCTGTGGAGTCTAATCCGTTATAAACATATAGAACGGTCTATCAGCTAATTGCATGTCTATCCACACGCCACTGTTCTCTCCAACATCTTTCTGTATAGCTTCCAGGGAGGTGAAGTTCTTAGGCAGATCGAAAAGGACTTTGATATTTTTACTTACGAGTGCCGTCTTCGTGCTACCGGTGATTATGTTACAAAACTCTCCCACTCCATCCATGATCGTCGCTGTATCATCCTCTTCTACCTTCTCTCCCAGTAGTGACTCGATAGCTATTGCTGCGATATCTCTGGGAAAGACCAGGACGAACGAACCTTGAAGGTCCCCCTTGAAGCGCATCACCGAACAGATGATACTGCTGGGAAGGTCTGTCTGAAAACGCTTGATGGCATGTGCACTTTTTTGTGCTTCCAAGCCGGTAAAAGTGACCAGTGTCTCGACAGCAGTATCCATAAAGACAGGCAGGTTTACGATCAACTCCTTTGAGAGGCTCAACGTCCCTTTCTTTTGCTTGATCTCCTGATTAAGTGCACTTTGTGTGATGATCATATCATAACGCTGCTCGCTACCAAGTCGCTTAAACTCATCTGCCTTCATGGCGACTTTGACCGTATAACCATATTTGGAAAGTTCTGCTGCAAGCTGCTGGCTGTTTTGAACATCGCGATCATATATCAGGATGTTCAAACGTCCCTTAAAGCCTTTGGGATCAAGAAAGAGTCTAGCCGAAGAGCTGTTTTTGAAAAGTTTTACGCAGGTCTCTTTAGTAAGTCGTTTCAATAGCTGGTAAGCAGGTACCGTATAATCTATGAGACAGATCGGAATCTTCATCACCTGACTTTTACGGTCAAGTGCCCTGATCAGCTCTAAGATACGCTCCTCACCTTCGCCATACTGCGTCTGCTGCATAGAGACCAAGATCCCTTTTAGACCTTTCTCTTTGATCAGGTTCGCCTGTGTCTGCATAGCACTCAGCAACATCTTGTTTCGATGTTCATCGAGCGCACCTTCGTAACCATAAATGATCATCTCATCTTGTATTGTCTGCATGTTTTTTACTCTTATTCATTAGGATCGAGGTATTTGGAGACACTGGTTATCAGTGAGTCGGCATTGAAAGGTTTTACGATATAACCGTCTGCTCCCATCTTGATCGCACTTAAGATCTTAGTTCGGTCGCCTTCGGTCGTAGCCATGATGATCTTTATATTGTCGAACTTTCTAAATGCACGAATATAGCGCAACACCTCATCACCGTTGAACTCTGGCATGTTCCAATCAAGTAAGATACAGTCTATCTTCATCTCATGGACTTTGTTCAAAGCTTCCGCACCATCGACTGCCTCGATGACCTGTGCGTTCTCAAAACTGTGCAAGATGGTCTTCTTGACTATAGTACGGACCATCTTACTGTCATCAACAGTCATGAACACAAAATCCTTGCTGATACCTGCAGCATCATGCCGGATATGTGCATAAGCGACGACTTTTCGGTCTTCATCAAGATCATAGAAGAGCAGATGCCCTGCCGTTGTGGAGACGATGAGTTTGCCGTTCTCATCATCAAAGCTCAGTGAGTTTGCAGCGGAGACCGCTGAATCAATAATAAGCGGCGGCTGGTCGAGTGCGTGAAGGTTGACCAAAAGCAGGTCATCCTCTTCGTTCAACACGATGACACAACTTTGCTTATACGCCATGCAAGCCTGCTTGAGAGGGACATCCAGCTCTAATCGATGTAAGATGGTCTCGCTCTCGAGATCAAAAAGAGTAAGAGTACCGTTTCGGTCGATCGAGAACACCTGCTTGTGCACAAAACTCAGATGTATGATCGCTCTCTCATGCTCCAAAGGAAGTTCACTCAAGAGATCACTGTCAAAGTCATATATGGCGACACTGCCATCATCAGCTCCACTGAGTAACATGCTGTTGGATGCATCAAAAGCAAGCGCTGAGATACTAGCTGTATGTACTTTGTAGGAGTAGCGAGGCTCTTTGAGTTTTGGACTCCAGACATTGACCTTTCCGGAACTGTCCCCGGTCGCATAATGGAAACCATTATCTGCCATCGTCAGTACAGCCACCTCAGCATGAGCATGTGCGCTTGCAATACTGATCGTATATTCTGCAAAACCATTCTTAAGACGAATGATCTCGACGTGACGATGGACTGGTACATAGGAGATGATAAACTCATCGACAATATGATAAAGACTGCCGCTGGTCTCATGCTCGACCTTACAAGTAAGTAAAGGTTTTTGAGTGATACTATCGATGACTCGCACAAGACAGTACTCTTGCATATCGATCAAGATGGCCAAACGTTGTGGTCCGGTCAAGTCGACTGCGATGATAGGTGCAGAGACTTTGAGGTTCTTAGCGAGCATAGGGACCTTTCAGAAAATAGTGAGACCATGCAAAAGATGTATTGTTCAATTATATCGACTAAAACAGTCTGTTCTGAACAATAGTGATCATCCTGGCCTTCTCAACACCTCCTCAGGCAGACGATCGTAGACTTTCTACTCACCACTGATCCGTTCTACAGCTTTTGCCGCTGTGTAGAGATCATAATAAGCGTTGTTATAAGCGTTATGAGCAGCGGTCAGATCTGATTGCGCAGTAAGCAGGTTCAAGGTGTCTACCTGTCCATACTCATATCTGTCTGAAGTAATACGATAGTTCTCTTCTGCACTCTCTTTTGCACGTGCAGCGACGTTCTTCGCACTTTCGGAGACCCGGTAAGCCTCATAAGCATCTCTAAGCTGATAACGTAGATCTAACTTCATAGAGGCAATCTCAGCATCCTGTCCACTCATCTTCTCTAAGATAGCACTGCGCTGTGCTTCATTGGCACGACCATTATAGAGATTCCACGAGACATTGACCATCGTATGGAACAGCTCTTTATGCTGGATGACACTGGTGCCAAAATTGCGTTCCTCGTCGTTGATGGTATAGTCCGCCTGCAGGTCTACTTTTGGATAATAAGTCCCGGTGACGACCTCACGTTCTGCCCCTAATGCATCGCGCAGCCGGTAAAGTGCCTGCAGTTCACTGCGATTGGCATAGGTCTTCTTGAGCAATACATCAAGCTCTTCGGAGATGACAGCATCAGCTTGAAAGTCCTCGATGACCTCAGTAGGCTCCAAGACGACACCGATGTAGCGGCCAAGGTTCTCTCGTGACCTTGCAAGGTTACTTTTTGCCGTAAAGAGTGCCTGTTCAGCTCGTAAGCGCTGAACATCGATCAACAGTAGCTCGTTCTTTGCGATCATACCCTGTTCGTAACGGCTCTTCGTATCATCATACGATCGTGTCAAAGAGCTCAACTCATCCTTTTGTGTCTTTAGCGTCTTCTCTGCTTTTAGATAGATAGTATAGGCATTGATGACCTGCAGTCTCAGGTCTGATCTTTGCGCGGTAAGCAGGAGACGCTGTGCTTCTGTCTCCATGCTCCGGGCCTCTATCCTGGCCTTGTCTGCAAAACCTCTAAATAGATTATATTTCGCTGTCAGATCATAATAGTATGCGGGACTGTAACTAAAGCCCGTCGTCTTATCGACATCCTGCCAGTTAAACCCAGCATCTAGCGTTGGGTGATAACCTGCTTCGGCTTCAAGTTCGCCGCTTTGAGCATAACGCACCTCACTTTGCGCCTTATGGATACTTGGTGAATGTGCCATCGCACGCTCGATGGCCGCATCGATGGTCAATGACCAGAGCGAGACCGTTGTGATCAATAGTAGGGGAAAGACTCTCATGTCTCAGACTCCTCTTTTTTATGCAGTTTTTCCATACTGATCGCAAAATACATCAGCGCCGGTGTCACAAAGATCGTGAAGAACATCGAAAATGCCAGGCCACCAGTGATGACCGAACCAAGGCCTCGATAGAACTCAGATCCGGGACCAGGGACAAGTACCAGTGGTAGCATGCCAAAGATCGAGGTCATCGAACTCATGAAGATCGGTCGTAGACGGCTTTGCGTCGCTTCCAAGATGGCCTCTTTACTCTCCATGCCGTTAAAACGAACATTGTTCAGTGATTGATGCACGATCAAGATCGCATTATTCACGACGATACCGATCAGGATAATAAACCCTAACATCGTCAGAATATCCAAAGGCTGCGGGGAGATGAACATATTAGTCATCTCAAGACCTATGAAGCCTCCAGCTGTCGCCATCGGGACTGTGAACATGATGACTAATGGATAGATGAAGTTTCCAAACAGTGCACTCATCAGCAGGTAGATAATAGCTAGTGCAAAGAGCAGGTTCCACTTCATAGAATCGACAGTCTCTGCCAGTTTATCTGCTTTACCTGCAAGCTTCACATCCGCTCCTTTGAACATCCCCTGTTGACGCATACCAGATAAGATGCCCTCTTCAAGCGTCTCGACTGCTTCTTCAAGTGTCATCGTCATCGGAGGTGTGACCTGCAAAGTTATGGTACGTTTACCACCGACATGACGGATCTTGGTGATACCCGTAGTATGCTGCAGCATAGCAAGCTCAGACATCGGCACCAGACCAGCTGTCGGTGTCGCGATCTGAGTCATAAAGAGCGCTTCAGGTGAATCGATGATCTCATCATGTGAACGTAAGATAAGGTCGATCGACTTCTTTCCCTCTTCGACATACTCGCTGATCTTACGTCCATCCATCAAGACATCTGCTGCGAACCCAAAACTAGCACTGTTAAGACCGACTGAGGCCAATGCACTGCGGTCGGGAATAAGCTGTGCTTCTGGGAAAAGGACCTCAATAGAAGGTACCGGACGGATCTGAGCACCCGGGACTTTCTGAGAGATGGTCCCAAAAAGCATACCGCCTATGTTTGCCAGTGCTTCGACATCCTCACCACTGATATCGATATCTATGTTTCTTCCCTCACCAACGCCCTGTTCAAAGACACCCCGCTGCAGAGAAAGACCAAAGACACCTGGAAAACTGTTGACTGCAGGCATCATGAACGGGATATATTCCGCTGCACGCTGCTCGACCTGAGAGACCATACCCTGGATGATAAAATCACCCGAAGCCACGAAGAAAGTATGCTTTATCGGCGGGATACCGCCCTCTTCTTCAGCTGGGTAGTGCGGCTTCATATGCTCATAAAGATCATAACCCATCCCTTTGGACTCATCTTCTGAGAGACCCGGAGGAGCGATCAGGATGTTAAGTACCAGGTTCTGGTTACCTTGCGGCAGATACTCCATCTTCGGGAACAGCAACCAGATAGTGATGACCGAGGCTGCGCCCATGAGTGTGATGGTGATGAACTGATTGAGACGACGTCTCAGACTCCAGTTGACGACTCCCATGAAGAACCCATTGACCTTGCCTCCGATAGAGACCAGCAGACTCTCATGCTCATGACTTTTCGCAAGTTCCTCATCACTCAGAGCATGCTCTTTTGAGGTGTAGTGCATGATCTGTGTCCAAAGCATCGGTATGACCGATATCGAGACAAAGAGTGAGAACGTGATGGCCGCAGTGACTGCGATCGCGATGTCCTTAAAGAGTTGTCCTGCTTCTGAATCTAAAAAGATGACCGGCAAGAAGACAGCGATCGTCGTCAATGCCGAAGCGATCAGTGCTCCCCACACCTCCATCGCACCATCATGAGCAGCTTCAAAAAAGCGTTTACCCATCTTACGATGCCGGTCGATGTTCTCCAGTACGACGATGGCACTGTCAAGCAGCATCCCTACCGCAAACGATATCCCCGCAAGTGAGATCGTATTTAGACTTCTATCCATCATGTTCAAGACGATGAACGTCGCTACGATACTTACCGGAATAGCCAGTGCGACGACAGTCGTCGATGACAGAGAACGCAGGAAAAGCATCAAGACGATGACAGCAAGCAGTCCTCCGACAGCGATGTTCTGCTGTACCAAAGCTATTGCACCCTCGATGTAACCTCGCTGGTCATAATACCACTCAAGCTCTATCTGGTGTGCAGGCAGGACCTCCGCATTAAGTCGTTTGACGACCGCTTCCACACGGTTAGTCGTATCTACCACATTTGCCGAAGGCTCTACACGAACACCATAGATAAGTGCTTTAGAGATACCTTTTTTAGTCGCAGTAAGGATATTAGCCTTGACCTTCTCGTAGCCTTTCTCGACAGAAGCTACATCCGAGAGCCTGACCGTTCGTGTACCATCGTGAAAGAGGACCATCTGTTCAAGTTGTTCGACTGATGTGAAACGAGCCATCGTCCTGACACGATAAGTACGACGGTCAATATCGACCGTTCCCGCTGCAGTATCACGGTTCTCAGCCTGGACCATGGCTGCGACCTGATCGATCGTCAGACCATATGAAGCCAGACGCTCCGGAAAGAGTTTGATATGCATCTCCTCTTCCGTACCACCAGGGATGAAGATACTCGCGACCCCTTTGACACGCTCAAACTCCTCTTTGATATCGTTATCAAGAAAAGTCATATAGGTGTCAATGTCTTTATCATTACCCTCGCTGGCGACGAATCCCATCCAGATGACTGGAGAGGCGTTTGCTCCCGCAGACGCAATGATCGGTTTTTCGACATTATCCGGATAGTCATCGACCTGGTTGAGTTTGTTAGAGACTTCAAGCAGGGCTTTGTTCATGTCCGTACCTACCTCAAAGGTAAGCGTGACTTGAGCCATGTTATCAGACGCAGTAGCTTCATAGGCTATGAGGTCTGGTGTGGATTTAAGCATCTCTTCTTGTTTATCGATGATGTCACGTTCTACTTCGCTCGGCGTAGCACCCGGCCAGACAGTCGTGACACCGATCTCAGGCTGAACAACGTTTGGTGTCAGCATATAAGGTAGATTGGAGAGCGCAAGAAACCCGAACATCAAGATAAGGACAACACCGACGACGACGCTGACCGGTTTTTTGATGGAGAGGTCGATGATGTTCATCAGTTACCCTTTTCCACGACAGGCATGTTCGGGAAGACCCGTTCGTTGCCTTTTGTGATCACCCGCATCTGGGTAGTGAGATCAGCACTCGATATCGCAGCCATGTTGGTCTTGAAACCGATGACCTTTACAGGCATCATGACCGCTTTACCATCAATAGCCGTAAAGACGATAGTCTGTCCAAAACGCTTGATGACGGCGTCACGAGGTACAAGCAGTGACTCCTGCTTCTTAAGCGTCGGTACTTTCACTTCGATCCGCATCCCTTCGATAAGACCCATCTTTTTAGGTACATCAAGCTCGACCGGGAAGGTACGGGTCACTGCATCAGCGACCGGGATGATACTCTTAAGCGTGACCTGTACGTCGCGTCCTTCGATAGTCGCGGCAAGTTCTCTATCACTACGCAAGACATCGATAAGACGTGCAGGGATGTTCAATCGTGCTTCAATACTGTCTGTAGCGACCAGTGTTGCGACTGTGGCACCTTTTCCGACCCATTCACCGACTTCGACATCTCTAGTAGCTACAACAGCCGTATAGGGTGCTATTATGCTATTTTTCTTGAGCTGGATCTGCATGGCTTTAAGTTCACTTTTCATCGCTGCTGCCTGCGCACGCAACGCTTCTGTACCGTAAAAGACCTGATCATAGTTACTTTGTGAGATACTATTGCGTTCCAGCAGTGCTTTAGAACGGTCCAGATCGCGTTCTTGGCGTGTCAAGTCCGCTTTCAGAGCTTTGAGTCCAGATGCTTTTGCATCGATGTTTGCCTGCAGTACTTTGCTGTCCAGACGAACTAGGACGTCACCCTTCTTCACTTTTTGTCCCTCTCGAAAGGTAAGTGAACTGACCACCCCTTCAAACTCTGAGGCGATCTGACTCTGCTTATCATAATAGAGAGTACCGACATAGGTCTGCAGTGGGTTGATGATCCCTTTCGTCACTGGTACCGTGACTACGAGCGAAGGTCTAGGCGCTTTGCCCTTCTCTGCTGCGAATAGCATTGGTAAAGTGATAAGTAGTAATAGGGGGAAGAGTCTTTTCAATATATTTCCTTTTCTTCTTGTTTGCGTGATAGCGATGATCTTATGCATCGATCATCCCATTCATATAGATATCAAATGTCTTGTCTATGTTCTCTACCGTACATCGATCGGGATTCTCGATGAAGTAGATGATGTGCATCCGTATGTTCCAGACAAAATGTTCTTTGATGTACTGCATGTCATCAGATTTAAATAACTTTTGATCGATGGCCGCCTGAAATGTCTGAATACAGTGATCAAAATACCGATGTGCGTTCTCAATAGCTGATGCACTCATGTAATGATGGAAAGAGTAGCGCTCAAGGAAATGTGCATACTCCTCGTGTGCCATCCCCCACTGTATGTCCAATGTCCATATCTGACGAAGTCTGTCATAGACATCAGCCTCGACATCAAAATGTTCTTTCTGATGATCTGTCAAAGAGATGAAGATCGAATCATATAGATCATGGACGAGGTCCTCTTTGCTAGGAAAATGATGAAAAAGTGTTCCTGTAGCGACTCCAGCTTCTTTAGCGATAAGTGCTGTCGCCGTTCCCTGGATACCGTTCTCGATGAAAAGACGCATCGCCGTCTCAAGGATCTTCTCACGTTTTGTCCCCATGGCTACCTCCTGACTGATCAGTCGGTTTGTATGGTAGCAAGTTCCTATCATGATGTCAATAGTATGACGAAAGAAAACATTGTAAGCAGACCCTACCAGGTCATATAGAATATCAGTGTGCTCATGTCACCAACGGTCATCTAGGTATTGTCATAAAACAGGCCTCTTTAAAAGATCTCCTCTATAATGGGCGTTTGACATAAGGAGCTTATCTATGGACATCGAACAGCATCTACAGCACTATTTTGGCTTTGACTCCCTTCGTTCAGGACAAAAGGAGGTCATCAGCTCTGTATTAGCCGGACAAAGTGCCGCCGCTATCTTTCCAACAGGCTCTGGTAAATCACTCTGCTACCAGCTTCCGGCACTGATGCTTCCACATCTGACTTTAGTGGTCTCGCCCCTGCTTGCTCTTATGAAAGACCAGATAGCCTTTTTACACTCGCGTAATATCCCTGCCGCGAGCATCGACTCGACTCAAACACGAGAAGAGGCACAAGCCATCATGAACGGAGTACGAAGCGGTAATATCAAAATACTTATGATCTCAGTGGAGCGACTCAAAAACGAACGTTTTCGTGAGTTTATCAGTCAGGTCCCCATCTCACTGCTTGTCGTCGATGAGGCCCACTGTATCTCCGAGTGGGGCCATAACTTCAGACCTGACTATCTCAAACTGCCTCAGTATCGCGATATGTTCCATGTCCCACAGGTACTTCTGCTTACCGCCACGGCAACACCCAAGGTCATCGATGATATGTCAAGACGTTTTGATATCACTCATCAGGACATAGTGGTGACCGGTTTTTACCGTGCTAATCTCAACCTGAAGGTACTCCCTACTCCAGAACAAGACAAGTTGAGAGTCTTGAGCAGTTACCTACAGCCGCATCGACATGATGCCGTCATCATCTATGTCACGCTACAAAAACGTGCTGAGGAGGTCGCAGCCTATCTCAACACTCAAGGTATACAAGCCGAGGCTTATCATGCCGGACTGAAAAGTGACGTGAGAGAAGCGATACAGGAGCGTTTCATGCATTCTCAGACACCTTGCATCGTCGCGACCATCGCCTTTGGGATGGGCATAGACAAGAGTGATATCCGCCATGTCATCCATCTAGATCTGCCCAAGTCCATAGAGAACTATGCACAGGAGATAGGGCGTGCAGGGCGTGATGGAGAGAGTTCCGAGTGTCTGCTGCTGGCAGATCTTGATGGACTGAACGTCCTGGAGAACTTTGTCTACGGCGATACACCGGAACTTCGCGGCATCACCTATGTACTGAGCGAGATCAAAAAAGAGAGTTCACAGTGGGAAGTACTGGCCTATCCGCTTTCGACTGCCAGTAATATACGCCAACTGCCCCTTAAGACACTACTCGTCTATCTGGAGATGAAAGGGATCATCGCATCCAAGTACAGCTATTTTGCCGAGTATAGGTATCAACTGCTCATCGATGAGAACGGACTTATCGGGAAGTTTGAAGGCGAACGGCAGGCTTTTGTCAAAGCCCTTTTACAAAACAGTAAAAGAGCCCGTACCTGGTCTACTCTAAATATGGATCAGTTGCTTGGAAGCTATGACACAAATCGTTCCAGAGTAGTCACGGCACTGGATTACTTTCAACAAAAGGGCTGGCTGCTTGTAGAGAGCAAGCAGATGACTGATGTCTATGCCGTCTTGGACAACCGCTTTGATGTCGATGATCTGGCAAGGGAATTGTATGAGAGATTCGTGCAAAAAGAGCATAGTGAGATAGAGCGGATCACGGCGATGCTGGAGCTTTTTCAGTCAAATAGCTGCATCAGCCTTCAGCTGGCTCACTATTTTGGAGATAGCAGACTGCAGCAGCCCTGTGGCCACTGCTCCGTATGCCTTGGCCACTACCATCCATGGCCGCCAAGACAAGCACATGAAACACTTTCAGGCAGTGTGTTAGAGACAATGACAGGACCACTAAAGAGTGCTATGATGACCAAACTAGATATGGAGCCCTCCAATGACCTGCTCTGCCGCTACCTCTGTGGTATCACGACACCACACCTGACTAAGATCAAAGCAAGAGGTCTGGGAAGTTTTGGAAGATTGGAAGCGTATGCTTACGCCGATGTCAAAAAAGCACTTCTGGAGCAGCATGAGGGCATAAGTCCGATAGACTCCTAGGGCTTACTCCAGCGGTTTTGAATGACCAGACCACTTAAAGTCTGGTCGAGGATAAGCAGCTCTTTCTTACGTCTTTCAATACTCTCCGCGTCACCCTCTGCATCCATAAAGAGTCTTCCGTTGTAAAGCAGTTGTGCATCCGAGGTCGCCAGTCCGACATTGTTGCCCTCTCTGAAATAGATATGGCGCTCGGCTTCTTTGTCAAACAGCGACTTCCCTGTAGAAGCATATGCATCATCCCAACCGAGTAGATCGATGACGGTTGGAAAGATATCACTCTGTGAACCCAGTATCTCCAAACGTTCTGGCGAGAAGATCTTTGGCGCGTAGATAAGCAGTGGTATGTGATGTCTTTGTAATGGAGAGTCGACATCAAAGAAACCCTCCTTCTTATCCACACCAGAACCCAGAGTATGGTCAGCTGTCATGATAAAGATGGTGTTATCAAACCATGGCTCTTTTTTAGAGGCTTCGATAAACTCACCCAACATCATATCTGCGTAATAGAGAGCGTTGAAGAAGCCATTCTCTGAAGCATTGTCATGCGGATACTTCTCCCAAGCCTTACCCGGAGAGAAAAAAGGCGAATGTGTCGTCGATGTGAAAGTAAAGCCCATAAAAGGCTCTTTTAGCGCACTCAACTTCTCATGAAAGAGACGAAACATGTTACCGTCCCACGTCCCGAACCTTGGTTTTGTCTCTTTACTTTCACGCTCCCCATCAGCCATATCCTCACTGCCATAATAGTCATCAAAACCGGCCAGTGAAGTCACACTGTCAAGTCTAAACGACCGTCGTGCAGA
>JADGEC010000185.1 GCA_016744575.1 Sulfurimonadaceae bacterium | reverse complement strand
GACTTCGATACGCTTGCCGACAGCTTTGAAAAACTTCTTGCCCATATGCAAGAGCACTTCTCCGGCGAAGAGAAGCAGATGAAAGAGTCACGTTTTCCCTCTTATCGACTGCACAAAGGTGAGCATGATAAGATACTAAATGAGGCACGTTATATCTATATGGACTGGCGGACACAAAAAGAGAGTGAACCGCTGCGAGAGTACTTTGAAGAGGACATCGCCCAGTGGCTCGACCAGCATATCAAAGCGATGGATATCCCATTGGCACAGTTCCTGACAGACGGCATCGTCCAGTGTTCTATCCGTTAGTCTATAAAGGATAGCCATGAGCTTTACACCACATACGCAAGAAGAACTAAACAGCATGGATCTCAATGAGAACGAGATTTATCACATCGAGTATATCAACAAAGACTATTTCAATGGTGATGAGACTATAGAAAAAGCGGATGCCTCAGTCATACTCAATGCGGGCAAGGTCTATTTTAATGTCACTGACCCTTATGGCATGGAGAAGATGATCATGAACGCAAGGGTCATCGACAGATGAGAGTCCGTCGGTATCTCATCTAGATCTGCTGTAACAATGGTACGTACTACCAGCATAAGCTGCTATGATCGATGATCGCTAACGGTATGAAGGAGCATGTCCATGATAGATAAAGAGAGATTTCCAAAAGAGTTGATAGCACTGATCGAAGCAGGTCTTGAAGGCAGATCTGATGCCATCAGCGTCCCACCTCCCGTTTTCGATGCGATGAAGGGAGAACTTGTTGATTATGATATGCAAGAGAAGTGGCTGACGAATAGATTCCCGGTATTACAAGAACATCTCAACCCCTATGGAAATATGCAAGGTGGTATCATAGCTGCAGCTATCGACAACACGATCGGTCCTCTTAGTATGTTGGTGTCTCCACCAAATTTCACCCGTTATATGAATATCAAGTACGCAAAAGTGGTCGCTTCTGAGTTAGGTCATATTTTCGTGACAGCGACATTTATAGGACAAAAAAAACGTCAACTCTTTTTTGAAGCAGTCGTTAAAGACAGTGATGGAAACAGACTTAGCTCTGCAGAAGCGACACATTGGGTGATCGCTTAGTCTGACCTTGCAATCTTTTGTCTTTAGCCATATGTACAGTCTCCAGCTACTTGATCATATCCCAGTCCAGCATTAAGATCTCTTTTAGGTCATCTAACTTCTCTTTACCTATTTTTTTAGCGATCTTGTCTTCGATATCCTGAAGTAGATCTTTTCTCTTTTCAAAAGCCTTTACTCCTAAAGGAGTCAATTCGATCAACTTTATTTTTTTGTTTGTCGAATGCTCTTTCAGGTCAACGAAACCGCTATCTACTAGATTTCCAATGGCTTTATGCGTTGCTTGTCGGCTTATACCTAAAGTCTTAGATAGTTTGGAGACTGTGTTGATGCCATTGTCTAAGAGAGTGGCTACACGACTACTCATGATCATATCTTTAGTGTCAAAACCTATTTTTTGCGCTTCTTGAAGGGATAGTCTTTCCAGTATATGAAATTTTTCTAATAGCAGAAATTTTAGATCTACAAAAGTCTCATCCATTAATGTCAACCTCCTTGACATAAAACTGGCTAATAACTATAATGTTAACCAGGTTTACAATGTATTTATCTAAATATTACTGTAAATATTATGTACAAAAAATTAAGAGGATGGGAAAATGGCACATATAGAACTAGCGACATCAAAAACGATGAGTCTGAATGTAAAAGAGAAGCTCTCAGATCTAGAGAAGAACGGAATGAAGGTAGGTGAGATCGTCAGTCTTTTGGCACTACATGAAGAGATATTCTTTGCAACTGATAATATGGGAAGAAAATATCTATTAGAGAAGACACTATTACCATTTAGTACAAAACAACGTATTGCTATTTTGATCTCTCTTGAGAATGGATGTAAGATGTGTGTAGGTGTTCATACAGAGTTAGCAAAAGCACTAGGCATGAGTGATGATGAGATATCTGAGATATCTTTAGGAGTAGATAGTCTAAGTTGTTCAAAAGAGGAGAAGGTATTACTACATTTTGCTATAAGAGCTTCACAAAAAGATAATCATAAAATAGTCAAAGAAGATATCCAAAAAGTCAAAGATAGTGGCTACAGTGATAAAGAAGTCTTGGAGGCTGTCACTGTTGTCGGATATTTCAACTATATAAACACACTTTCAAATGTTTTTGGCTTGGGTATGATGGACTAAACATATGAGATAGGCTCTCATAAGGAGAGATCACAAAACAATGATCCCTCTTTCAGACCTGGAGTCATATGACTATATAGCGGTACAGTTGCTGATCGGAACACTTATTATCACCAGTGTCTTTTTTGGCATCTCTGCTCAACTCTCGACCGGAGCGATCTTTGCGATGGTGACTTATTTACTCGACTTCTCGTTTGAGGTACTGACCCTACCCCTCATCTTTCAACAGTTCATTCGGCTTAAAGAGATCACAAACCGGATCGATTCATGATCTCGTAGTCTTATAGAGTCTTTGATCGAATGAGGTTCTTAAATCGAAATATGTGATAATCGCTTATCATCTTAAAATATCAAAGGACACATATGTCAAACAAAGTCTATATAGCAGTAAGTCTAGACGGATACATCGCAGATAAAGATGATAGCGTTGATTGGTTAGGTATGGTCCCTGCCACAGATGAGCTCACAGCAGACTTTCCTGACTTTATGGAGACGATCGATTGTCTGGTCATGGGAAAAAATACCTTTATGATGGTCGTTGGTCTGGGAGAGTGGGCGTATGAAAAAAAGGTCTTTGTCGTCAGTAGCTCGATGCGATCCATCCCAAGTGGCTATGAAGATAGAGCTGCATTGATAAAAGGTACACCCTCTGAGATCGTCAGCTCTCTACATGACAAAGGTTATAAGGACTTATACATCGATGGTGGTAAGACTATTCAAAACTTTTTAGATGCAGACTTGATCGATGAGATGATCATCTCAGTAGTCCCAATTCTTTTAGGTGGAGGAAAGAGACTGTTTGGGGAGTTGAAAGATCCAAAAGAGTTTCAACTAGTAGAGACTAAAGTCCTTTCAAATATGTTGGTTCAAAGTCATTATAAAAGAAAGTGATATACGGGCAGCTCTAAAAAATAGTATATATTGAAAGACCTCATGTGCTATCCGGACCATAAGTGGCGATAATGACCATCTAGAGTCTTTAAGTGAGATCGCTATATTATTTTCACATTAGAAAATACCGGCTTCTTTTTCAAATGATCCCTGATCGACTGTTTGCAAGAGTGTACACCATCGATGATCCTTTCAGATCAGATCGTTTATTTTAATCAGGATACTTTTTATGAAGAACACTATTTTCATATTCTCTTTGCTTTTAGTGACTACTAGTGCCTATGCACATGGTATTTCTAGTACGGACATACAGGCAATGCTTGATGGTGGAAAGCTTCAGTATGTATGGCTTGGAGCTTCTCATATGCTTACTGGCTATGATCATCTTCTATTCTTATTTGGTGTCATCTTTTTTCTGACGACATTCAGTGACATAGTACGATTTGTGACGGTCTTTACAATAGGTCACTCTATCACCTTGATATTTGCGACATTTATGGGCATAACCGCCAACTATTGGCTGGTAGATGCCGTCATTGCCATCAGTGTCATCTACAAGGGATTTGATAATAATGATGGATTTAAAGACTATTTAGGGATAAAAGCACCGCCTTTGCTATTGATGGTGCTTATATTTGGTTTGATCCATGGTTTTGGGCTCTCTACCAGACTGCAGCAGCTTCCTCTCGGTGAGCAAAATATGGATATGCTCCTCAGGATCATATCTTTTAATATTGGGGTCGAAGTAGGACAGGTCCTTGCTTTGGCTGTGATGTTATTTATCTTGAACATGTGGCGAAAAACAGCCTCCTTTATGC
>JADGEC010000068.1 GCA_016744575.1 Sulfurimonadaceae bacterium | reverse complement strand
TCGCGGCCGCTTGCCTTTCTTCCATAACAGCTTACAAACTCCCCATCGACGATATCGATGCGAAAATCAGAATAGTCGTTCTGTATAAAACGCTCGACATAGACATTACGTATATCTGTCTGATTGATAAACGGCATCAACATGTCAAAAGTCTCACGAGAATCGATCAGTGCCATACCGGCACCACCCCAGCCATCTATAGGTTTGAAGACCATCTTACCCCACTCATCGATCTTATTATAGAGATCATGGAAGATATCTTCACGGTGACAGAGGTAGAACTCCGTCGTCTTCACCCCGGCACGTGAAAGTGCCATACTGCTTCTAAACTTATCTTCTGAAAGTTCAAACGCCCGGAAAGAGTTCATCGTCGGGATATAATCACTCAGGACTTCATAAAGATAGGCCTGGCTTACCGTTTGCTCTCCGGCATTATAAGAGAGGAAGAGGTCCAGCTCCAGCATATTGGTATCATTACATATGATCGCATTGTTCTGTGCTCTTGCAAATCGCAGGTCCAGTCCTGCGACGCTGTCTATCTCACGTTCACGCAACCGATACTGGATCTTTTTTTGAATATCATCACCACCGCCATTGGAATACATCCACAGACCGACTTTTCTCATCTAAACCCTCCCTCTTCAATAAAATGTCTAAATAACTTCGTACAGAGATCGATACGTTCATCAAAACTGCTTTTCAATGCACGTTCATGACGCGTATGGTCGCCATCACCAAAAGGTCCGAGACCATCAAGTGTCACTACCCCTTTGGAGCTGATGATGTTCGCATCACTCACACCCCCGCGTTCTTCCGTAGGCAGTCTGACTCCAGTGATCCGGGCGATATCATCGACAAAGGCCAGTGTCGACTCACTGCTCTGCATGACATCACGCTGGATCCCTCCGCTTAGATGCGAGGTAGTCCCCTCGACATACGAGTGCTCGACGATGGCGTCAATAGCCGCAAGTACACGCTCACGCTCATCTCTCGTCTTATAACGCAGTTCAAAGAGAAGATGCGCTTTTGGAGAGATGGTGTTGGCACCTATCCCGCCTTCAAACTTCCCGACATTGACAGTAGTACCCTTTTCCAGATCAGTCAATGCGACAAGCGCCTGCAGTTTATGGGATGCTTCCAGATTCGCATCCACACCATCGGCATAGTGATTACCCGCATGCTTGGCAACACCCTCGATATCTATAGTAAAAGTCCCGACCCCTTTTCGGGCGGTGACTACTTCCATATTTTGACCGGCTGCTTCAAAGACAAGACAGTAATCGTACTCCTCAGCCAGTTTACCACTTAGCAGTTTAGAGTCATCACTGCCTGTCTCTTCGTCACTGACAAAAAGGACATCAACATTGACGATATCGACACCCTCACGCTGAAGATTGCGAAGTGCCTCAACAGCGACTATATTGCCGCCTTTCATATCGCAGGCACCCGGTCCGTAGACCCACTCAGCATCCTCCCGGTAGTGATCGAAAGTATCTGGGGGGAAGACCGTATCAAGGTGTCCAAGAAGAAGAAGCCTTTTACCCTCTTGTCGCGATGAACGATAGTGGCGGTGGGCGCCGATCAATTCACGTTGATAGTGCGTCACCGTAAAGCCAATTGTTTCCAGCCAGGCGTCAAAGATATCACCGACACGATCTACACCAGCTTTGTTCTTGGTGTAGGAGTTGACAGTAATAACCTCTTTTAGATCATCAAGATACGCCATATAAGCCTCAAAAAGATAGGGATAGTCCAAGCGCGCTATTATACTAGATGCTGACTAAAAAAAATAGAGGTATCTGATCGATTTCTGAGCAGTCATCAGTGAAATGCATGCTCAAGAAAAAAAGATATTGTTGAGGAGTAGATTACATTAAATACCGTGAATCATACCGTATCTGGACACGCTGTGTCCGATCAGAGTATGAACTCTATTGAGTAGACGACACCTACCAGTTCTTTGTTGTATTCCTGCAGAAGCGGCCTATAGTCACCCTCATCTTTTTGGACTAACTCATCCTGAAGCTTTTTCACGATCTCAGAGAGCGAGTAAGCACCTATGGTCTCTGAAAGCTCGTAGATCTCCCTACTTAATCTCTGAGCATCATCCCACTTTTTGGCATGAAGTATCTTCTCGAACTTTGATACAGAGTCATAATAGTGTTTGGAGAACTCAGACAATACAGCTCTATATAGTCCTATATCGCCATTAGCACGTTCCAATCCATCTCTTGCATTGAGATTACTCAATTTGAACATCGACTTGAGATCATGTCTGATATCATTGGGATCAAGTGGTGTGTCAATGCTTTCATCCAGCTCTTTTGGCTGAATATACTTAAATAAGGCCTCATAAAGCTTCTGTATATCAAGCGGCTTGCTCAATGACATCAGCATACCGGCATCCTTTACCTTCTGGACATCAGCGTTTAGTGCATTTGCCGTCAATGCAATGATCGGGATATGTCGATACTCATCATGTTCAAGGATCTTCCTGCTCGCCTCATATCCGCCCATGACAGGCATATTGATATCCATAAAGATCAGATCGAAGTTGGAGTCCTCTGCAAGCTGATCGATAGCTTCTTGTCCATTCCAGGCTACCGTGATCTCGACTCCACTGCCTTCAAACAGACCAAAGATGATCTTCTGGTTGATCTGATTGTCCTCTGCCAGTAGTATCTTACTTCCTTTAAGCTCCGTAAGGTTCTCTCTTGTATAAGTCTGCTGTGTCTTCTCTTTAAACTCACTATAGACCTCATAGAACATATCCAGAAGATCCTGCTGGGTAAAAGGTTTATAGAGTACGGCATCGACAGGCAGCTGTTTGTTCATAAAGGTAGAGATCAACTCCTGAGAGTTCTCGATCAGTACGATCTTCGCCTCGGTAAGAGCTTTATATTTTTGGATGGAGTTCTTTCGGTCCTCATTGGTAAACGAAGAGGCGATAAAGACCATGTCATAGCTGTTGTCTTTTAGGACGTAAAGTGCTTCGTTCTCAGCATGGACGATATCCGCTTTAAAATGGTAATACGTCAACATCTGTTTTAAGGTATTTGCTGATTTAAGATACTTGTCTACGATAAGGACATTGCTGTTGACAAGTGATTTCGATGGTAGACGATACTGACGTTTTTCAACGACCTTTTGTGATGAGTTCGTGACAAAGAACGTAAAGGTACTTCCTTTACCAAACTCACTGGTCACACTGATCTTACCACCCATCAGTTCGACTAACTGTTTGGAGATCGCCAATCCGAGGCCCGTTCCACCATACTCCCGGCTTGTCGAATCCGAGGCCTGGGTATAGGACTGAAACAGTTTCTCTATCTGTTCGGGCTTTAATCCGATCCCCGTATCGGTGATGGCAAACTCGATGATGACGTCTTTGCTGTCGGTATAGATCCGCTTCACCTTTACCGAGATCTCTCCCTCTTTGGTAAACTTGACAGCATTACCCAGCAAGTTTGTCAACACCTGCTCTATTCGCAACGGGTCACCCACCATCTTGGCAGGGACATGATTGTCGATGTCGTACATAAACTCGATATCTTTCTCATACATCTTTACATGCATAAGGTTGGAGACATTATCGAGGATAGTATTGATATTGAACTCGACCATCTCGATGTTCAGTTCACCCGCTTCGATCTTTGAGAAGTCAAGTATATCATTGATGATGTTTAACAGTAGCTCGGCAGAACTCTGCATCTTATCGAGGTACTCACTCTGACGTGAACTTAGTCTTGTCTCCTTGAGCAGATGACCAAAACCCATGATGGCATGCATAGGAGTCCT
Organism: Sulfurimonadaceae bacterium; assembly: GCA_016744575.1. Lineage (GTDB taxonomy): Bacteria > Campylobacterota > Campylobacteria > Campylobacterales > Sulfurimonadaceae > BB26. Next base: position 15,647 of record JADGEC010000068.1, on the reverse strand, counting down.
GATCTCATGACTCATCTTGGCAAGGAACTCATCTTTTGCTTTTATACCCGATAGGCAAGTAGCCTCAGATTCACGCAGTCTTGCATAGTACTTTAAGAGCTTAAAGTGTTGATAGATAGCAAATAAGATCACTCCCACTAACAAGGCCCAATAGAGGATATCAGACCATCCACTCTCCGAGGGTTCCTCTTCTGTGATGACGTCTACAGACTCTACTGCTACTTTTGGACGGAGAAATTCACTAAAGTCTTCCTCAACTGTCTCTATTTCAGCACTTCCGACATCCTCTACTCCCTCCTGGATGACCATATCCAGGCTATCATCAAACTCCTCGATAAAGACATCTTTCTCAAAGACCGTAGGCTCTTCTATTACGCCACTTTTTACTTTTTCTACAGGAGGTGCTACAGGCACTTGCACTTTTTTAGTCTGCTTTGGTACCGGTATATCCGTTGAAAAGGACTCATCATAGACGGTCTTCACATAGGCATCAGGCTGTACCTTCTCGATCAACGACCATATGCGCTCTATTCGCTGTTCATCTGCTATCGGCCTTGTCGAAACAGCGTAAAACTCCCCTTTGGGCCAGACGATGAATGAGAAACCATGCTGTTGCTGTTCTCTCCAGAACTCTTTATCTAATCTGTCTCGATAGTTCACAGCGTTCTCATGACTTGAGAACACACCCATATTGATCTGATGATACGCAGTCTTAGCATATAGCGTGGATATCAATATGAAACACAGGACGATAAACTGTCGCATATCTCTCCCCTTTATTTATAGCACAACAGGATAATATTATTTGAAGGTAAACACTATTTTTTATTGTTATATTTTACAAGTTCAACGGTAACATAGCAAGCTTATAATACAGCTTAAACAAGGGGCGTCACGGCTTTTGAAGAGATGAAGTTGGGTTATTTTAGTCTAAGTAGAAAGGAGGTGCTCTCAAATAGAGAGCGACGCAATTACTTGCGAAGTTCTTTGATACGTGCTTTCTTACCTGCAAGGTCGCGTAGGTAGAAAAGTTTTGCGCGACGAACGCGACCACGACGGACCACTTGGATCTCGTTGATGCTATCACTGTAAACAGGGAACATACGTTCAATACCAACACCATTAGCGCCGATCTTACGAACGTTGATAGTCATGCCAGTTCCTGTACCGCGTTTTGCGATACATACACCCTCATAACTCTGTACACGGGTCTTGCTACCCTCTTTAATTGTGACCGCCAGGCGTAGTGTATCACCTGCACGAAACTCAGGGATAGTCTTACCAGCGACCTGGGCATTCTCGAAATTCTCAATATACTTATTTCTCATAAGATGTCCTTTTTTGATGCTGTAACAGCTGCTCAGGCCTGAAGAACTTAGTCTTACATTCTGACAGGGCTGATTTTAGTGCGGAAATTCTACTATGATTTCCCTTTAAGTATTCTGATGGTGCACTACTTCCTTCATATAAAGGGGGTTTTCCAAACGAAGGCGCTTCTAAAAGTGGCGTCTCAAAACTCTCCATTGCCAGAGAGTCACTGTTTCCCAATACACCCTCGACATTTCGTAAGATGGCATCACTCATGACCAATGATGGAAGTTCACCACCTGTAAGGATATAATCACCTATACTGAAAAGCTCATCAGCAAAGGTCTCGATGACACGTTCGTCTATCCCCTCATAACGGCCGCTTACAAAAGCGATATGCTTCTTCTTCGCCAGACGCTTTGCATCGTTTTGTACAAATGGCTTTCCGACCGGTGTGGGGAAAATGATATAGACATCGCCTCTTGCCTTCAACTCACGCAGGGTATCAAAAAGCGGTTGCGGTGTCATCACCATGCCTGCTCCACCGCCGACAGCCGTATCGTCGACCTTTTGATGCCTGTTTGTCGAGAACTCCCGGGGATTGAGATAATCGACTTCAAAGAGCTCTTTATCCTGCGCACGTCTCAAGATGGAGTCCTGAAAGTAACCCTCTATCAGGTTCTGAAAGAGAGTGACGTAAGTAAATCGCATCAAGATGCTCGCAGAAGGTCCAAGCAGCCCTCGACCTCGATACGTTTGGAAGCCATATCCGTATGTACGATGAAAGGGGGCTGGTAAGGGATGAGGAATGTTTTAGGCTCACCCTGAGCTACCAGCAGGTCATCCGTCTTTATCAACAGATAGTCCTGGATGTTGATACGATCGATATCGGTGACACGACCAAGCTCACGACCATCCTCTTCGATCATACAGCCCACAATATCGAACCAGAAGAACTGACCTTCATCAAGCTTACACACCTCACGAGTCGCCTCGTAAGTCGTATAGAGCTTTGCATTGATGTAACGCTTCGTCGCCTCGGGAGTGTCACACCCTTCAAGACGTACCGTGTTTCGCTGATGATTGACATTGGTCATCGTCACACTGCTTCCATCTTTCAATAAAAACTTAGCGCCTTTGACAAACTGTTCCGGAAAATCCGTAGTGATATGTAGCTTCATATCGCCTTTAAGTCCAACGGTGCGACCCAAGGTAGCTATATGTAGAAGTTCAGATGTCTTTTTCAAGGTTTTTGCCTCTGGAGTGGATCGGATATAAGATAGTCTAGAAGATCGAAAGCAAGTGTCTTAGCGGATGCTTTCGACATTGATGCGGTAACTCTTACCGTCTTTGGCTTTACAGCCGGAGATGACGGTCTTGATAGCACCGATCATCTTACCTTCTTTACCAATCAGTTTACCGACATCGGCCTGATTGGCGTGGAGGATGATCTCTGTCATACTCTCACCCTCGATCGCTTCTACATGGATATCATCCGGGTAAGCTGCGATCAGTCGTGAGAAATCTCTGACAAAGTCGATGACCATGATTATTTACCAGTGATCTTTTTAACGCGGTCACTCATCTTAGCACCGACACTCAACCAGTAGTCAAGGCGCTCTTCATCATACTTAAGCGTCTTCTCTTCAGTCATAGGGTTATAATAACCGATAAGTTCGATCCATCCGCCATCACGACGTTTACGAGAGTCTGTTACCGCGATACGGTAAAACGGTTGCTTCTTACGACCCATACGAGTCAATCTGATCACTGTTGCCATTGTTGTTTCCTTGTGTTTCTCTGCGTAAGTCTTATTTCAACTTACTGAATTTATTTGCTGTCTCACACCAGTACCCGGATAGATCCGGATACAAGGAGTGCTGCGGACTAAGTCTCTCAAGACCCAATCCGCAACACTCCTTTTTCTTATCTAGCGGGGAAGTGCACCCATACCGCCAGGTCCCTGCTGTTGCTGCATCATGTTCTGCAGATCACGCATTCCCTTTTTACCAGAGAACTTCTTCGCCATCTTTGAGGCATTTTTGAACTGCTTTAGGACACGGTTCACATCTACAGCATCCATCCCACAACCTTTAGCGATACGCTTCTTACGGCTGTTGTTCAGAAGATCTGGCTGCTCACGCTCTTTTGTAGTCATCGAACTGACCATCGCTTTGATATTTTTAAGCTCCTGAGAGTTTTCCATATCGAAGTCGCCGATGGCTTTGGCCATGTTACCCATACCTGGGATCATGCCCATGATGGACTTCATACTACCCATCTTCTTGATGCTCTCCATCTGTTCGAGGAAATCATTGAAGTTAAACTGCCCTTTTTTGATCTTCCTAGTCAGGTCTTTAGCCGTCTTCTCATCGATGACTGCTGCTGTCTTCTCAGCAAGACCCTCGATATCACCCAGACCCATCAGTCGGTTGACTATGCGTTCCGGTAAAAAGACCTCAAGGTCTTCCATCTTCTCACCAGCACCAATAAAGCGCAGTGGGACATGGACCTGTGAAGCGATACCCAGGGCGACACCGCCTTTGGAGTCACCATCATATTTACTCAAGATGACACCGTCAATACCGATCTTCTCTTTAAAGCCCTGCGCCGTACGTACTGCGTCCTGTCCGGTCATCGAGTCTGCTACATAGAAGATCTCATGAGGCTGTGCGGCCTCTTTCACATCATGGAGTTGACCCATCAGCTCATCATCGATAGCCAGACGTCCTGCCGTATCTATCAATACGACATCATAGATGTTCGTCTTTGCATGTTCGAGTGCGGCTGTCACCACCTCGACAGGGTCTTTACTTATATCGTCCGCGTAAAGTTCTACCTCTATCTGAGCAGTGATCTGACGTAACTGCTCTACTGCAGCGAGACGCTGAAGGTCAGCTGCGACTACAAGGACTTTCTTCTTACGGTTCTTCAGATAAGTCGCTAGTTTACCGGTAGTAGTCGTCTTACCAGAACCCTGTAGACCTGTCATCAAGATAACGGTCGGAGGGTTGGAGGTAAAGACAAAACCCTGGTTACCCTGCACTTCTAGAAGCGTATTAAGACTCTCACTCATCGCCTCGAGGAACTGGTCTTTACCAATACCCTTCTCTTTGGTCTTTGTCTCGACAGAAGCGATCAGCTCTTTGACCACTTTATGGTGGACATCTGACTTCAAAAGCGATTTCTTCAGCTCAAGCAGTGCCTTGCCGAGTGCTTTCTCATCATCATGAAAACGGATCTTCTTTATTGCCGATGTAAACGAATCTGTCAACGTGTCAAACACCGCTACTCCTAAACCAAGAAATACTATGCTCCACACATGCGGGCATAAAAAGTAGCGGATTATATCGAAATGATACTTTAAGGATTCTTTTATCTAAAAAGCGACTCATATCGCTCTTATCATGCGATGGGGATCACATGCGTGGACAAATACTATTGGCGGTGCGTTGTTAACACACCATGCCTTCATGACGTAAGCGGACTAGAAGAAGCTTTTGAACATCTTCACCGCGTCATCGACACCTTCATTGATGGCTTCAGTATCAAGGCTACTATCTTCACTCTCATCTGCCTGCGCTTTTTCTGCTTTAGCTGCTCCATAGGCACTGATATCGATAGCCCCTTTACTCCATGAGATCAGATCGATCTTCTTCTTGGAAGTACGCGAGACACTCAAGATCACATCCTCATCAAGGAAGATGTCAAGTGTCTGCTGGTTCATAGGTTCAAGATAGGCATACTTATATGTCGCCTTTCCGAATGAACCTTTCTTATAGTCTTTGATCGCTCTGACCAGACCAACACCTGTGTCGACCTGTTTGCGTGAGCCTTCAACAGAGCCTTCACCCGAATCGTTCAAGTTGAGCGTGATCTGGATGTAGTCGTCTTTGCCTTTTTTGTAAAGCCCGCCTTCGACATCGCTGGAACCGAACAAAGATGAGAGTCCCAAGCCATTACAGACTGATGGAGAACCTTCAAGGCTGTATCCGCTTTTGGAATCACGAAGCATATGTGTTAATACGTTGGCATCACCATCTGTCGATCCACAGCACACCTTATCGAAACAGTCAGATAACAGCCCCTTCTCTTTCGTACCATCTGATGATGCTTGTCCGCCGCCGCCAAAGAGTCCGGCAAGGTTTGGCATCTGCTGCTTTTGAGCATTGGCAGGAAGCACAAAGGTAGAAGCAGCGATGCTCTTCTCACTGAAGCTCTGGAGTTCGAATTTATTGCCTTCCTCATCCTCTGCGGAAGCGATCATCACATGGCCGGGTGCGATCTGCATCATGCTCAAGAACTCGTCATCACTCTCTTCCTCGCTCATCGCCATACGGCTTATCGCTTTACCATAAGCACTCATCGCTTTGACGACACGCTTGTCATCCGTCACGACCACATCCACCTGTTCAGTCTCCCCGTCCTCTTTAAACTGAATGGTCCAGACCTGGCCTTTGATGCCCGCGACAGTGCGTTTTTTACCCTTTTTGATCACTTTCATATTGAGATCATCTTTAGCAGCCTGCGCCCTCTGCTTCATGCCGCCACCCATACCACCAAGCATAGCACGCATCTCGTCCATGTCCATCACCGTCGTCTGTCCATCTTCGGTACTGACCATATATGATTTCTCCCCGATGATCATCATCGAACCATCAGGACCCATACTTATCTTGATATGCTTATCATCTTTGTACTGGATCTTCTGCTGCTCTTCTTGACTAGCACCCATCTGAAGCACCATAGTATAATCTGCATAAAGCGCGACAGCCATCCCCAAGATCAATAATAGACTCTTTTTCATATGAAGGTTCTCCTTATTTCTAAACCGCCAATAGTATAGATCATCTTCTCTAAAAAGATCCTCATAAAGAGGCTCGCTCAGTTTAGGCCAGAGACAAAAGTATCAGGAAAGTAACATCCTGGATCTATACTACTAACAAAAGTATAGAGTCATGATATTTGGACAAAAGGGGAAGTCGACCTATTTTGTAGGATAGAACAGTTCCTGTTTTTTATTAAATATTATTTTTTGTTCACATATGTGAATATGGCGTGAATAGCACTGTATAGAGCCATAGGTCTGTGCTAGACGATGTCTTGCATTGTAGGGGTAACATTAGTACAAGATATATTGAGAGCTCTTTTATCTTCAACAGTAAGTCTATGCGATGACATTGACAGTAAAAAAAAGAAGATGATGCTCTTTATAGGTGTTTTTCAAAGCCGAGCATTCGATGTAGAACGAATGCTTTCATAAATATGGGGCTCTGTAGAAAGACTAGACTTTCACGTAGAGAAGTGGGCGAAGACCTTTGGTTCTTTGGCTTCAAAGGTCATGCCAAGAAGTGTGACTTTCTTCGCGTGTAGCATGACACGTCGGTTACGTTTTCCGCCGTACATCTCATCGCCGACAATAGGAAAGTTCACAGAACGGAGGTGCGTACGTATCTGGTGGGTTCTGCCCTCATGGATGATGATCTTGACCTTGGATCTTTTTCCATTGACTTCTACAGGATAGACCTCACTTCTAGCAGGCTTACCATTTTTAGATACCTTTGAGTAGGCCTTGTTTCCGCGCTTCTCAGTGATAATAGGTTTATCTATCATTATCTCATCGATAAAGACACCCTCTATCCAGGCGACATACTCTTTATAGACCTCATCATCTCTGAACGCCTTTATAGCTTTCTCACGAAACTCTTCGTTTTTCACCAGCATCAACACCCCGCTGGTCTCTCTATCAAGACGGTGCAGAAGTCTTGCATCCGGATATTGGCGTTCGATCTCATCAGCATTTAAAAATGCCGGTTTATCGACCACGATAAGATCATCGTTCTCAAAGATCTTCTTAGCCGTCTCGACCTGCTGCACGATGAAGGTAGTGTCTAGCGGAAGTTCACCCCGGGCGATCATCACTTTTTTATTGCCGACATAGACCAGACCACGATCGATGAGTCCTTTACCCTGTGCATTGGAGATGCTCTCTTGCACCGCGACAAGCTTATAGGCTTTTTCAGTCTTCTCTTTACTTACTGCTCGACGTCCAGAGCCTGTTGCTGACTCACCTGGCTCACCTTCAAACATCCCGGAACGTTTAGCAAGTCCCTCCAGGTACGTCTTTTTCTGCGAGCTTCTTTTGGCGTCCGCCTTGGCAAAGGCTTTCGACTTTACCTTCTCTTTGGCCTCTTTTTTCTTATAACTGTTACGTCGCTCACTTGCTTCACGTTTTTTCATCTTCTCTCTTTATCTCATCTATTACGGTGTTTAGATCTATGTCCTCATCGACATGCGATCCCCGCATACTTTTAGCCCTTACCAGGGCAGCTCCGATCTCTTCGGACTCTACTATCTGCACATCATGCACGTACTTGAAAAGTTCCTGCTGCATAAACGCATGCTTCCCAGTAATGATCTTACAGCCAAAATGGGCCGGTTCAAGTGGATTGTGTCCACCCACATCTACTTTGAACGCACCGCCAAGGATGGCCACATCACTGATGGCATAGACATTGTTAAGCTCACCCATCGCATCGACCAGTGTGATATCTGCCTCAAACGACTTACTCTCACTCCATCGCGACGTGCTGTGTCCATCAGCTAGCTTCTCTATCATCTCCCAGACAGTATTAAAACGTTCAGGGTGCCTTGGTACGACGACCAGACGGCTTGGATGATCCTTCGCATAGTCCAGATAAGCCTTGATCATCGGCTCTTCCTCGGTATCATGGGTACTCGCAGCTACGATGACCTCACCCTCTGGCCTTTCATAGTGCGCTGTAGCACTTATCTTCTGTGCCAGCTTGATATTACCGATGACTTTGACATCTCTAGCACCAAGCGCTATAAATCGCTCTCTATCTGCTTCGCTCTGGCAGTATACCGTATCTACGTAGGCCAGCATACGGCGGTAAAGCCATCGCATCTTCATGTACTTCGGAAAGCTTCGCTCAGAGACCCTGGCATTAAGTAGCAGCAGTCTTGCACCACGTGCTTTTGCTACCGCAAACAGCAGATACCAAAACTCCGCTTCGAGGACAACGACTACATTCTCTCTTCGCACCCAAAACGGCAGAAACATCTCATAAGGCAGATAACGTACATCTGCCCTGTATTTCGAGGCTTCCGTGAAACCTGTATGGGTCGTCGTCGTGATGTTGATCTGTTGCTCTTTCAAACGCTCCAAGACAGGTCCGAGCGCTCTCGCTTCGCCAAGTGAACAGACATGGAACCAGACACCTGGTCTCGTAAACGGTCGGTTCGAACGTAAGAAAAAACGGGCGGGGATGGATTCTCTGTATTTTTGTCTTAGCGATAGCAGGAGTATTAGAGGCAGTGCTATCACATAAAGCAGCACTGCTATTAACGCATAGAGAAGCGTAAAAGGCTTCAACTACGCCTCTTGAGGCATGTCTTCTTTCTCAAGGTAGAGGATACGGCCACAATGTGGACAGGTCGTGATCTCCTCGCCTTTGATGACTTCCGTATAGACTTTATCACTGACGACCATATAACAGCCCATACAAGCTTGTTTCTTGACAGGTACAGCAGTCGTGTTTTTAGCCCAGCGACGGATCTTCTGATAGAAAGAGAGACCTTTTTGGTTCATACCTGAGACCAGTTTCTCTTTTTTACCAAAGACGACCTGGCGCTTCTTATCGATCTCAGCCAGTTTTGTGTCGACTTCGTCTTTGATAGAGGTCAGATTACTCTCGATCTCATCCATCTGAGTCTGTAGCTCACTGCTTTTCTCTCTCTTAGTCTCGATGACTTTCTCAAGACGAGCTATCTCTTCGTTAGCGAAAGTGACCTGCTCTTTTGCGATCTCCTCTTCAAGTTGAAGTGATTTCATCTCACGTTCAGTCTTGATCTCGGCACTTTTCTTGCTGTTCTCTTCGAGCTTGGCAGATAGTTCTGCAAGGTGCAGTTCGTTCTTCTGTCTTTTCAGCTCTTCCTCTTTAGTCTCTGTATCGAGTGTCTCGATCTCTGAGGCGAGGTTCTCTCTGGTTGCCACGATGGCTTCGTATTTATAGTTTGCTTCTTCGATCTGTGGTTCAAAAGCGTCGATCTCTTTGTCGACCTTTGAAAGATCGATCAGTTGCTGAAGGTGTTTGTTCATCAAGTTCCTTTTAGGATTGCATATACCCACACTACTTTGAAATAGAGAGTCTCTAAGACTTAAAGATAGGTAAAGGGGTTTTTAGATTGTGAAATTATAACGCCTAAACCTAAATTTTCCAAATAGGGGGCTAAGATCTCGCCAAAATAGCGCTCACTTTCGTAATGTCCGATATCGATCATCGACAATCCAATGCTCTTTGCTTCCATCGCATCATGATATTTTATATCACCCGTCAGAAAACAGTCTGCTTCGATGGAGTGCATGAGTGAAGCCCCTGAACCAGTCGTCAGGGCCACTCGTCTTACCTTATCATGGCACTCGACCATACGCAGATGCTTTATGTCAAACGCTTTTGCCACATTAGCAGCAAAAGTCCCAAACGGCTCGTTCACATCCAAATAAGCGACAAAGCCATTTTTCTCACTTATCTTGTATCCGAGCACCTCTTCTGCGACATAAGCGTTCAAGTGTGTCTGGTCAAAATTGGTATGCATGGCGATGTTTGCAATATTTTTACGGATCATCATACGTAGCAGCCTTGCCGGGTACTGGTTGAACTGTAACTGTTTGAGTCCCCCGAAGATAACAGGATGATGGGTGATGACCAGTGTGTCCTCATCCATCTGCTCTATCAGCTCCTCATCAAGGTCAATACTGACGACGATCTGGCTGACATCTTGTGAGAAGTCTCCGACAAGCAGTCCGGAGTTATCCCAGGACTCTTGCAGTTCAAAAGGGGAGAGTTCATCGAGATGGTAGTAGATATCTTCTATTTTCATCTTCGTGCGCCTCTTTTTTTGCGTTTACAACGGATATAGACGGCCTGAGAGGTCGAAAATGGATCAGAAGACTTAAAGTCAAAAAGCTCCGTACTCTCGAGCAGCTCACCCAGTTTCCGGTACCCATAGTTTCGTGGGTCGAACTCCGGTGTCTTGTTGAGGATGTTCTGTCCGATCGTCCCAAGGTAGGACCAGCCCGACACATCTGCCGTATCTTCAACTGCATGACGTAACAGAGACTCAAGCCGTTTATCGACCACGGCTTTCTTCACCTCTTCCTTACGAACCGTCTTATCCAGACGCAGGTTCTCAGTATAGGTGAACTTGTCACAGGCACTCATAAAAGCCTTCGGCGTCTTCTGCTCACCAAAACCGTAGACCATCAAGCCCGATTCACGGATACGACTGGCCAGACGGGTAAAATCACTATCACTCGAGACGATACAAAAACCGTCAAAGTTCTTGGTGTAGAGCAGGTCCATCGCATCGATGATCATAGCAGTATCTGTCGCGTTTTTTCCAGTAGTATAGGCGAACTGCTGCATTGGATGGATGCCGTGTTCAAGCAGAAGGTTCTTCCAGCCTTTAAGCTGTGTCCCTGTCCAGTCTCCGTAGATCCGCTTGACACTTGCCACGCCATACTGCGCTATCTCATCAAGCAGTCCCTCGATGATCTGCGACTGGGAGTTATCTGCATCGATCAAGACGGCGAGACGTTTCTGCCCGTTCGGGTTCATACGAGTTTATCCAGCTCGAACTTCGCCTGCATAAAGTCAGGTTTGATCTTCAACGCTTTCTCATACATCTCTTTTGCACGCTCTTTCTCACCCATATCGACTAGCAGGTTTGCATAATTGAAATAGGTCACTTCGTAGTCAGCATCAATGGAAAGCGCACTCTCATAGTGTGTTTTCGCACCTATGAGATCACCTTTCTCACGGTAAAGCGTAGCGATGGCATTATGGACTATATCATCATCGCTCTCAATCTTTAAAGAGGCATGATAATGCTCGATAGCACGTTCGACATCACCCTCTTTTGCCAAGATAAAACCCAGTCTGTTCAAGATCTCCGGATTATCAGGCATCTTGACATCAGCTTCGGCTAACAGTGCCTTCGCTTTACCAAGGTCTGTGGCCTCATAGGCTTTGTCTGCCGCTTCTATCAACGCCTCAGGGTCGAATGGTGCCACACGTCTTGGTGCGACTTCAACGTCATCGGTCTCTTGAAGTGACTGGATATGCTCATAGATCCTAAAGGCGAAGAATGCTGTTGCCCCTAACAATAGTAACTGAAAGACTGTCATTTATATTCCTTATCATACGACTCATTACGAGAATTATAGTATTTTTTCCTGCGTATACAGCATCATCTGCTAGATCGGCAGGACCAGTTGCTCATACTGTTCCGGCTTGCGGTCTTGAAAAAGTGCCCAATAACGTCGCTCTTTTTCGATAGCTTCAAGGTCATACGAAGCGGTTATGATGGACTCTTCATCTCGTGAGGCTTCGGCTATCTTTGCTCCGGTATGATCGGTCATAAAGGAGGAACCATAAAAGGTCAGTGCACAACTCACGCCCTGCTCCTCTCCAAAACGGTTTGCCGCGATGACGGGGACCATATTTGCCGCAGCATGTCCCATCTGCACCCGCTGCCAGTGCTCTTTTGAGTCGACATGGATCTCCGGTTCACTGCCAATCGCCGTAGGGTAAAAGATGATCTCAGCCCCCATCAGGGTGAGGACTCTCGCCGTCTCTGGAAACCACTGGTCCCAGCAGATCCCCACACCGATCTTGCCATAACGGGTCTGCCACACTTTAAAGCCGGTATTACCCGGTCTGAAATAGAACTTCTCCTCATAACCCGGACCATCAGGGATATGTGTCTTACGATAGTTACTCAGAATCTTTCCATCCGCATCGATGACTACCAATGCGTTGAAATAACTCTCATCCGCTTTCTCAAAATAGCTGACAGGAAGTACGACAGCAAGTTCTTTTGCCAATTCGGAAAAACGTGTTAATACCGGGTTGTCTTCACGCTCTCTCGCCCACGTAAAGTAGTGTTCATCTTTGTCCTTACAGAAGTAGTGACCTTCAAAGAGTTCTGGCAACAAGATGATCTGCGCCCCATCCGCAGCAGCACTCCTGACCGACGCTTCGGCTCTATCCAGATTCGCACTACGCTCATCGGACATCCTCATCTGTATAGCAGCGACCTGGACCATCTCGGCCTCCTTATAGTTGCGAACTGTCGACGATGATCGTCACCGGCCCGTCATTATGGATCTCGACTTGCATGTTGGCACCAAACTCGCCGCTTTGTACACTAACATGTTCAGATGCTTGAGCGATAAAAAGCTCATAAAGCCTTTTTGCTTCATCCGGTAACGCAGCCTCATCAAAAGAGGGTCGGCGTCCGCGTTTGATGTTCGCACCCAGCGTAAACTGCGAAATAACCAGCATCGAACCACCGGCATCAAGAAGCGAAAGGTTCATCTTACCCTTCTCATCAGCAAAGATACGCAGATTGATGATCTTATCGACTAGCTTCTTCACATCAGGCGCTTCATCACCTTTTAAGACACCTAGCAAGATGGTCATACCCTCAGCTATGGCGCACTTACTCCTACCTTCAACTGAGACTGAAGCCTGACTGACACGCTGCAACAGTGCGATCATGTTCTTCTCCTTGTCTCTATATATACATCAACTTATTTACATGATCATGTATTCTATCATTTATTTACAGATATCTACACGACTACATGATCTGATCTTTGTCTGTGGTCACTGCTGCACACATCTCGATCGTGCAAGTCAAATGCTTTTTTACCTTCTCTATATCGGGAAAGATCACAAGTCTTTTTGTAAGTCCGACCAGATCATATGGAATCATTAGACAAGAGATGCTACAATCAAATAATTATTATAAATAATATTGAACAAATGAAACCAATATGAATCTGATCATTCAAAAAAAGGACTCCTTTAATGACTAAGATCATTCGAACAAGTCTGGCAGTTGATTTTATCTCTTTTGATGTCACTCTTTTGCAACTGGGCAGTACCCTCTCCTTTGACTGCTATATCAAGCGTTTTAACGGTTATGTGATCATTATAGAACACGGGACAGTGATAACGGAAGAGCTTTTACAAAAGATCAATAAGTCTGGGGCTATATATTTTCATAAGCCTGAACTTGAACAGTATAAAGACTACTGCACTACATACGAGATCCCAGAAGATGTAATAGTACTAAGTAGACCTGGGTCTGAACCAGAGAGCGTACTCACTTTGGATGAGATCGTTGCAAATATCGATCTATTGTCTCTTCAGTTACGCGAGTTTCGAAACACACAGGACAAACTGCGTCTTATCTATAAAAACGCCTGTAATCTGATGAGTATCTCTTTTAATCATCAAGACCAGGAACTACCGATCCATACCCTGGAACTACTGATCGATGAGACATTACGACTTATAGTAGGGTCTAGGATCTTATTGGTAGATTTCATAAAGATGATGCCATCGACATATAAGACCGAATGCCATAGTGTGAATGTCTTTATATTATCAATATTTTTAGGGCGACAGTCAGATCTACAGCGTACTGATCTACAACAGCTTGCTCTAGCTGCGATCTTGCATGATATTGGAAAAGTCGGTATTGATGCATCTATCTTAGACAAAAAAGGCCGACTCGATGATGATGAGTTTGAAGAGATCCAGGAACATTCAAAGATCAGTGTAGAGATCGCATCAAAAAACATGATCCGAAGTAAACGGGTACTCGATGCTATTTTATACCATCATGAGAGATTAGATGGGACCGGATATCCAGAAAGACTGGCTGGTAGCGACATACCTAGGTTTGCTCAGATCATTGGTATTTGTGATACATTCGATGCCTTGACGACAGATAAGACCTATCGAAGCAGATACAGCAGTTTCGATGCGTTGAAGTTGATGAACAATGAGATGACAAGACAATTCAACCAAGCGTATGTAAAAAGTCTGATCCAACTGTTGCATAAGTGACACATCATCACTCAGTGTAGATGACTTTAGGGCACCTACATTTTATTGTCCTATTTCTTTGTACTTCAATACTTACATATCATGTGATAGAGATCGGAGTGGTGTCCCGGACGTGATTCGAACACGTGGCCTCAAAATTAGGAATTTTGTGCTCTATCCGGCTGAGCTACCGGGACAAGGGGTTGTAAGCTTTAAAGTCTATATAGATGTAGGTTTGAGTGTAGATCCTACGCGGCTTTTCCATTTGGAAATCGTATTCTACACAAAATAGCACCAGATACCAAATCATACCAGATCAAATAGCAAGACAGTATCTCCTAAAATAAGATCAGCCCCACTGATGACTGTTAGGATATCAATTATTGTTCTATTCGTACAGTCTAATGATCACTGTATGCTCTCCTCGAGGAGTCTGTCGGATTTGTCTTATGGAGCGGGCCCTTGTGGGTGTAGATCCGACAGGCTTCCAACAGAGGCTGTACCTTTCTAGATATTCAGCTCCTCCGCTAGAGGCACTAATAAGCACAAGCCTAAGTACGGAAGGCTTCGAGTTTGGTGTGCAGATCATCTGTCATCGAATTGAGATGATCTGCTGCTGATGCGATCTCTTCCACATTGCGGGCATTCTCAGAAGAGATATCATTTATCTCGTTCACACGGGAGACGATCGACTCAACACTTTTACCTGTCTGTACAAAGTCCATGACCGTCTTGTCGCTGGCATTTACCGCTTCATCGACGATTGACACACTGATGTTGATCTTCTCTTCTACCTCGGAAGCGATGTGTGCCAATGCCTGTATCTCAGAAGAATTACTACTCATCTGATTACTGGCATCCATGATGGACTGGACGATGATGTTGATGGTAGCATTGATCTCAGTCAGTGTCTTTTGCGTACGTTCTGCAAGTTTACGGACTTCGTCCGCGACTACTGCGAAACCACGCCCATGTTCACCAGCCCGTGCTGCCTCGATAGCTGCATTAAGTGCCAGAAGATTCGTCTGATCGGCAATGTCTGATATTACTTCGAGAATCGTCCTAACATCACTCGCATCATCAGATAGTGTGTTCATACTTTCTGCTAATCCCACTTCTATTTCAGCGCTTTGTCGGACCTTAGACGTTAAGTTGATGATCTCATCACGGGCAGAACTTAGGTTCTCATTTGCCCTTATGATCCCTTGTTTACTCTCTTGCGCATCTATGATGGACTGGTCGATCTCGACTTTGATCTCTATTGCATCATCTGTGGCCTCTTTGATGACTGTAACAGATTTTTCAACGTTGTTTCCAACACCTAATGCTGTCGTAGAGAGTTCATGGGCGATCGATGAGTTTTCTGATGATGATGCTTTTGTAGCATCCACCAGTGTATGTAAAGCACGCATAAGC
>JADGEC010000067.1 GCA_016744575.1 Sulfurimonadaceae bacterium | reverse complement strand
TGCGTCTGGTCGCTGAGAATATCGTCGCTTTTGCCAAGATCGCCAATATGCGTACTATCGCCGAGTACGTTTATGATAAGGGGGTCGCTGACATCACAAAGACTATAGATGTTGACTATATACAGGGTTATTTTATCAGTGAACCGGTGACGTATGATGAGATATCCAAGTTTGAAGAACAGAAGTAGATCATCTTTTTGGACCTGTCATATGATTGAGATCTGGAGAGAGCATTATCAAAAAAACTGCATGATCTTAGTTGAAATAGACCTTTCTTTTTAAATAAGACAATTTTTATCCTATTTATTGACTTAGATCAATTGCTCTCTTTTATATTTTGGTTATTATTCTCAAAATCAATTACAAAGAGGTAAAACACCATGAAAAAGATCCTACTAGCAACCGTCCTGTTTATATCATTGGCTCAGGCTGAAGATACTGTCCATTACGATAAAAAAGAGAAAAAAAAGTCAGAGATGAAAAAACCTAATCACCCTAACAATGACCTTTACGGCAAAAAATAGTCGATGAGAAAAACTGTACCCATCCTCCTCTTTCTGAGTGCGATCACGCTCTTTGCAGATATTGAGAATGGAAAAGTGGTCTATGCACAAAACTGTGCGAACTGCCACAGTGTCTCGATGACAGGTGGTATGGGTAAAGACTTTAATCTTGTCTCTTATAATAGAAAAAAAGAGGATGTCATGAAGTATGTGACTTCACCAGGAACGATGTATAGAGAGTTTGGCTATTCGGCCAATGCTATGCCACAGTTTCCTCTAAGAGGTGAAGATGTTGAGGATGTGGCAGAGTATATCGACTCGTTGCAGCGCTTTAAAGCATGGATGAAGAAGGAAGTCTAAGATGGTAATGGCACAGCAGCTGACATTTAGAGCAATCGAGGGTAAAGAGGTCGAACTTAGAAGTATGTTGAACGACATGGTCGCACAGGTCTCGGCAGAGAAGGGCTGTCTGAAGTATGAGCTCTATCAGATGGAGGAGCAGCGTGTCTCTTTTTTCCTGGTCGAGATCTGGAAGAGCAAATCAAGATATCGTAAACACAAAGAGAGTGAAAAGATGAACTCTTTTGAAGATGCGATGGCTCCATTGCTACTATCGAAAAATACATCAGCACTGAAACTAACGCAGTGTCTCACCAAACAGAACTATTGGAGCGAAGATATATCTTGAGCCATATCAATCTCCTGCTCATCTATCTATGCTACTATCCACACAATCAATAAAAGGTCGACTATGAACTATCCGGAATTTTTCAGTGAAGTAAGAACTATTAAGATGAGTGACCCTCTCTCTGCTGTCCTTGGGACATTTGAAGGTGGTGAACTTGAGTTTACGTACCTTGATGTCGTCAAAGCAGCGGGTCACAGCTGTCCGACAGTAGGCGGCGCATACTTGATGACAAGTAAAGCACTTGAAGCGCTTTATCCAGAGAGTCTACCAGTACGTGGTATGATAAAAGTCGCTTTTAAAGAGCCGTTGGAAGAGGGCGTTGCCGGAGTCATCGGTAATGTCATCACACAGATCACCGGTGCGACCGATAAAAGTGGCTTTAAAGGGCTTGGCGGGAAATTTGCCAGACACTCTTTGATGCAACATGGCAGTGATATCAACTCCAGCGCCCGCTTTACGAGAGTAGATACTGGTACATGTGTCGATGCTTTTTATGATCCGTCAAGTGTCGGAGGAAGTCCAAAACAGTCAGCACTGATGCAGAAGATCATGCAGGGTACGGCGACAGTCGAGGAGAAAAAAGAGTTTGGAAGCCTGTGGCAGGACCGTGTAAGACGGATCTTGATCGAGAACGCTGATAATGAGGATGTGATCACTATCAAAAGCTGCTAGCACTTCATAACAAGCTATCAGCTGTTCAGGGGAAGATCGATGATAAACTCGGCACCGCTGTGACGCTTGCCATTGTGCGTGAACGTACAGTTTTGCGCACGCATACTCCCACCCATATTACTTTCGATGATCTGTTTACTCATGTATAGACCTATTCCTGTCCCTTTCCCCTGCTCCTTGGTCGTAAAGTAGGGATCGAATATCTTGTCGATTATCTCCGGGTCGATCCCACTTGCACTGTCCTTGATGGAGATACAGATACATGGTACCTCTTCACAGTAGAGCGGGGTACTTTGCACCTGTATGTAACGCTCTTTTCCCTCCGGTAGTTCGATAAGTACATCTTCTGCATTATTGATGATATTGATCAGTACATGCGTGAACTCATTTTCGAAATTGAGGATGGAGGGACCTTCTTTTAGCTCACTGATGAGTTCGATATCCTCATGCGCCAGGCTGTCCCCGATAAGTGCGAACGCATGCTCGATGGCATCATTGACCATAAACTCCTCTTTCTCCTTTTGAGGTCGAAAAAAATTATGAAAATCATTGATTGTCTGACTCATCTGCTTGACCAGGACCTGTGCCTTATCGATGCTGGCTATCAGAAAAGTATCCTCGAGTCTGCCCAGATCATGTTTTAAGTGTACCCCTTGGGTAAGGACAGAGATCATAGAGAGAGGCTGGCGCCACTGATGGGCGATATTGTTTATCATCTCTCCCATGGCGGCGAGCCGTGCCTGTTGAAACATCAAGGCATCTTTCTCTCTATTTTTCCTGACCTCGTCTTCGACTTGTCTCTCAAGACGGTAGATCGTATTGGCATAGCGGTTGAGGACACCTTTGAAGTTAAGATCGAACACGTAGTTGATCTCTTCTGTCAGGACCTGCGTATTAAAGCCAAGCTCATAGGTGAGGGTCATCATCGCCTCTTTGGCATTGGTACAGATGATAAAAAGCTCATCCGCCGCAATATCATGCTGTTTTAAGTAATCAAGCAGATCGGTGATAACAGGACAGTCGCCGATCTGCTGTCGGGCATTGACCACATTGAAAAAATAGTTTAAGACATTATTGGCGTAGTGTGCGGCAAAAAGTGTCGTCTCTATATCATGTCTCTGTAAGACCTCCCTGACAAGCGGATCACTGAGCCAAAGTGTCACGATGTAGTCTGTTCTTTCGGAGAGAAGGGGGCTTTTGTTGATGAGATGCGGTATCTTCTGGTGTAGCATACTATCCTCTATCTTGGTGACTTTGATGATATTTAGGTCAATAAAGGCGCCATTGTTGTAATAGATCATAGTTTACAGTACAATCTATATAAAAGCAAATCTGGATACCCATGGACTTGGAAAGACTAGCTAACATATCGCTGCTGTATGTCGAAGATGAGACGATGTTACGAGAGAGTATGAGTGCACTGCTTCAAGATGTCTTCTTTCGTGTCTTTAGTGCTCCCAATGGCCGCGAAGCGCTTGAGATATTTGAACATGAGAAGATAGATGTGATCATCTCCGATATCCGCATGCCGGTCATGGATGGCCTGGCTATGGCAAGAGAGCTGAAGAAGAGAGATGAGGATATCCCCGTTATCTTTCTAACGGCACATAGTGACGCTACTTACCTGTTTGAGTCTATACGCATCGGTATTGATGCTTATATAGAGAAGCCCGTGAACATCGATGAGCTTTTTACCAATATAAAGAGGGTGCTAGTGCCCATCGAGCAGAAGAAATTGCTGGCGCATCAGCACGCCTTTATCGATCAGCTGACTGGTCTGAAAAACCGTTTTGCCCTGAATCAGCAGTTTGAACGTAAAGAACATAATCTTACAATAGTGATCGATATTGATAATTTCAAGATCATCAATGACCTTTATGGTACCGATATCGGTAATTTTGTTCTAAAGGAGTTCGCACTCTTCTTGCAAGAGGGCCTAGGTAATAAGTTCGATATCTTTCGTGTCGGTTCAGATGATTTTGTCCTGCTTGGAGATGTGGCTCCAGATCAACACTTCTATGAAGAAACAGTCGCTCTGTTATTTGGTAAACACAGTGATCTGATAATCTACCATCACGAACTTGAGATCGACATAGATGTCGCATTGACCATGGGCGCCTCATCAGAGACCTTTCGAAGCCTGGAGACGGCAGATATGGCGCTTAAGCATGCCAAAGAGAACCATGAGAACTATGCGTTCTATAACAAGATGTATGATTACCGGAAGATCTATCAGCAGGACCTTGCTTGTACGCGGCGTATCAAAGATGCGATCAAACATGATAAAGTCATCCCTTTCTTTCAGCCTATCGTAGACCTTGATGAGCAGATCATAAGGTATGAGTGCTTGATGCGGATCGAAGATGAGCAGAGTTTCCATATGCCGGATGAGTTTCTACCTATTGCTAAAAGAACAAAACAGTACCTGACTTTGACTCGACAGATGCTTGAGAAGTCTTTTCTTGCTGCTGAGCTTTATGAGCGTGAGATCTCTGTCAATCTTGCTGTTCAGGACATGCTTAGTCCCGAGATCAGCAAGTACATCTTCGAGAGACTGCAGACACTGGATATGGCCGGAAAGATCATCTTTGAGATACTTGAGAGCGAAAGTATTGAGAACAAAGAGGAGGTAGGACGGTTTATCTCTCGGGTAAAAGCGCTTGGAGCGAGGATCGCCATAGATGATTTTGGGACAGGCTACTCTAACTTCTCTTATCTGCTGCAGTTAAAACCTGAGATAATCAAGATCGACGGCTCACTGATCAGAGATATTGATACTGATCTGGAGAGTCGGATCATCGTCGAGACTATCGTACTTTTTGCTAAAAGACTTGGTATTCATACCATCGCAGAGTTTGTGCATACCAAGGAAGTGTTCGAGATGTGTAAGCATCTTGGGATAGATAGTTTCCAGGGTTACTACTTCAGTGCTCCGAGAATAGCGTTCGACACTGTTCAAGCAGCATCGTGAGAACGAACTAACGTAAAGAGAGTGCCGGGAAATAGGTATGCATCATCATAGCGCTCTCCATGCCGAGCTGACGGATGAACTTATCGAACTTATCTTCCTGGTTCCAGTGTGCTTCTTGGACCTCGCTTAAAGCGACGACACGTGCTTTAGCATCGAAGCGGACACCGAGGCTGTCGACAAGACCGACCTCTTTGGCCTGTCTGGCAGTAAAGATGTGTGCATTGGCGAAGGCGTGATCCTTTTTTGGATCAAGACCTCGTCCACTGGCGACATCTTCGACAAACATGGTGTAGGTGTCCTGGATGACCTTGTTAAGCTCATTGCGCTCTTCTGCGGTCCATGCTCTGTCTGGTGTACCTACCTGCTTATATTTACCCGCTTTTACGACCTGAGAGCTGATACCGATCTTCTCCATCAGTTCATTGACATTGGCCCCTTGTATGATGACACCGATCGAGCCGACCATGGCACCGGGGTTAGCGATTATCTCGTTCGCCCAGATGGAAGCATAATACCCTCCACTGGCCAGCATCCCACTGGCATATACGACGACGGGCTTATGCTCTTTAAGGCGCTTGAGTGCATAAGCGACTTCGATAGAGGGTGCTACAGCACCTCCGGGAGAGTCCACTTCGAAGAGCACACCTTTGATCTGCTCGTCCTGACGGGCCTCTTCTATCTGCTCAACGACCTGTGTCACATCAAAGATCGGGCCTTTGAGAAGGATATGCTGCAGGTTGTTGGGCGTAAGTGCCTGCTGATCAGCCGGTGCAAAGATCAGATAGACGATAAGTACGAACAACATCGCCTTGAAATGGTTCTGTATAAAGCCGAGTGTTGCCGTTATAGGCGAGAAGAGTCTTTTTAAAAATCCCATTATTTTACCTTTGTCCCATTGATATAGATAGCTGTTATCGGATAACCGTGCAGCAGGAGATGCAGCGGGAACTGTTCACCGGGCTCGTCTTCTAACTGCAAGACAAGCATATCCGCTGCTTTTGTAGCCTCGATAGCTCCAGTATTGAGCTTCATAGCTTTTGCTGCTTCGATAGTAACACTGTTTAGTAAACGCTTCGCAAGTGGTAGAAGCGGTGTCTGTGAATGCATGAAAAGCGCGATCTTTAGCTCTTCAAAAAGATCAAGACGGTAGTTGGAGCTAAGGCCATCGGTACCGCAGACCCAGTCGACCTCTTCAGATTCGAGCGCATCAAGGTCTATGGCACCATTACCGAGCAGACGATTGGATATAGGACAGTGGATAACAGTGTGACCATCTTTCGCCAGAGTCTTGAGCTCATCAGGGTTGGCTTGGACTACATGGGTCATCAGAGTCGGGTGACCATCGAAAAGTGTTAGGAACTCTTCTGCTGTCGTGACGGCAGTACTCTGTTTTAAAAAGGTCTCGAAAAAATCTTTGAACTCACCTGCGTTCTCATCCAGCCATGCCCGTTCTTCAGGGCTTTCCATAAAGTGTGCAGTAGTCAGCATACCCCGCTCTTTGGCAAGCTTGAGGGCTCTTTTGATGAGTACGGGATGCACGGAGTAGGGTGAGTGGATGGCGATGGCAGAGGTGAATCCCTTACGTGTCACCGAAGCAGAGGCATCCAGACGCTGTAAAAAGTCACCGTAGAGTGCATCCGCCATCGCCGGTTGTGAACCGATGACCTCATTGAAGAAGACGACGTTTTGAGGAGCCTCTTGTGCGGCCTCAAGGTCCATACCATGAGAACTGACGGCACCGAAGGTAGTAGTGCCGGTCTTTAGCATCATCTCTATGGCTTTTTGCATACACTCTTTGCCACAGTCATTGATAAGCGTCTCTCGATGTTCGATGACGCTGTTGAGCCAGGGCATGAACTGGCCATACTCCAGTGTCGTCTTATTGCCGCTGAACTCCAGATGGACATGGGGATTGATAAGTCCGGGCATGATCAGGGAGTGTTTGGGTAGTGTCTCTACCTCTGCGTCCGGATAGCGGCTTTCTAGTTCTTCAAGCGATGCGATGGCTGCGATGTTCTCATCATAGGCTATTGCCTGTTCTTTAAGTAGTGTCGTCGGTGTTAGAATATAGTCGGGTCTGATGATCTTCAAAGAAAGTCTCTGTGTATTGGGATATTTTGTCAGCTCGATCATGCCTGATTTCTGTAAAGAGAACGCTTAAGCACTGCCCATGATGTTTTATTGCCATCATTAATACAAACAAAAGAGATAAGTAGTATATAATACTAATTAAAAACAATATAGAACATATAGAAAGCGGTCATCATGAGCAGTACTTTTCCCTACCTTAGGCAGCATATCGACGAGATAGTATCACTGAGTGAAAGTGTCGTAGCGACTTGGGTAGAGCATGAGATACTTGAGCCTGTCTTTTCCAAATATAATATGGAGATAGATTATTTCAAGTCGCATCATGCCAATCCTATCCTCGAATACTTTTTTAAGTCGATCAAAGAAGAGGAACAAGAGGAGGATGGAGAGAGTGGTATTGATCGCTTCGTGGAGTATCTGCGAAATCGCGATGTGATAGCAGAGGACCTTTTTCTCATCTACTCCATAATGAGTCAGGTGATGGTGAGGAAATCGATCGAGCTTTTTCCAGGTGAGATAGAACCTGTCCTTGAGTTCGAAAAGCTTTCCAGTCAGGTCCATCATACCATTATCATCCGATTTAACCGTTCTATATTCTCAGGGAACAAAAGCCTTGAAGATCGGCTCCAGCTTTTTAATGAGTACCAAAAAGTCATCGATAAAAGTGCTATTGTCTCTAAGACTGATACTCGGGGTATCATCACCTATGTCAATGCTGCTTTTTTGGCTATATCGGGATATACCAAAGAAGAGCTTATTGGTAAACCACATAATATTGTCCGTCATCCGGATATGAGTGCTGCCGTCTTTAAGAAGATGTGGAAGACGATAAAGGCTAAAAAGATCTTTAAAGGGACGATCAAAAACCGTAAAAGGGATGGCACAGCCTATTATGTCGATGCTACGGTCATCCCTATTCTTGATCGGGAGAACAATATCATCGAGTATATCGCGATGCGTTATGACGTGACTAAGTTCGCACAGGCAGTCGCTGCTGCGAAACGGGCGGAGAAGGCAAAAGAGGAGTTCCTCTCTAATATGAGTCATGAGATCCGTACGCCACTTAATGCCATCATGGGTTTTGTACAGCTTTTGGTCAAGACGACCAAGGACACAAAAGCATTAGAGAAGCTCAATATTGTCTATCAAAGTAGCCAGTCCTTACTCGATATCATCAATGATATCCTCGACTTCTCAAAGATAGAGAGTGGTCATTTCAAGATCGATCCTCATGATCTTCATCTATCTAAAGAGTTAAGCAGTGTGTTTGAACTCTTTGCTGCGAAGATGCAGGAGAAAGAGATTGTATTTTTGACCTATATCGATCCGAAGATGCCTTCATGTATCATCGCTGATGGTACCCGTATCAAACAGATCGTGAACAACCTGTTGAGCAATGCTGTGAAGTTTACCCCTGAAGAGGGAGAGATCAAGGTGGATGTACGCTTTGATGAGAGGACCAAGATATTAGATATCGCTGTAATAGACAGTGGTATAGGGATAGCAAAAGAGCAACTTACTTCCATCTTCAATGCTTTTGAACAGGCAGATGGTTCTACCTCAAGAAAATTTGGCGGGACAGGCTTAGGTCTCTCCATATCAAATAGACTGGCTAAGCTGATGAATGGTGAGATAGTACTAAAAAGCACGATCGATGTGGGTTCTCGCTTTGAACTGATGATGCCTGTCGAGATATGTAATGACCTGCATGAGCGTGAAGAGATACCAGTCAAAGCGATGAAAGTGGTACTGCTTCATTCTACTGATGATGAGAGTGAGAAGAGTCGATTTGCTTTGATAGAGCGTTATCTGAGAGCATTTGGCATCGACACTATTGAACATATAGAGCAGTTGGGACAGAAGAGATTTGACTGTATCATCTTCAATGGGCAGACTGTCAGTAAGGCGGTACTCGATAGTATCACTCATATTGATGCCAAAATGATCGCCTTCATGCCGATGCATAGCAGTCTATATGATGATGATCTCTGTATCGAAGAGCTTACTTTCCCCCTTAATGCGCAGAAAGTCTATACTGCTTTAAATGATAAGATGTATATTCCTGCAGCTGACGAAAATATGATATCGCTGACGTTAAAGGGTAGCATCTTGGTAGCTGAAGATAACCATGCCAACCAACAGCTGATGAAGGTCTATCTTGATAAGTATGGTCTGGAAGTAGTCTTTGCAAATAATGGTAAAGAAGCTGTTGAACAGTTTCGCTCAAGAACGTTTGATCTGGTCTTGATGGATAACCAGATGTCGCCTATGGGTGGGGTGGAAGCAACAATGCTGATATTGGAACATGAGCGTATCCATGAGCTTAAACATACCCCGATCGTCGCGTTGACTGCCAATCAACTCGAAGGAGAACGGGAGCACTTTTTAGAGATAGGCATGGATGGTTTTTTAGCCAAGCCGATCAGTAGTGAACAGCTTAAACATCTCTTGCAGTGTTATTTTCTTCCTGATGAGACGACGATAGCTGTGACATCGAAGATCCCAGGATCAGATGCGGAGACAGCCAAAATAGAGGTAGTACCATCTGTGAAGACGATAAGCAGTATGGCACAGACGATGGGTATCAAAGAGAGTCATGTCAGAATGATCCTATCAGCCTTTATCGAAGAGTGCGAGGAGTTACTTGAGAAGCTGTACCTCGCTATCGCAGAGAGTGACTATGAGCAGATAACACTGATCGCACACTCGCTTAGAGGTTCGGCAGGTAATCTACAGTTAAAGGCATTTTCTGAACATTGTAAACAGATGGAGTACGCAGCAAACATTGCTGATAGCACCTTTGATCACCCTCGAGTCTTTGAAGTCATCATCCATCTGTTTGAAGAAGTCAAACAGATCGATTCCTAGAGAAAATCACTACTAAAAAAGGGAGTTAAAATGTCTAAGACCTTCGAACATCTTTTGCAGCATATTGATATCATCGAAGAGAGATCGGATGAACTATTGGCGCAGTGGCTTGATATCGAGGATGTAAAAGAACGTCTGGCAGCACATGATATTCAGTATGATTTTTTTGCAAAGTTCTTTGGTGTCAAAGTGATCGAATATGCGATTGGTGTCATTCGGAGTCAAAATCATCTTGGGAACTGCCCTGTTATCGGGGTGATGCTGATCTTGTTTAAGAAGAAGGACATCTCGTTACATGATGTGTTTATCATCTGTGTGAACTTGAAAAACAGTTTGATCCTTCTGCTTCAGAGAGAGGGAATCCTTAGCAAAGAGGTCTATGAAGAGGCTGCTTTGTTGATGGACCTTAACTTTGAAGGGGTCATCAAAGAGTATATGGAACTCTACTATTTAGATGATAAGGGTGTTGATACGTGTCTGTTACCTGATACTGTCACCAGTGCTGCTGAAAAGGCGATAAGGGTAAGTGAAGTCCCCAGTGATATCAAGATGACCTCGGCAGTCGAGTTCGCGACTGATGTGGAGATAGACTATGAACTGATCGACGAGCTTAATGAATTGGAGCATGATGTCTTGGTCGAACTTGAGTTTAATGAGTCCGTCAGTAGTGAGGTATTTGAGAACATAGTCGTGCTATTTGAGCAGTATTCCCGGGCACTAAACCTGTTGATGGAGTTTGGTGAATTGGCCTATACCATCAATGTCCTGACCAACTTGTTGCGTAATCATGACTCATCATCGATTCCGGAGAGTGATATTGTCTCTGTGTCCATCTATCTAAAGGCGATCATCAATGATCTTCAGTTTTGGAAAGAGTCGGTACTGATCAAACAGAGTGCGGAAGATATTCACTATCTGGATAAGACACTGTTAAGCAGTATCGCTCAGCTTGAGATGATGCTGATGCCGCCTGTGGAAGCTGAGGATGCCGGTATCGAGTTTTTCTGATATAGAGCCCCTCCAGGATCTAAGCGAATAAGTGCTAGATGACAAAGGTCTGAGACGAGTGACCCAAGAGCAAGTCTGTTCTATGCTATCGCAAGCATAGGATAAAGCGTAAGAGGGGTACTTGTTGATGATGGGACACAAGATATATAGATGGATAAAAGACCCTTTTTAGAGATATATCCTCAAGCTCTTTGTACACTTTTAGCTCTTTACAATAAGAAACCATTTATAATCTCTTTTAAAATCAGATAACAAGGTACAGAATGAAAGTCGTAGTGATCCAGGGTCCAAATCTCAATATGTTGGGAATTCGTGAGCAGCAGGTCTATGGACCGATGAAACTTGAGCAGATCCATGCTCAGATGAAAGACTTCGCCGGTCAAAACGGTCTTGAGATCGAGTTCTTTCAAAGTAATCTTGAAGGTGAGATCGTCGATAAGTTACAGGAGTGTTACGGTGACGCCAATGGTATTATCATCAATCCAGCGGCATATACACACACTTCTATTGCTATCCGTGATGCGATCGCAGCGGTAAACCTGCCGACGATCGAAGTCCATATAAGCAATATCTATCGCCGTGAGGAGTTTAGACAAAAAAGTATGATCGCGCCGGTATGTGCTTCATCACTGGTCGGTTTCGGACCGTTTGGTTACCATCTTGCGATGGTCGGGATGTTGCAGATATTGAATGAGATCCAAGCTATGCAGGAAGCACAGAAGGCCAAGGCCTAAGCAAGTGGCGCTTCAGCGTAAGCTTTCACCAAAGCTGACGCTTTACAGAGATAGACACTTTCCCATGTGTGCCTTGTCAAAAAACCGTCTGGGTCATAGGGCAGTAGTCGGTGCAGGGGGGAATGTCGGAGATGTGAGACGCCGTTTTCATCATCTGCTTACTTATCTGCGACGTGCCAAAGGTGTTGATGTCCTGGCAACAGGTCCCATCTTGAAAAACCCTCCTTTTGGCTATCTTGAACAGGATGACTTTCATAATACGGTGCTGGCTATCTCCACACCGATGCAGCCGAGAGTCTTTTTACGTTTCTTGCTGCATCTGGAAAAAAAGTTTGGACGGCGGCGAAGTTTTGCGAACGCTCCTAGGACGCTGGACCTTGATATCCTCTTTTTTGATAACAGGGTCATAAACAGCGCTGACCTTGTCGTGCCGCATCCACACTGGCATGAGCGAGAGAGTGTCGTAATACCACTTCAGGGGATCGATAGATGTTTGAACATTCAGGGACGATGAGATGAAGATACTGACATTCAGCGGGAAGACACCGGCAGAGGCTTTACAAAAAGCGCAGCTTGAGGTCGGCGAGGATGCGATGCTTATCGAGACACGTGAACTGCAGAAGAAAGCATTGGGAAAGATGCCGCTCTATGAGATCGTCGTCGGCATTGAAGAGGAGAAGATAAAACCCTCTACCCAGAAACAGCCTCCACTTAAGAGACAGCAGCCGCTTACAGAGAAGAGCAGTGACGTGATGTTCAACATCTCAGAGGCAGCCAAACAGATATCCAAGATAGCTGAAGTGACTGAGGTGAGTCCATCTGTCTCATCACGGAAGGTCGAACCTGTAGAGCTTAAGCAGATCCATACCGAGATCGAAAGACTTGGAGACAAGATCAAGCTGATCCAAAACATGTTCTGGGATGAACGTAGTCCTGACCTTGAGACTGCTATTCCACCGGAGTTTGCCGAGATCTATAAGTTAGCGATGCAAAGTGGCATGAAAAAAGAGCATCTTGATGGTATGATGAAGCTCACATTTGAGCATATGCCGTTGAAGATGCGTGAGAACTCAGAGTCAGTCAAACGTTATTTTCAGACACTACTTCGAAAGATGATCCCGGTACGTCGTGAGAGTATGCCAAGCGCACCGGTCAAGAAGGCGATGATGCTTGTCGGTCCGACGGGTGTAGGCAAGACGACCTCTATCGCCAAGTTGGCGGCGCGTTATTCCTATCTGATGGAGAAGAACTACAAGGTAGGGCTTATTGTCCTCGATACCTATCGTATTGGTGCGGTCGAACAGTTGATGCAGTATGCACGTATGATGAAACTGGGTATAGAGACAGTCGTCGACCCTCCAGAGTTTGCCAGTGCATTGCGCTCTTTGCACTATTGTGACTTCATCCTGATCGATACGATGGGTTCATCGCCGTACGATAAAGAGAAGATCGAGAAGATCTATGAGTGCCTACAGGCAGAAAGTGAGCTGAACATCGATGTAGTATTGGTGATGCCAAGTTCGATCAAGTTCGAAGACCTGAAAGCGACGTATGAGAACTTCTCGACGCTAGGGGTCGATACGATGATGTTCACCAAACTCGATGAGACACGCGGGTTTGGCAATATCTTCTCATTGGCTTATGAGACTGGAAAACCTATCAGTTACTTCTCTGTAGGACAGGAAGTCCCTGAAGACCTTGTCGTCGCAAGCAGCGATTTTTTGATCGATTGTCTCTTAAATGGGTTTAACCGGAGTAAAGCATGATGGAACATCAGGCTGCAAAACTGGAGAGACTGGTCTCGGAGAACACAAAGAACTCAGGAGTGAAGACACGCTTTGTCGCGATCACCAGCGGTAAGGGCGGGGTAGGTAAGAGTACCATCAGCTCCAACCTTGCTTTGACGCTGTCGAGAAGTGGACTGAAAGTAGCTATCTTCGATGCTGATATAGGTCTGGCTAATCTGGACGTGATGTTCAATGTCAAGATCAAGAAGAACATCCTGCATGTACTACGGGGTGAGGCGAAAGTCTCTGATATTCTGATACCTATCAACAAGAACCTGATGCTGATCCCGGGCGAGAGCGGTGAGGAGATCTTGAAGTACTCTGACGCATCACTGTTCGAACGATTTATGGAAGAGGCGAACGTACTTGATGACTTGGATGTCATGGTCATCGACACGGGCGCCGGTATCGGTGAGCATATTCAGCTCTTTTTGAGTGCTGCGGATGATGTTATCGTCGTGACAGTCCCTGATCCTGCAGCTATTACTGATGCTTATGCTACAATTAAGATCACAGCTAGAGCTCGCGATGATATCAATGTCATCATGAATCAGGTCCGAAGCGAGAAAGAGGCGGTCGCTGTCTTTGAGAAGATCCGTAAGGTCGCCAGGGTGAACATAGGTGAGAAGCTGAAGCTCTCTTTGATCGGAAAGATCAACCTCGATCAGAAGGTCGCGCTCTCTGTCAAACAGCGTGCACTTTTTGTGGAGACCTATCCTGGTTCACAGCCAAGTCGCGATATTGAGAAGATCGCTCAGAAGCTGGTCCAGAAATTGGAACGTAATGTGCTAGTCACTTCTACAGACAGTGGGCTTAGCGGCCTGTTTAAACGTCTTATGGAGCATTTTTAGAAAGCTGAGGTGTGCGTATGCGCGGTGTCAATTTCATCTATTTTTTCACCGTACAGGGTTTCTTTATAGGGATCTTGTTTGCTCTTTTTCGAGCAGAGACTCCCAACGGTATTCTCTTTTACACTTTTATGATAACCGGGTTCTTCTATCTTTTTGCGCACCTCAGTGTGGCTTTCTATTTACGTACGCTTACGCTCAGGACCGATCAGTTTCCAAAACAGAGACATGAGCATGAGCTCGACCGTATTATGCATGAGATCGATAAGCGTGAGAAATCGATCGAGCATGGTACGCAGATAGACATGGATGCGATGACAGGGAAGATAAGATGAGCGGAGCGGATATCTACACAGCAGAGTTGAAACATCAAGAAGACCAGCTGGCCATACAGTATCTGCCGGCTGTCAAGGCAATGGCGTTCAGACTCAAAGAACGACTGCCAAGTTCAGTCGACTATGTCGATCTCTCAGCGATAGGGACCGAAGAACTGGTAAAGTTGGCACGACGCTATGATGAGAAGCAGAACGATTCATTTTGGGGTTATGCGAAGACACGTGTCTATGGAGCTATGCTTGACTACCTACGATCATTAGATATCCTCAGCCGTTCTAACAGGCGACTTGTGAAAGAGATCAATCGTGCTGTCGAGATCTATCTTGTCGAACATGAACAAGAACCCAGTGACTCTGAACTCGCAGAGATACTTGAACAAGATGAACATAAGATACATGAAGCGCGTATCGCATCGGATATCTATACAGTGATGCCACTGCATGACCAACTCAATGAAGGTGATTCCGGGGCTACACTTGACAGGATAGAACGCGAAGAACTTGTAGAGGTCATCAAGTCAGTCCTGATGCGCTATAACGAGCGTGAACAGATGATCATTCAGCTTTACTACTTTGAAGAGTTGACACTTAAAGAGATCAGCGAGATACTTGGCATCACTGAGTCGAGGATCTCACAGATCCATAAATCGGTCATACGAAAGATCCGTGAAGCGGTAGGAGAAGACAATGGCTGATATTCTCTCCCAAGAAGAGATCGACGCACTTCTCGACGTCGTAGATGATGAGGGAGATGACGCCCTTGAAGAGACAGAAGAGACGCTTTACCCCTCCCGCCAGATAACACTCTATGACTTCAAACGTCCCAATCGTGTCTCTAAAGAGCAACTTCGTGCCTTTCGCGGTATTCATGACAAGATGGCGCGCTCACTCTCTTCTCAAATATCTGCGATCATGCGCTCTATCGTCGAGATACAGCTGCACTCGGTCGATCAGATGACCTATGGTGAGTTTTTGATGTCACTGCCTAATCCAACAAGTTTCAATGTCTTTTCGATGAAACCGCTGGAAGGTAACGGTGTCCTTGAGATCAACCCCTCCATCGCTTTTCCCATGCTCGACCGACTGCTTGGCGGAAAGGGTGAGCCTTTTGAGTCGAGTCGAGAGTTCTCTGATATAGAGCTCAGTCTATTTGAGACGATCTTACGGGTGATGATGTCAACACTCAAAGAGGCCTGGGGACCGGTGATCGAGGTCTTTCCAGCGGTTGAGTCTAAAGAGTCGAGTCCGAATGTGGTACAGATAGTAGCACAGAACGAGATAGTCGTCATGGTCGTCATGGAGATCATCATCGGACACAGTTCTGGCATGATGAACATCTGTTATCCGGTCATCGCGCTTGAACCTGTACTACCAAAGTTGGCAAGTCGGGACCTTATGCTAAATGAGACCAGTTCGAAAAAGAGTCGGAACAAAGAGCTTCAGGTGCTTCTTGGAGGTGCGAATGTCAATATCGAAGCGACTCTGAGCCACACGGCGATGAGTGTGGGGGAGCTACTTGACCTCAATGAAGGTGACATCGTCCGGCTTGATACACCTGCAAATGACCTTGTCACACTCAGTGTCGATGGAAAAGTACGTTTTCAAGGCGAGATCGGTCTGCGACGTTTTAGAAAGTCGATCCAGGTCACAGAGTTGATAGATTCGGAAAAAGATGCTGTCAAGCGTGCGCTTAAGGAGTTTGAGATGCAGCGAAAGGTACAGTTCTCCGGATACAAGGCTAGTGAGCCTATAATGGAAGACGAAGAAGAGGAGTCGATCAATGACTGAGTTCATGAAGCTATTTGAGAGTGAGACGATAGCTACGATAGAGGGCTTGACAGGTATGGCTCCCACTCTGGAATTGAAAGAGTCTGAACCTATCTCTATAGTCTCAAATATCGTCCCTCCGACTTCACTGATACGGATCGATGTCAGCGGCGAAGGCAAGGCGATGGTGGTCTTGCCTCCATCACTGGCCACTGCGCTGAGTGATATGATGCTTGGAGGTGAGGGTGAGAGCAAGGAGACGATGGATGAGGATGATATCGATGCTGCAAAGGAGATCGTCTCAAATATAGTCGGTGCCGTTTCGACATCATTGAGTGCACAAAAAGAGATAGCACAGGTCTCGTTGAAAGTGGAGGATATCGAGTTTATCTCCGAAGATGGTGAAGTCGATCTTAACGGTTATAGTCGTATGTTCGTCTATGACTTTATGCTTAATGAGATAAAAGCACTTATGATGTTCATAGTCGATGAGCGAGTCGAAGGGATGTTTAACGTCTCATCAGGGAGTGATGAACCTGCACCGATGGCAGCTATGGAAACAGACTCCTTTTCAGCCTCAGCTGCCAGTGATGAATATGAACCGGTAAAACACGAACTTGATGAGTCTGAGATGAACAATATCGGGCTTATCATGGACGTAAAACTGCCGGTACGGGTACGGATCGGTCAGAAGAGGATGCTGCTTAAAGATGTGTTGAGCATGGACATCGGTTCAGTGATCGAGCTTAATCAGCTGGCAAACGATCCGCTTGATATCCTGGTCGATGACAAAGTGATCGCACAGGGAGAAGTGGTGATAGTCGATGGTAATTTCGGCATACAGATCACTACTATTGGTACAAGACGTGAAAGACTTAATCAATTAAAGTCATAGAAAGGTCAGGTATGGAACGCCGTAAGCACAATCAAATACTGCTGGATAAAAAGTATGTCAGGGACTACAAATCAGCGGATGTCTGGAGCGTCTTTAAGATCATTGCTGATTTTGTGCAGGGATTCGATGAACTCGGTGACCTCGGTCCGGCTGTCACGATCTTTGGAAGCGCTCGGACTGATGTAGAGGACCCTTATTATAAGAAGGCTGTCAAATTAGGTGATATGCTTGGAGATAAGGGTTTCAATGTCATCACTGGTGGTGGACCCGGTATCATGGAAGCCGCAAACAAGGGTGCGTTCAGACACTCCGATGTAGAATCTGTCGGGCTTAATGTCGATCTTCCTATGGAACAATCCGCTAATGTCTACACTACGATAGAACAGGACTTTGAGTACTTCTTCTCACGTAAGGTCATGCTCATAAAGTACTCGATCGCTTATGTGATCTTTCCTGGCGGCTTCGGGACACTAGATGAACTTTTTGAAGCATTGACACTTGCTCAGACACGCAAGATCGCACGGGTACGTATCTTTGTCGTCGGAGAGAAGTTCTATAAGCCTCTGATGAAGTTTATGCGAACCAGCCTGATGGCTGAGGGAATGATCGATCAAGAAGACCTTGATATGATCACAGTGACTGATGATCTCAAGATGATCGTCAGAGAGATCGAGAGCTCTATTGCTGAGCAGATCGATGAACTTGAGGAAGAGGGTCTTGATTCGACGAAATACTATAAGAGCCTTTCTGAGTTTTTCGCTCATCGAAAGATCAAGCGCGGTAAAGACTCCTAGGGGATGGGTGATATGCAAAAAAAAGTCCTGATCGGTATGAGTGGAGGGGTCGACTCTACTGTCACTACACTGCTTCTAAAAGAGGAAGGGTATGAGGTAGAGGGGCTTTATATGAAGCTGCACTCTAAACCTGGTTATCATGAGATCCATCTTGC
Source organism: Sulfurimonadaceae bacterium (assembly GCA_016744575.1). Lineage (GTDB taxonomy): Bacteria > Campylobacterota > Campylobacteria > Campylobacterales > Sulfurimonadaceae > BB26. The sequence goes on along the minus strand of JADGEC010000067.1, from coordinate 1,360 downwards.
TCGGGCACAAAAAGCGGCTGATTTCGCTGGAGTAAAGTTGCATGTCCTTGATCTGCAGGATGTCTTTCGTGAGAAGGTCGTCTCTCCGTTTATAGAGACCTATAAAGAGGGAGAGACGCCAAATCCCTGTGCGCTGTGTAACCGTAACCTGAAATTTGGCGAGATGCTCAAGTTTGCCGATGAGATAGGAGCGGAGTATGTTGCGACTGGCCACTATCTAAAGACGGATGGCAAATATCTTATTCAAGCGGAAGATGACACGAAAGATCAGAGTTATTTTCTTTTTTACATCCATCAAGAGATCCTTCCTCGTCTACTCTTTCCTCTAGGCAACCGTCAAAAATCCGATGTCAAAGCATTTGCCGCCTCTATCAAAGGTCTTGAAGCGTTTGCTTCTCAGGCTGAATCAAGCGAGATCTGTTTTGTCGAGACGACCTATACAGAGGTTCTAAAAGAGCATCTACAAGTCGATCAGCCTGGAGAGGTCCTTAATAGTGAGGGTAAGGTCGTAGGTGAACATAAAGGCTATATGCACTACACCATCGGAAAACGAAAAGGGTTCACGGTACGAGGAGCACATGATCCGCATTATGTGACCAAGATCATACCGGAGAGAAACCAGATAGTCGTTGGTCTTAAAGATGAACTTGCCTGCTACCACGTCGACTTAAGAGATATCAATATGTTCGATGCACGTGTCAGTTTTGATACTACCGTCAAGCTGCGCTATCGTACGCGCGCGGTACCTTGTCATGTCGAGCTCACAAAAGAGGGTGCAAGTGTCGAGCTAAAAGAGCCGGTCTTTGGTGTGGCAAAAGGACAAGCTGCTGTCTTTTATGATGGTGATCGACTTATTGGCGGTGGCTGGATAGCTTGAGTCAGACTCTCTAGCTTCGCTGTAGCTCAGCGGAACATCTTTTGAATTGAGATGCCCTAGAGCAGATCTTTAACTCAGTTCTCATCTTATCACGCTATAATTCCATCACTATTTTAACTGAAGGTGACCTATGCGTGGATATAAGATCTTTGCCGGTAGTTCAAGTACAGAGTTTGCACAAGATGTGTGCAAAAACCTTGATGTCCCTCTCTCCAAAGCGGAAATAAAACGTTTTAGTGATGGTGAGATATCTGTTCAGATCTCTGAGAGTGTACGAGGTCGCGATGTGTTTATCATCCAGTCGACTGGTGCACCATCAAATGACAACCTTATGGAACTGTTGATCATGACAGATGCGCTTCGCCGCTCATCTGCAGACTCTATCACCGCTGTCGTGCCTTATTTCGGTTATGCACGTCAAGACCGTAAAGCGGCACCTCGTGTACCGATCACCGCACGTCTTGTCGCCGATATGTATGAGAC
>JADGEC010000184.1 GCA_016744575.1 Sulfurimonadaceae bacterium | reverse complement strand
ATCAGAGTCAGAGGAGATGGGCCTTCCATCCGATGAGACCGAAGAGAGTAGTGAGACATCTCAGCAGGCTGATAAGGCTGAAAAACTATTTGATAAGGAGAAACGAAGATGAGACTTAGCATGCGTATCATCTCACCGATCTTGCAGATCACCATCGGGCTGTTGCTACTGACACTTAGTCTTTTACTGATAGGTGACCTATTGGGTCTGGTACCTAATCAAAAGCAGTCTCAGATCGAGTTACGCAAGACAATAGCAGAGTCATTGGCCATACAGATAACATTTGAGGTCGGACAGCAACGGATGGAACAGGCTATGGAGCTGTTGAACATCATCGTCGATCATAATGAGGATATTCTTTCGGTCGGACTACGCTCAGACCTGGGAGAGATCATCATGCGTTCAGATCAGCATGCAGAGCACTGGACAGTCAGAGATGATGACCGTTCGACCGCTGAACACGTTCAGGTCCCTATCTTTGCTCAGGGTGGTCGCTGGGGGACACTTGAACTGAGTTTTGTACCGCTTAGCACAGTCTGGACTGATATGTTTACAGGGCGCTCGTTCTCTGCGATGATATTGTTCGTCTTTATCTCCGGGTTTATAGCGTATTGGCTTTTCTTAAAGCGGGTACTGAGTGAGTTGGACCCCAGTTCAGTGGTGCCAGATAGAGTTCGTTCTGCACTGGATGTGTTGACAGAAGGTCTGGTCATCCTGGATACAAGTGAGCGTATCGTCTTGATGAACGCTTCACTCAAGAAAAAACTGGGTTTATCAGAAGAGGATCTTGTCGGTAAACACCTCTCTAGTCTGCGATGGGAGATGACGAGTGAGCATGCTGCACTGGGAACACAGAAGTTCCCTTGGACTTTTCTGTTTGAGACAAAGGAGATCCCACCAGTCACACATCTGCGATTAAAGACAGTCAATCACGGCAGTCTTGACTTAAATGTCAATACTTCGCCTATCAAGACACCAGACCAGAAGCTCAAAGGGGCGATCGTCACCATAGATGATGTCACAGAGGTAGAGAAAAAGAACAGAGAACTGGCCCAGCTTCTGGAGAGATTGGAAAAAAGTAAAGATGAGATCAGTCGTCAAAACCTTGAGTTGGTAGAACTGGCGACTCGTGATCCTTTGACACATTCTCTAAACAGGCGGGCACTGTTTGATGGCATGGGTAGTCTGCTGGCTGAGACACGTGAACACTCGGATGTATTAAGCTGTATCATGACCGATATCGATCATTTCAAATTGGTCAATGATAACTATGGTCATAGTGTCGGAGACATAGTCATCAAGGTGGTCGCAAACATACTACAGGCAGTAGGGCGCTCTGAGGACCTTGTCGGTCGTTATGGTGGAGAGGAGTTTGTCGTTGTACTGCCTGGGGTGAATGAGTCTGAGGCAGCAGAGGTCGCAGAACGAGTGCGTCTGCTTATCATGGAAGATCGTCATGAAGGTTTTCCAAATGACTTGGCGATCACATCTAGTTTCGGTATATCGAGTACGAAGTCTGGTATTTGGGATGGGGATAAGCTGGTCGATCTGGCTGACCAAGCACTTTATGTCGCAAAAGAGTCGGGTCGTAACCGGGTTGTACGTCACTCACAGATGGACTCCGTACAGAGTGAAGAGGAAGGTGTGCTCATCCCTTCTGTACCACACACACCTTCTTGCAGAGTAGAGAGTGAGAGTGATACCGTTGATAGTGATATAAAGGAAGAGATCACTTTGACCGAGATGGGACTTATAGAGAGATCGGGAGAGATCCCGCTAAAAGTCTTTGACAAGATGGGTGAGTCGGCTCGTATCGTCGTCTTTGACCGATTGACACAAGCTCTACATCTGGCACAACGTAGTCAGACGAATCTGGCAGTGATGACTATCTATATAGATACTATCCAGACTATTAAAAACACCCTTAGTTACGCTTCGGCAGAAAAGTTGAGAAGTGTTGCTTTCAAACGCATAATAGAGACATTGCGCTCATCAGACTCTGTTATGCCTGAGTCCAATACGCATAAAGACATGTCGCTCTCACATTCGTCAGATAGTGAGTTTATCGCTATCTTATCAGATATTGAACAGGCAGTGACTACTACACGGGCCATCAGTCGTCTGCTCAAAGTGCTTAATGACCCAGTAGAGATCGATGGTAATGAGATAGTGATGACAGCTAATATTGGGACAAGTGTCTATCCAGCTGATGGAGAGTTCCCGGAGGTATTGCTCGCGAACTCTAATCTGGCCTTACAGACTGCTATCAAAGAGGGCAAGGGAGTCTCCACGTTTTATGATGAGGAGATGAACACACTTTGTAAAGAAGAGTTACAGATAGAGAGTCAACTTCATCAAGCACTTGAACGAGAAGAACTTTATCTTGAGTTCCAGCCCATCGTAAGTATGAAGACAGGAGAAGTCGAAAAATTTGAAGCGCTTATACGTTGGCAACATCCGGAACTGGGTATGGTCTCACCGGATGCTTTTATAGAGATCGCTGAACGTGTCGGCCTTATCAAACCTATTGGTTCTTGGGTCATGGAAGATGCCTGCCGTCGATTAAAGGTCTGGCAGTCAGAGGGCTATCCCGATCTTCAGATGTCGATCAACCTCTCAGCTGTACAGTTTGAACAAACTGATCTGGCCGAGCATATCCTTGAGATAGTCAGTAAGATAGGAGTCTCACCGAAATCCATCGTCCTGGAGTTGACCGAGACGGCACTGTTGAAGCAACTCGATAATGTCATCGATAGTATCTATAGATTGCACTCATCTGGATTTCAGATAGCATTAGATGATTTTGGTACAGGTTATTCATCACTTGACTATCTTCGAAAACTGCCAGTCGACTGGGTGAAGATAGATCGTTCCTACATGACTGATTTTCCAAATGACATCCATGATGTCTCCATCGTCAGTGGTCTTATTAGCCTTTCACATGCTCTGGGTATGCGTGTCATCACTGAAGGGATGGAACATGAGTCTCAACTAGGGACACTTCGTGATCTCAGATGTGATGAAGTCCAGGGTTATCTTATCAGTAGACCACTCTCTGTTGATGATGTCCCAGCATTCCTCGCATCGACAGATAGTCGTCGGATGATACGAAAAGTGAATATGGCAGAAAAAAGCTCTGGTCGACTTCCCGAGAGTCTCTCTATGACGGATATCTTAAACGTACCTCCGGGTTCATGATCGCTGCATACCTTGCTCAAGAGTAATAGATCATGGTATAGTTACACTCTATAAAGACTTGGGGCTGACTTGGTTTCGACAGGAGCAGGTGGCTTTTGGTTGCAAGCCGGATTGAGCATCTCCGTTATACGGCTCACAATTGCTTAAACGCAAACAACACTAATTACCGCCCAGCTTACGCAGTAGCGTAAGTCTTTAACCCCTCGAAAGAGGCGGGCTGCTTCACCTGATGACGCTAGATAGTCAGGGCTCGAAGTATAACCCTTATGTAGCTATGTCTTACGTCTGTCTCAGCGTAAGGATGAATCCCTGAGACTCGTTCTGTGTAATCTTGCTGGTTGTATGAAGCAGAATCAAACCTAAACGACCTCTCTAAGCTTGTAGACGCCAGAGGTAGCTTGTTTTTGGACTGGAGTTCGATTCTCCACAGCTCCACCAACACATTTTCTAATATACCCTCTTATTATATTTCTTAATTCTTATCTATATTTCATTTCAATACACTTTATCAATACTGTTCAGATGTGCGTGACAGTTACACTCCCAGTCTTACAATAAACACGTGCTTATATATGGATGGACGATGAGTAGTGCCGATTTGAATTGAATACGGCATTTCACAATGCTTTATTATAGATAATAGAAAAAAGCGACATCTGCATGAATAGATAAGATAATATTATGCGATCGTGATACCTAGAAAAACATTTTCAAGATCTTTCAGAATTCTTTTACGTAACCCTTGACAAGTAAGCTGTAATCCCCT
>JADGEC010000183.1 GCA_016744575.1 Sulfurimonadaceae bacterium | reverse complement strand
TCCTATTATAGCTTTTCAGACAGAACTTTTAAATGATTTGTGAGGGGTACAGTAGTTGATATAGAGAGTTACCAGCCATTAGATGACTCCCTAGATCACTGTTTTTAAAGAGTAACTCTTTCTCGGAAACGTAATTTGAAATATATTAAACAAGGAGTCTCATATGAAGTCACATGGACTAGCTACAAGCATAATATTACTTAGTCTTATTCTTATCGGTTGTGGAGGGTCATCGACTCCAAGTACCACTATAGGACCACCAGTCGATGATGTCGGTGGAGGAGTACCACCATCTGGTGATGTCTACGAGGATGATGGTGAAGCACCGATCTTTACTTCATCCAAGACCATCAGTGTGATGGAGAAGACAAAAGAGGTCATGACGGTCACAGCAGAAGATGCCTCACTTGTTCTGTATAAGATCGTAAATATGGATACATGGGGTAGGTATTTTGATATAGACCCCTTATCAGGTGGACTTTCATTTAAAGAGGGATCAGAGGCAGACTATGACATAGCTAGGGAATACCATCTTACGATAAGTGCGATGGACCTATCGCGGCGTGAGACCTTACAAGACATCACGATCACTATCCTTGATGACAATGAGGTAGGAAGTGATGGGATCCAAAAGTCCGGAGATACTACGCCTCCTGAATTTGTCTCTTCAGAAGCCGTGAGTGTGCCCGAAAACCTAAGTGTACCTTTTCATACGATCATCGTTGCAGATGTCTCTCCAGTCACTTTGTCGATCGAGAACTTGGACACATGGGGACAGTATTTTGATCTTAACAGTACTTCTGAGAATGCAGCAACGCTCTCTTTTAAATCGGATTCATTAGCAAACTATGAGATCTCCAATGAGTATTATCTTACGGTAAAAGCAACCGATCTTTATGGAAATGAGTCCGTACAGGAAATCACAATCGAGATCTTGGATATATATGAGGATAGACAAAAGCCACAGTTCATATCTGGTCACATTGCAAACGTTTTGGAAAACCAAAGAACAGCAATCACTGTTGTGGCATCTGATGTCTCTCCCGTGACCTATTCCATCGTCAACTTGGATACATGGGGACAATATTTTGATATTGATGCGGACACGGGCGTCCTTACATTTAAAGAGGGGTCTGAACCTGATTATGAGATCGCTAGACTATATTATCCTATAGTCAAAGCAACGGATACCTGGGATAACGAGGCGACTCAGGATATTATCATCACTATCATGAATGTAGCAGAAGATGATGGCAGGGCACCAGTGTTTGTCTCACCATCAATCGTGAGTGTCGTGGAAAATAGAAAGATGGTGACTACACTAGAAGCTAATGATCGTAGTACTGTTACCTATGCACTGGGAGATCCCAGCGTGGACTCTGTAGATGGACAAGATTTTGAAGTCGGTAGTTCAACAGGGATAGTAAGCTTTCAAGATGGAAAAGAGCCTGACTATGAAGAAGGACCAAGAGACTATAGCTTTGAGGTCCAAGCTATAGATACATGGGGAAATAGCAGCACGCAGACCTTGATAATCCAAGTCCTTGATGAGTCGATCATCCATGATGATCTAGAGTATGAGACTACGAGATCGCCAAACACTGGGCGGGTCTGGCTAGATAGAAACATGGAGGCTTCTCGTGTCTGTATCACAGCAGAAGATCTAGAGTGTTATGGAGGTTACTACCAGTGGGGAAGGAACAGTGATGGGCATCAGAGGGCTGAAAGTATACTGATCTATGATCCTGTTGGATCTATATCCGATGTCGGTCATGATCGTTTTATATCCAGTTATTTCTCTTGGGATTTAACAAAGATCATTTATGATTGGGTGGTCTATGATAGTTCTGGAGAAGCGAGAGAAGCTCAATGGTCAAGTGTAGATGGTGGTTCGGTATGTCCAGTAGGGTTTAGAGTGCCTTCTTTGGTTGAGTTGGAAGCTGAGACATCTGAAGCGTCTTTACCAGTTCAAAACACTGGAGATGCGTTTAACAGTTTTTTGAAGATCCCAAGAAACGGATTGCGGTCACATACAGTTATGGTCTCTTCTACTGCAGGTTTTAGTTTTAGCGGTGTTGGAAATTACGCATCACTTTGGACAAGTAGTGCTCAAGCAGACTATTATGCTTATGGTCTATACATCGGACAAGACGAGTTGACACTTTCTGCGTGGGATCATAAGAGTGGTCTTGGTGTTCGATGCATCCAGGATGACTCAGAAGGGGAGCGAGTAGTAGGTGATGAGTGGGTCATCGAATACTGAGCGTCCAGATAAGACTTCTAAAATATATTTCAAAAAGGATCTAGTATGAAAACACATGCGATAGTCATAGGCGTATTACTATTTGGTCTCGTTCTTATTGGTTGTGGAGGTGGTAGTGGAGACTCGACTTCCTCTATTGATACTGGTAACAGTTCTTTGGTCTCATCTGAGATTCGAAACACTTTACCGGATAGTCTGGACATATCTGATGTCTTTATGGATGGGATTCCTCTGGTCGAAGACTTCAAGATGTTCCGAACCAGTAATGCCGTCACACTTAGTTCTAATAGTTCTGCGTCTAATCGTAATAGTGATGCAGCCGGAAGATATCTTGAAGTCGGTGAAGATGGTGAAGAGCAGTTAGAGATCGCGATGCAGTTTGATATGACAGGTATTCAGTCAGCCCTACAGGGAATCGATCATGATGATATTGAGAGTGTAATACTTTACTTATGGAATGAGAATGGTGAATCGATGGATATTCAACTCTCGACATTCGATGGAACTTTATCGGAAGGTAGCATCATCACTTCGGATGAACTTGCCTTGGGTCATCCGATATCAGCCCTTGTGAATATCATCGGAGATATTGGTCTGAAGAAGATCATCATCCCACGTACAGAGTTTTTGACTTGGCTCGCATCATCAAATACTTTTCAAGGTATTTTTATCGAAGCTGCGACAAAGGGGTCATCACTACGTTTCTCAAGTGACGAGACATCAAGAGCACCGGCACTGGTGGTCAGCTATATAACTCCAACCATTAATGTCACGCATACGGTTGAGGAGGAGTATGGTACAGAGTCAGAGAATGAGCGTTGCAATATCAATATCTCTGTTGAACCAAGTGCCCTAAGAGAGGGAGATGATTTTACAGTGACTATAAATGTGAGTGATGATGAGGAACTGGACTATGTCGATGTCTTTACTAGGGGAAGTATATTGCAGACGACTCTAAACACGAATCATTATTATGGAAACCTTAACAGTATGGAAAAGAGTATTACGCTGGAAGGGACGATCATTCCTGCCACAAATGGGGGCGCAATGGGTGACTTGACCGTCAAAGTCTATGCAGAAGATAGTGCAGGACTCGCCCCACGGCAATTTGACCAGGTCATTATCCCTATAGCTGAAAATGAGAAGCCAGCGATTGAAAGTGAGATAGAGTTTCGGGATTTCACAGAAGTACATCCTGGGTTTTACCGTCTTATCAAAGATGATGATCAACGGATCAGGATCCAGGCTGCTTCTTCTGACGATGATGGCATTGACCGTATGGAACTTCAGATCGCCGGGGAAGCCAATCCACATGTCTTTAATGCTGACTCTTTGGATCATAGTTGGACTAACACAAATCCTGGGACAGATACCTTTAAATACACCATCACTGCCTATGACCAAAAAGGTGTCTCGTCTGTCTACACTAGTCAGGAGATCAAGATCAGAGACTGGGATGAATTGGTACTATATAACCATGCCCTTACCTTTAAGAACGTTGGTCGGGTAAGTAAGATGGACACAAAATATCTTCGCTGGATCTATGGTGGTGAGGTCAGAGGCCTAGCTGGTAATTATACTGTAGAGGCCAGAGGTTGGCATCGTGTCTTGAGAAACATGGCACGTGGTGGTGTATGTCATGGTATGAGTGCTACTTCCATCGCGTTGGCGACTGGGGAAGAACGTCTATTGCCTGAAAATCTTC
>JADGEC010000066.1 GCA_016744575.1 Sulfurimonadaceae bacterium | reverse complement strand
TCTTGAGAAACATGGCACGTGGTGGTGTATGTCATGGTATGAGTGCTACTTCCATCGCGTTGGCGACTGGGGAAGAACGTCTATTGCCTGAAAATCTTCAGGCAGGGGCTGTTGACTCTATTGATATCGCTAGTGTCGATTCTTCCCGACGCTACATACATTCTAAGCAGGGATCACAACTCTCAAAAAGAGTATTTGATGATAGGTATCATTATTTGCATGATCATGCAGGAGATGTTGACCGGTCATTGCAGGATGTGATAAACAGTCTTGACGGTACTTTTTCTAATTATGGGTCATTGAGTATCCATGAAGGTGATAGTGGACATTCAATGGTCCCTTGGATGGCTCGTCAAGTCCCAGGAGGTGATTGGAAGGTCTATGTCTATGATTCAAATAAATTCGAAGGCGTAGGAAAGCTACAAGCCTATAGTCATGGTGTCACAGGAGATGCCCCTGACTTAAATGAACCGAGCCAATTTCCTGTAGTTGATTTTTATATATCCTCAAATACTTGGCAGTATGATCTCAATGGTACTGGAGACATATGGAATGATGAAATCTATATGATCTCACACAGCAGTGTTGTGGGAAATTCTTCTTATAATGATATGGACATTGAACTAGACCTTGTCATTAGAGATCATAGTCTGCCCGGTGTCTCACGTACTATCTGGCGAGAGATCGTCGGTTTTATGACTTTGTCGGTGGAGACTGACAGTACGGTCACTATTAGTATCGAAGATGAAGATGGCAACACTAAGATGCTACCAGAGAAGAGTGATGGTAACGGTGTTATCTCTCTTCCAACATTCAATGGTGATGTGTCTCCTGTTGTCAATTATCTTGTGCCAAATGACAAAAAGATGAGAATCAATGTCTATGGCGATAAGACAGGTGAGTATGCTTTACTTCTCAATACAGGTAGGATGATGGTCTCGATAGAAAATAAAAGTATTTCTCCTCAGTTAGTCGATACCTATGAAATAGTCCCTGACCTTAAAGACCCTGATGTTTTTGCGATGACGGTCACTTCTGCGATAGAGAATGATGACTTTGTACTCACAACTGACTTTATCTATGGAAAAATAGTAGATAAAAAGATCATTGAGGCACAGAAAAGCTATATATTAAAGAATATGACTTTTGCAGCAGACACACCGATGACCATCTCTCTGGAGGACTATGCTGATAAACTGAAAGTCAAGAGTACGTCAAAAGATGTCTTCTCTTTTGATCTGAGTGTAGAGGCTACTTCTGACAAAGGTGAGTTGGAGAATGTATTCAAAGAGACTCTTACACCAACGATAAAATCAGAAGAGAGTGTCTTTTCTTTTGATATGACTGAAAAGCATTAGACATTGACATTTGATCTTCAAGAGAGCAATCGGCTATAGAGTGACGATCTCTATCGTCCCTCTTTAAAGTACAGTAGTATTGAGATGCTATACAGGCTTATTGGAAGTGCCCTTAAGTTATAATGTCAAAAACCTATCAAGGCCTTACTCTCATGTCAAAAAAACCAACACTCTTAGAACAGTTCCGCTCTTTCTGCTTTCAAAACAATGCCCAAGACCTTGAACAGGCTATAGAGTATTTTGCTGTCTTTGGCGGGATGGGTTGGAGGGTAGACCTCTCAAAACCTTTGGATGAGTTGATCGAAGAGAAAGTCTTGAAGAACTACAGTTACATTCATGGGGACCTGACAAAGAGCACGCATAGCAATAAGACGCATCATGCACTTCTTAGTGCTATCGCTGTTGGAGATAGACGTGAACACTCTGCGTTTAGAAGAGCTGATGCCTCAAGGAAAGAGGGTGAGGAGTCAATAGATGTCCTGGTCGAAAAAGGTTTGCTCTTTAGAGAACAGTCTCAAGAGCCACCGGTCGATGAGGATGAAGAGGTCTCCGATAAACTACTGTTTGCACAACCCTTCATGCGTTTTTGGTTCTCTGCTATCTCTCCTTACTATAAAGGGATCAAAGCTGGTGACTACGTTGAGGTAAAAGAGCGTTGGAGTCATATGCGACAGGAGTTCTCTGACCTTATCTACGAGCAGCTTTTCCTGGAGCTTGTCAAAAAGAGTCTTAAAGAGGACCCGGTAGAGAAGATCGGAGCTTATTGGGACAAAGCTGTCACGATAGATATCCTGACCAAGACAAAGTCGGGTAAGATCGTCGTGGGTGCTGGTAAGTACTCCAAGTCAAAAGCTAACAAAAGTGAGCTGACAAAGCTCAAAGAGCGATGTGTACAAGCTGAACTCAAGCCCCATGTCTTTGTCCTCTTCGCTAAAAGTGGCTTTTCAAGTGAGCTTAAAAAGGAAAAAGGGGAGGGTGTAAGACTCTTTGCACTTAAGAACCTTAGAAGCCTTGTAGATGACCTTAGTGAGAAAGACCTTCTGGTAAATACCAATAAAAAGTACTAGAAGATATATCTAGACGCTATCAGCCCTGATCTTTTCTCTTCACTCTTTCATGTTGTTATTGGAGTATCCCTTATCTAAAAAGGGATCATTATGAGAACTGTCATCTCAATGGTCCTAGTGGTATTAGCACTTGGGTGTACAGCCTAATAACAGACGTATGAATAGTCTGACAAAGGCTTAAAAGTGTATAGAGCCTTTTTTTGTCAGCTCCCTATCTAAGGGTGATAACTGTTTATCCTCATCATAAGGTCTGTCTTCTTCGATCGCTTTTTTGATGAGTGCATAGAGTTGATCGGGGTCTTTGACATAGCCGACCTCATTGGGTTTGACGCCGAATATTTTTACATGTAATTTTGTTATCTCTACCAGATTTCCCATTCTCTTCCTTTCCTATAATCTCTATATCGACCAAACAGAGTATGTTTGAATTATATATAGATATAGTCTGTTTGATGCTCATAGCGGCCGTCTTGATAGGGATCTATTTTTTTTGTTATATGACGTGTTATACTCATAGATCTAAGTCTGCGAAAGGAGCCGGTATCAAAAAGGTAGTTCTCATAACAGGTGCCAGCTCAGGTATGGGCAGAGCTACCGCTGAGTTTTTAGCAGAAAATGGGTTTATGGTCTATGCCGGGACCAGAGATACAGAAGCGCTGCGGGAGCTTGAACGAGAAGAGCTGGTGCCGATCAGACTCGATATCACTGACCCAGTCAGTGTAGAGGCTGTTGTCAAAAAGATATGTGAAAGAGATGGTCATATTGATATCCTCATCAACAATGCCGGTTACGGACTGGTCTCTACGGTAGAGGATGTAAGTGAAGAACAGATGTATGCACAGTTCGAGATCAATGTCTTTGGTCTGTTGCGAGTCTGTAAAGCAGTTATCCCTGTTATGCGAAAACAGCAAGATGGCATCATCATCAATATCAGCTCGTTTCTGGGTAAGATAGGGCTTCCTCTCCTTACTCTATATAACTCCAGTAAATATGCTGTCGAAGGGATAACGGACTCCCTGCGTTATGAGTTAAAAGATTTTGACATCAGAGTCCACTCCATAATGCCGGGTTTCTTTGACACCAAGTTCGCAAGCGATAACCTGGTCACGAACCTCGATACCTTTGATGAAGCGTCACCCTATGCAAGCCTTGTATCAAACCTGGCACCTGTGATAGTAGAGCAGATCAACAATGGCAATGATGTTGGTGAAGTAGGCGAGATGATCTTAGCGATCATAGAAGATGAGCGATCTCCCGCCCGTGTGACGGTAGGCGATAAAGCCAAGAAGTTCATCCCGATGCGTCGTGAGCTGAGTGATGAGGATTTTGAGCGAAGAGTCAGAGAGTATTACGACCTGTAATGGAGAGTTTCTTCTTTAACATCACCGATACCAGATATAAGGTCACCGAGCTTTTTGAAGAGGGTGAGATGCATATGCGAAGAGTCGACATCTCTAACGGTGTCGTCTTCTTTGATGTTGTCTTGGATGCTGATGCGCATAGAGAGTTTCAGATAAAGAACCTGGACCGAATGATCATGATCACGGTTGTGAAAAAAGGGACATTACAAATCGATGACCAGATAGCACAAAAGAGTCATCTGCCAAAAGAGGGTGCTATCAGTATCTATGGCTCCTCCAGACAGAAGTTGATATTTACTATGGGAGGGAGTGGACGTTCAGAGGTATTTATCCTTTTTATCGCTGATTTCTTTCTCAAAAGATACCTCTCGTCAAAGCGTGACGAACCGATAGACTTCTTATATAATATGATCCAGGACGAGCTGTCTCTGGAGCTTGTAGATACACAGCCCATAGATGCGTTAAGTCTATATATCATCGATAAGATCGTAGATGCCAGATCTAATATGAAGAGCATCCGCTGTGAGCATAGTGTGATAGAGTTTCTTATCCATAAGCTCTCCTTTTGTGACATGATAGATGAGGGCCTTGATGATGAAGAACGCTCTATCTCCAAAAGAGCTAAAGATGTCCTCCTTAAAAATTTTGTGCATCCGCCGACTATTCATGAACTCGCTCATCTTTGTGCCACCAATGAGTCAAAACTGAAAAAAGTGTTTAAAAAAGTCTATAAGAGTACCATCTATAACTATATACAAAGACTTAGGCTTGAAGAGGCAAACCTTTTGCTTAAAGAGCAGACTTTGAGTATCGGTGAGATCAGTAAAAGAGTCGGCTACAAACATCAGGGGCATTTTAGTAAACTCTTCTTTACTACCTATGGAGTCTATCCCAAAGACCTGCTAAAACGCTAATAATCCCTTTTCTGCTAAAATAAGATCCCTCCAGTGCTAAAACAGCCTTGATACCAGAATGACCTTTCTCATATACTTGTCTTATCTAAAACATAGGAGTATCAAATGTCAAAAGTCGTTTTAATAACAGGTGCCAGTTCAGGGATGGGTAAGATGACCGCAGAATATCTATCGAAAAATGGTTACGTAGTCTACGCCGGGACAAGAGATAAGAGTGCAGTTGGTGATGATAGTCCTCTTAAAGAGATATATATAGATGTGACAAAGAGAGAGACGATCGACAATGCGGTCGAGCTCATCATCAAAGAGCAGGGGAAGATCGATGTCCTTGTGAACAATGCTGGTTATGGTCTTCTCTCGACTGTTGAAGATGGGACAGATGAGGAGATGTTCGACCAGTTTGATGTCAATGTCTTTGGACTGCTTAAGGTCACTCGTGCTGTCCTACCCTATATGCGCGAAGCCAGAGAGGGTGTCATCATAAACATATCCTCATTTCTTGGAAAGATGGGTCTACCGCTTTTAGCACACTATAATGCTTCAAAATACGCTGTCGAAGGTATTGTCGACTCTTTGAGGTTTGAGACACTTCCCTTTAACGTAAGAGTCCACTCCATCCAGTCAGGACTATTTGGTACCAACTTTGTCCAAAAAGGACTGGTAGTAAACCCAAAGACGACAGCAGAAGATTCCCCTTATAAAGAGTTGGTGGCCCATTTTGTCCCGATCGTCGCTAAAGCCATAAATGAGGGCCCATCGCCTCAAGCCATAGCAGATGCGGTCAAAGCTATCATCGAAGATGAGGAGTCCAGGATATCTGTACCTGTAGGTGCGGAGGCTGTGACATTCGTCCCGATGAGAAAAGGGTTGAGTGATGAGGTGTTTGAGGAGAAAGTCAAAGAGACTTTTGGGCTCTAGTCATGCGTCACTTCTTACTTCTTCCTCTTTTGGTATCGATACTGTTATCAGGCGATCAGCTTAGGGAAAAAGCTTTAAGTAAAGGATTGCGCTCTATCCCTACAGATCTTGAAGAGCTTAAAGCTCAAGTAGATGATGAGCAGAACCCTATGACAGTAGAGAAGATCAGACTGGGGAAAAAGCTCTTTTTTGATAAGGATCTCTCCAAAGATAGAACTGTCGCATGTGCGACCTGTCACGATATCAAAAAGGGTGGTGAAGATGGCAAGCCTACTGCCATCGGTCATGATGAGTTGGCCAATCCCAGTCATCTAAACAGTCCTACTGTCTTAAACACTGCGTTCTCCAGACACCTCTTCTGGGATGGAAGAGCCAGTTCTTTGAGAGAACAGGCAAAGGGTCCCATGCAGGCTCATTTTGAGATGGCATCGACTCCGGACTTAGTCGAGAAGAGAGTCAATGAGAGTGTTGAGTATAGAGAAGCCTTTCGTGTGAGCTTTAAAGGTGAAAGAGCTGTTACGTTTGATAACATCACAAAAGCAATAGCCGTTTATGAGAAGACACTTGTCACCAGAGGACGATATGATGCGTTCTTAGATGGGGATGAGGATGCCCTGAGTGTTCAAGAGAAGAGAGGATTAGCTCTTTTTATCGATATGGGCTGTAAAGGTTGTCATTTTGGTCCAGCTATAGGCGGTCAAAAGATCCAAAAGTTCCCACTTAGAGACTATAACAGTGTCATAGACCTGACGACGACTTTTGATGAAGAGACAAAAGGACGGCATCTAAGCCAAATCGAACTGAACTTTGCTATGTATCATCCATACCCATTTGAGAACAGAGGTGGGTTTATGGGTAAGGATGGTCAACAGATGTTCAGAGTGCCTATCCTGAGAGATATCTCAAAGACCGGCCCCTATTTCCATAATGGCGTAGTCAAGACGCTACGGGAGGCTATTGAGATCATGAGTAAGAGCCAGATAGGTGTCGACCTCTCTGATGCACAACTGGATGCTATGGAAGCATTCTTGAAGTCGCTCGATGGTGAACTAGTCGATTATGGTCTTGATCAGCCTATCTGATCTATTATACTGAGGTGAAAGACGTATGAGAATAAGTATCTTTGGTAGCGGATGGCTCGGAAAGGCTTTGGCTGAAGAGCTGGAGAAAGAGTATTTCGTACAAGTCTCGGTACGAACACACTCCTCTTTTGATGCTCTTGAACTGCCAAACAAATATCTGCTAGATGCTGATAATACCTATTTTTCTGAAGACTTTTATAAAACAGACGTGTTGATCATTGCTATACCTCCAAGAGGAGAGTATATAGCAACGTTGAAAAAGGTCATTACTTATCTTGGTGAAAGTACACACGTTATCTTATGCAGTTCTACTTCGGTGTATAGACAAAAGAGTGGTGATGTCTACGAAGAGGACAGTGATGGCATCACGACTCCTTCACTGATGTTAGAAGCAGAACGAATTGTACAGAGCCTTAGGCCTCAGACACTTATATTAAGACTTGGCGGATTGATGGGTCATGACCGCATAGCAGGAAAATATAGTGCAGGGAAAGCCTTGACCAATGATACGTACGTAAACTATATACATAGAGATGATGTCGTGAGTATCATCAGGCTCTGTATCCGGAAGGGGATCAAAGCCAGGTGTTACAACGTGGTCGCCCCCATCCATAGTTCCAAAAAAACGATCTATGATACCAATGCTAAAAGATTCGGCTTTGAATCAACAGGTTTTGAGTCAGAAGTGATTACAGGAAAAAGGGTCTCCTCAGCAAGGTTGATAAAAGAGCTGCAATATGACTTTTTAAAAGTAGATCCTCTTCTTTTTTGGAGCTAACATTACTAAAAATATAAAAGTCACGCCATTTTAGCTTCCCGCATCAGATGACACCAACCCCAATGAAGAAGACAGTCTATAACGAATGTTATAGAAAACAGTTCTCATATAGTTACATCTCAAATGAGAATACACAGAATAATCAGCTGTTTTAAAACGTGTTAACACTTACTTAACACTAAATCCTCTATCGTAAGTAATTATTATGAGAAGCAGAGTCCTACATGCTCTCAATGCCAAGATGACAGCACTCTTCTATCATGTATGTACAAAGCATAGATATTGAGAAAAGTGCACGAACAGGCAGTTGGATCGTGGAAAAGAAGGAGTATAGAGATGGTTCAGGGAACAGTTATGAGCAGAGAGAGGACTTTATTATTATCAGCATGCCAGTGCTCAGATGTGGTGTTGATATGGACCGCATAATACTTGAGTCTTTACTCACGACACATACACCCATAGATGTCCTGGATTCTCTTTTTAGAAGAGAATTACGCCATAAAGTCACGATGACTGATGAAGAAGGAAGAGAGTATATCAGCAATAGAGATCTCTCCATCCTTCTTAATGACCATACAGCCATGGCGGCATTCGATATGCAGCGTTGTAGAAAGCATGTGAATGTCCTCGATGTCAAGCGTATACGACATGAAGATGATAGCCCGGAACAGGCGTTGAGGTATCGTTCATAAGCTCTGTTCAAGAACCCGGTCTTTGGCCGACAAATATTGAATCATTACGAAAGGAAAGAGATGGACCCGATGAAGACTTACGGACTGAAGAGTGATGCCAGCAGATCAGTGATGCCTGTTAGCCGAGAGGCATTAGAGAAGGCAGATGAACGACAGACAGATGAGATTGAGTCGAGTGCTCTGGAAGAAGAGCGTACACATCATCATAACCATCGACATAGACACCATCAGCAGATCCGTCGAAGACGAAGGCGTTGAGCTTATTTGACTATGAACGGTCATACATGATAAAAAGGAGAGCTTTTGAAAAAATATATCACACCTGAACTCATAAAAAAGGCCGGGGAGTTTGCAAAAGCTGGTTTTTCAGATAAACAGATCTATTTGACACTTGAGCTCTCTCCTTTGGCATTTTACAGACATGTGGAGTTAATAGAGACAGTAAGAGATGCAAAGATGCGCTTAAAAGAGGAAGTGGCTGATGCTTTGCTCAAAAGTGCTGTGATCAGGGATGATAATGCGTCTGTTCACTTTCTTTCAAGACGCTTGGGCCTGTTTCAATCTACGTACAAGAGTGGTCCATTAAAGAGAGCGGCAGATGCGATAATAGAGCTTGAAAGACTCTATCAGGCAAATGATGAGATGCCTCTAGATCTAATGGACGCTATTGGTGGGATCATAAACGACTTTGTCAGGACGCTGAACGTCTCTGAACTTAAGCTCTGCCTGGAAGATATAGAACAGAACCTGGCAAATAACATTGAGACCTCCCAGGAGCGATACCTCTGATCTTTTCCAAAGAGGCATCCAGCGTATGCTAAACGATCCTCTACAGCCAGTGGTCATTGCCATACAATGCTTAACAAGAACAGGTGCTTCGTAGCTGCACGATGTCTGTATCTGCGTTATTACCTAAAATAATGATTTTTTATGTCAGATATAAGATTCAGATAATACTATATATGCCGATCTAGTAGTGTTTTTACTTGTGATCAGACATATCATCATCTCGACGAGGACTCTCTTATGAACCATCTATCAACAAATATCAGTACTATTTTACTACTCTCTTTTCTGACCGGGTTCAGTGGTTGTGGCGGAAGTAGTAGCAGTGACGCTTCACCTTCTCCTGGACAGGCTGATGAGCAAGCAGAGGAACTTATTGGACAGTTTATCGATGATCCGGTACGAGGGCTTGGTTACCGTTGCTCTTCAGGCTCTATTGGTGTGACTGATAGTGACGGTAAATATAGCTGTGATGTCGGTGATGATGTCACTTTCACAGTCGGTGCGGTCACTATTGGTACGGTCCCTGTACAGGTAGACTTTATCACCCCCTACACATTTTTTCCAGATGATCATGATGCCGCGATAAACCTGGCTAGACTACTTCAGTCTGTTGATGAGGATGGTGATGCAGATAACGGCTTTATAGACATCGACGCGACAGCTATTGCTTCACTGTCTTCGAACATCGACTTTGGAAGTAGTGATTTTGATGCAGATATTCAGGCATCGTCAGACATCGTCTTGATAGATGCGCTTCAGGCACAGAGACATCTTGATGACCAGATCATCAAAGCCAGAGAAGAGCGTACTCCTGATGATCCCAACAGCATATCTGCTGATGCGGGAAGGATCCAGAACGTGAAGACACTTAGCCAGGTCATACTCGATGGCAGTAGCAGCCATACCAATGGAAGTACTGATGAGTTGACATATGCCTGGGCTTTTGTATCAAGACCTTTGCAAAGCAGCGCGACATTATCTGCGAGCAGTGTAGTCAATCCTCAGTTCACTGCAGATCTTGATGGTCATTATGAGATCCGACTGAATGTAGATGCTGATGGTGAGGGTGCCTCTGATACCGTGATCATCACAGCTGCGACAGGCAACTCAGCACCAGTCGCCAATGCCGGGGCTAATCAGAACGTGAACATTGAAGAGAGTGTGACACTCGATGGAAGCCGGAGTACGGATGCGGATGAGGAGGAACTGACATATCTGTGGAACTTTAGTTCGAAAGCACCGGGTAGCAGTGCTCAGCTCTCCAGTACGACAAGTGCCTCGCCGACATTCACTGCTGACGTAGAAGGTGCTTATAGGCTGCTGCTTATTGTAAATGACGGGACTGTCAACAGTGTAGCTGACAAAGTAAGTATCATAGCATCAACGAGCTCTGCACCAGTCGCTAATGCCGGAGTGAACCAGAGTGTGAGCATAGGCGAGAATGTTATACTAGACGGTAGCAGAAGTTCTGATGCCAATGGTGATGATCTGACATATCAGTGGAACTTTACTTCGAGAGCCTCAGGTAGCAGTGCTCAGCTCTCCAGTACGACTAGTGTCGAACCGATGTTTACTGCAGATAGTGAGGGTACGTATGTACTGCATCTTATCGTAAATGATGGGAGTGCTGATAGCGCGGCAGATAAGGTGACGGTCACAGTATCGACAGATGGTTAAATAGTTGGGTAGAGAGGTTTAGGAAGGCTATTCTAGAGTACCAGTACTATGCGAATCAGTACGGTTCACATAGTCATAACAACCTCTATCACTCCCCATATTACAAGCTTTTTTATAAAAGTAGTCAGCTGTCTTTCGGTCGGATTCGACACCATCACCGTAGTCATACATCAATCCAATGTTATAACATCCAACAGCGTTCCCCTTTTCACAGGCTTTTGACCACAGTACACGTGCATTTGTATAGTTCTGGTCTCTGATCTCTTTGTATCCATCCGCAACGAGATCAGCAGATGACTCTACACTAAAGAAAAGACCTACTATCAAGATCATTTTTGTCATATGGCTCCACTGTGACTTACTATAGCGATGCTACTTTATACCAATTTTTCATTTAAAATAAGGATAAAGAAGCCCATACCATGGGAGTATATCGACTATATATCCAATCGATCAAGTGAACCTGATGTCAGATAGTACTGAAGGGTGCTATTGTGATCATGTCGCTCTTACATCTTATACAGTTATATGTGTTGTTGAGCACTTAGCATTGAAATGTTTATTGACACAAAAATGAGATCTTGTTCAGTGACTTGTCTGGTGTCATGCCAATTACTTGGATTGGTGAAAAACTGGCGGGGAAAGGTGCCGATCTAGGTAGAAGACCGTCTTAGACTCTAATGCTATCCGTTGGAGCAACCTAGACTAATAGATAATGTATTATTTTTGATAGGCTAGAATTCATGGGCTTTGTAGAAGTCTATTGAACTGTTATGTGCTACCATCTGCCGGACTTGTAAGAAAGTAGATGCCATTGTATAAGCTTGGCCAATTTTATCAGCAGTTGTTTTTTATCATAGATGGCTGATATCAAGTACACTCGATAGTGAAGAGTTCATTAAAAAAATAGTTCAAGACCCCAAGCACACTTGTCACTATCAGTTTAGTCTTTTGGCCTCTTCAAGCATATCATCTATCAGGATAAAGAGCTCTTTACTGGCCTGTTCTGCTTCTTCAAAAGAATCGATGACCACATTGATGTCCTGTAAACACGTTCCTGATACTACACAATCCATCGCAGCCTGCGTACTGTTGTGGACTAGAGCATGTGGGGTATCGAGTTTAGCATAGCTGTTTGTCGTAGAGAAGAGTCTTTTCCCTGTGTCCTGATACCACTTTCCGAAACGGCAGTTCTTATGTGTGCTGAGTTTCGCATCTTGGTCATTGAAGACACCGTTATAGGCATTTACTTTGAATAAGACATGGTCAAGTTTTGCCAGGCTTGCAAAAGACTGATGAGAGATGTTTAGATTGTCTTTTTTGATATGCATAGAGTTATTGATGAGTTGCTGCAAGGTCTCTTTAAAAGACTCAAGATTGGTGGAGGCATTAATTGCCTCCTCCTCAAGTCTACCACTGTCTTCATGCATCACAGAAGAGTTCTGCTTTAGCGTACTGATGTTGATCTCGACTTCTGCTGTCGCTTTTTGAGTACGTTCAGCCAATTTTCGCACTTCATCAGCGACAACAGCAAATCCGCGTCCATGTTCACCAGCCCGCGCGGCTTCTATCGCGGCATTGAGAGCCAAGAGATTGGTCTGGTCTGAGATGTCTTTGATGAGAAGGATGACATCTGTGATGGCAACGACACTGGCATTTAGGTTCTCTGCATTGTTTCTGAGTTCATTTGCCATATGGATGATACTATCAGTATTGAAGATATTATCAACATTTTTCTCGACATCTGATATAACGCTCTCGTTCTCAATAGAGAGTTTGTTTATCTCATCGAGATCAGACATGTTGCCCTCTATCTCTTTTTGTATATACTGGATGTTAGTGATACACCCTTTAGTCATACTGCTTGTCAGAGAGGCTTTTAACTTGTTCTCCTCGACGATATAGGTCGCTGCTTTATTGTTGCCTTTTAATGTGTCGTTCTCAAGTCTAATATGCTTGTTCTCATTTTCAAGTACCTGTATCTCTGCTTTTAACTGAAGGATCTCTTCAGCCATCTTCTTACTTTTTTTAAACATCTATACGACTCCTATATAACATAGTAGTGATTATATCGGCAAATATATAACTATGTTTATAAAGGATTCCTCTTTAAACATATCTTAAGGAGTCTTGATGGAGCTGGTCGATGATGTGGCTATATATTGAGTAAAGGGTAACGACGAAATACTTGACTTGAGACAAACATACAACCGTATTTATGGGAAGAGTAAAGACTCTTTGACCTTGCATCTGACAAGGCTGCTTTGAAGAACGTCCCTGAGACGATAGACAAGGAGTTGGTTCTACTAAGAATAGCTAAAGGGCCATGACATGATACTCTTGACGCTGGATGAGAAGATGACTGAACACAGTGATGAAGTGCAAGGACTATTTGATCTTAGATGACAAATCGAAAAGGATACTGCAAAGACATTCGAATGCATCAGAAAGAGTCGAAGTGATCGGCCAGTCCAGTAGTCGCACGTATTGGTAGAGGCCATTTACTCTTCAGTATGCACGATACTATAAGCACTCGTCTTTATCACAAGATTTACACTTTATTTCATTAGGATAGATATCTCTTAATACTAAGGATCCAATATGGATAAAGATATTAAATACTCGATATACAGACTGAGTATCGATGATTTGAACTGCAAAGAACTTGCAGAGCTTGTAAGACTCCAGGAAGAACATATCAAGACATTGGAAAAGCAGGTAGTGTTTCTGAACAATGCTGTTAGGACTCGATGAGATCACATCGGTCTTTATGGGGACTTTCATCAGGTAGACCTAATATGACATACAAATAGATAGCTTGAGCCTGAAGACTTTCTATTTCTCTGTAGCGGGTCTCGTACAATTCCACATCAACACAGATAGGTCATCCCCGCTTGCCTGTATGGTCTCGATACCCTCTAGTAAGTCTTTTCTCATAGCCAAATATGTATTGATGTCATCTTCCCACTTTTTTTCAGACGCACTACAGTCTCTTATATCAAAATGTTCTCGATAATGATTAGACAGGGCTTGATTACCTCGGTCGGGGTAAAAGTAGCTATCTTTAGTCGTGTGTCCTTCGATTCTAGATCATATTCACTCAGAATCTTTTGTAGATCCTCAGCTCTTTTTGTTTGTTGGGCTACTTAGCAATAAAATCTTTATATAGGATGCAGATAGAGTGTTTCGGGTGGTCTTACCGATGACATCATATTTTTTAATATTGCCTATCGATCTAGACAAGTGTCTTAGCGTAAACAATGGACTCTTTAGCCATCTTGACCATAGTATTAAGAGTGATTTCATGGCATGGTGAAAATGTATTCAATCAATCCAATTGCTCATAGAACACTTCGAACTGATCCCCGTCCTCATCTTCTACCAATGCGATACGCTTATCACCTCTTGAGTAGGTGCGAACGATATCGACTGGCTCACCATCAATACTGAACTCACTTTTGATTGTATTGACTGTACGACGTTCATCTCTTAACTGTTTTTCTATTGCTTCACCGCGTGCGGCTGGGTTAGATAGATTTTTCATAAGTCAATGATGCCAGATAAAAGAGAGAAGCTATGAAAGTATGACAAGGATGATAATAGAGTTATACACCTTTTGTTTTTTCAGTAAGTTAAAATCTCTGGGAAGCTCGTAAAATAAGGGGTGGTACCAGCGGCCGGACTCGAACAGGATTCAAAATGCTTTGATACCCATGATTTAGGCTTTTCCAATTATGGAAGCAGTCGTTTTTAGATGCATTTGGGCTCAAAATGGGCACAGCTGGTAGAGCGGTGTTCAAAGTTTCTTTACTAAAAACACATAAGAATATATGGTAAATGTGACTTGATGATGTATATCTAGTACTCTTTTTTTATACTTACAATTGGCTTTGTTGGGCCATGTCTTTTATATGTCTTATGTGAGACAATACCTAGTATTTCAAATTTCATATTCTTCCTAATCTTACCAGACATTATCATTTTTGTATATGACTCATAATCTTTTTTCATAGGTTGAATATTGATTCCTCTTTTTTTCCTATTCTCAATAGATATGTCCATTAATCTATGAAACTGTGTATTAATAGCGAGTAATCGAGATAAACCATAGTCTGATACATATTTATTGAAATCTTTATTCTGATATAGATAGACCAAAAAGAATTCTGCTTCGGACAAAACTGTATTTGTAATTCTTCTTAGAATTGAATAAACAAAATTGGTATCATCAAATCGAATATTCTGATTAGTATCTTTTGCATAAAAGAGTTCACTACTGATTTCAGAATCTTCATGTGCTGCTCCCATTTGTTGAGCAACATGTCTAATGAGCCTTTCATTAGTATAATTATATTTCCCTTTTGAATAGCCGACATAAAATAGCATGTATGTTCTCAATGTAAAAGGTTTCTTAAAATTATATAAATAGAAATGCCTTTCATAGTCAAAAGAGTGCATTAAATCTAAAAGAAGTGGTTTGTTATGGCCAAAATTTGTAACTAGTAATCTTAATTTTCCTGCAACTTCACCTATGTATTTATCTTGCTCATATTTAGAAAAAGCCTTTTCTGCATATTCTATTAATAGCTCTAGATGATTAATTAATCTTTCAATCAATTCTTTTTTATTTCTTTTTATTTTAGTCTTAGGTACTATCATTTAATCAATTACCTTAAGTGATTGCCAGTTTTTTAGAATTATACACGCTGTTTTTTTAGTTGGTAAAATGGCAATAAACTATTTATTACCTTATTCTACTCTTTTAAACGTTGACTTGAGACCCATAAGTTTACTAGATATGGTGTTTTCATCTATCATCGTATATATTGCTCCTACTCCAGTAGCGTCAGTAACAGAAATTTCCTTTCCATCAATTTCATAATCTACTTTTTCGATCATTCCCATATAATTCATGGTATCTTTTTTAAACTCTATGTTTTGATAACCAAAAACAGGTAGTCTTTTTTCTGACTTCCATTTTCCTAAAATTGGATTTTGGGTTATTGTATATATGCTAAATAGCCCTATAGAGGTGATGGCAGATATCAAGAGTAGTATAACTTTTGTATTGACTAATGTTTTTATTATTTTAGGTTCATCTTCAAAGGTTCCATCGCAATACGGACATTCTCTCTGAATATAATTGTTTCCACATACTTCACATTTCATGGGTATCACTCCTATATAATTTATATACTATATCATAGTAACAGATATAGTTATTTTAAATTATAATGATATGCGTTATATGCTTGTGAACGCTGATGAAGTTCCACATGATTTGATGCAAAAAAAAGATTTTTAAATTTTGATAACTTCGATGTGATTATTTAGAGATTTTAGTATATATTTTAAAAGGGCCTCGAATCTTTAAGTAGAATTTTCTTAGAAGGTATCCAATTAATCACCTACTTTATCTAATTGGTGGTATATTTATACTTCTTGTTTTTATTTATATAAGAGACAAAAACTAATCTATAAAGTGTATAGAATGCAGTATATAATGAGAATACCTACAAGTACTTATCCAGATATCGAAACGAAAATCAAGGTGTATTCAGAGTATGAATGAATCAAAAAAATCAGTTATTAGTAAGGTTTGGGATATTTTTTCCATGCTGGGAGGCATTGTTGGACTTGCAAGTATGTCAGAGGGTATCATCAATTGGATTGATTTTTTTGAAACAATCGTTTTCTTCTATCAACAGAATATTCGACCGGTTATAATCTGGATACCTAATTTGTTTGATTGGCAAACTTGGGTTGCTGATTATATATTTGTTGGTGCTCTATTTGTAAGCTCGCGTACGCGAGCAGCATTTCAAATGATGGAAGGACATTGGAAAATTGATGTTAGTAGATATAAGTGGTATCATTTTTGGGCACCACATCAAGTTGGCAGTGTAATCTTACAGAGTCTTATGATTGTCATTTGGCCAATAGTGATTATCATGTTTTTACCATTAAAATACCAGTCTGGCATTCATCCAGAAGATACTTTTCAAATAAGCATATATAAAAAACAAAGACAGTGGTTGGGAGTGTATGTACTCAGCTTCATTGCACTTGTTATTATTAATCAAATTGCTATATCAATAAAGTAAGCTAAAGAAGAGTATTTCGAATTTTTTGATGAAAATTCCTCCTATTACTGCAATTAGTAAATGATGGTATAAAGTCATTTACAATATGTAATATTATTTTTCTTTCTTGATTGCTTTTGCTTTCATAATCTTCTCTAGCCAATCACTTGTCTTGACAAGGCCCTTTGATATACTCAATATCCCAAGTCTTCTCATGGCTTCTGCCTCTTCTAATCCAAATAAAGCCATATTTCTTACTGCGACAGTTTTTGGTATTTCCATGTATTCTGCTAATTTCTCCATTCTTTCCATTTCTTCTTCAGAGACTTTTATCGTTATTTTTCTCTCTCTGACCACCGTGTCTTTGGGCTTTCTGCCTCTTGTCTCTACTTTTTCCATACCTATCCTTATTTAGGCCGCCGAAATTATGATATAATTTCGGAAGACGAAATAAAATTGTTTTACTTAAACAGATTATATCGTAATAAGGCAGACGAAATGGATTGAGTCTGTTAAAGCTAAAAATCCTGATAAATATTGGAGGACTTAATATGATTCATCAAGACTTAAAAGTACGACGGCAGATGCGTAGCATAGATACTTCTGGAAGCGTAGCTGTAAGAGCGGTTGCCAGTCCTAAGACTTCTATCACACTGGCTCATGTATTAAAGATGACTGCTATCCACAGGATACTAAGAGAGAGGAACGAACTCTTACCTATATCGCAAAAGAAAGACAGTTTGATGTTGGAAAAAAGAGCTGTGGAGGGGTGCGAGGTACGAGCACCCTTCATGGCTCCCTTGGCTAACTATAAAAAGTTATTGTCACTAAGACTTAGGAGTCCAATATGTATGGTATGACAAAGAGTTCTAGAGCGTACACTCTAAAGAAAATTCAGAACCAAAAGAAGTACATGCATTCACATGGTGTCAAGACTGATGGAAGTAACATGCCGTTTGCTTCATTCACAAAAAACTCGTTCATGAACACAGACCGCTATGTCGCAGAGTTAAACCACAGGGTTGCTTCTATCCATGAGTATGCTACCAATCGAGGATTGGCTAACGTGTTCCTAACACTGACTCTACCTACGGAATATCATAAATATAAGAAGCTTCCAAATAAGAAGATAGTAAAGAACCCAAAATATCTTGGTCATACCTATATCACTGATATCACATTGCCTCTAAAAGAGCATGCTATCGTACCATCTCCTCAGATGACGTCAACACCTCACTTATTTCGGATAGTGAATCCAGACTATGAGAAGTATCAGCCAAAGAACGGTAGTAAAGTACTTACAAAGATGTTACAAAAGCTTTTTTTCCTACGAAGCTATAGAAACATACCAAAAGAGGATAGGTTGTATTTTCGTGTCACCGAACCACATCATGACGGTACACCACATCTACATATCTCTTTCTATATACCTAAAGAGAACGTTGAAGGCTTTCTTAATGGAGTAGGGCGTCTTTACCCATTTCCACAGTCAGAGGTGTCATCAGACTTCATTCCAGAAGGTTATATCTTTTATGAGGATTGTCGTAAGAACAAGAAGAAAGTCCAGTCTGGATACAAAAGGCATTATGACGATGTCAACTTCATACGGACTCATATAGACAGTCCTATCGCTTACCTGATGAAATATGTCCTTAAGACACTTGATGACCTAAGAGATGATGAAGATGAACTAACGGATATCTCACTCTGGTATCTATACCACGGTATCAGCCGTATCTACACCTCAAGGACATTTATAGACCTTGCCACCTATCGACTCTTCAAAGGTCGCTTTAGCCTTGTACAGCTCACGGATGAGTACCTACAAGACAATATAACAATCCTTTTAAACAGTGAGACTAAAAAAATAGAACAGATATATGATGAGTTCGGAATCGTCTATGTTAGAAAGGCATATGAGATAGTAAGTGGTGATGAGTTGTTTGATATCACACCAGAGTACGATGCTACCCCTTCAAAATGGACATCCAAAGAGGATAGGGCACCTGACTATATAGATGTCTATATAGACGATAAACATTACACGCTGTACGATGAAGAGCTTATACCAGATGGTTTTCATCCATATGAACTAAATGACATTGCACTGATGCGCCTCTATCTAAGCATGGATATCATCGAAGGTGACCATCTCAACAATCAACAATATGTCAATATTCAAAATCTTTGTGTCGAACGAGAGCTTATTGATGGCTCACTAAGTACTTACACCGAGATAATGGAATCTTTTTAAAGGTTGGGTGATGAAACGTTTTTTAGGATATCACTCAGCAGCAGAGTTTCTTGATGTCTCTGTCTCATATATAAAAAAGAAGATAAGCGATGGGACTTTTAAAATAGACCAGCACTTTTTCAAGCCTGATGGTAAGCGCGGTATCATACGTTTTGATACTGTTGAATTGGAAAAGTGGATGTGTAAAAAGGAATTACATGAAACTTTACAGTCGAAAGGGCATGCTGTATCTGACGTATTATCACGAGTCAGACCGAGTTCGTAAAAGTACAGGTCTACCGGATACTAGCAAAAACCGCAAATTCATTGAAAATGAAGTAATACCAAGTCTTGAGTTAGAGCTCAAGTATGGCACTGAAGAAGTCATCATCCCAGACTTTGGACACTACGCCGATATATATTTGAGTGAGCAGATTAATCGCCTGAAGGCTCACACTTTTAAGAAGTACAAACGCATTTTGGAAAATGAAATATTACCTTTTTTCGGTGATTCTCAAATAGACCAGATAAAATCGACTGATGTGCGTATCTGGGTCAATCGTCAACTTGAGAAAGTCAAACCAAAGACAGTATCGGAAAAACTGACTATTGTACGCATGATTTTTAGGTTTGCTTTTGAAGATGAGACCATTAATAGAAATCCTGTTGATTCGATAAGATTACCTGAGCATGAACAGCCAACGATAGAACCGTTTACAGTCGATGAAGTGAACCTATTGTTAAAC
>JADGEC010000065.1 GCA_016744575.1 Sulfurimonadaceae bacterium | reverse complement strand
GGTGATGTCATCGTCGTAGAGAGCATAGCGAGGTACATCGAAGTGACGGGCGATGTCAAACGTCCTTATCGTTATGAGTTGATGAAGCCGTCGATCTCACTGGCCGGACTGCAAAAAACAGTCCTACCCAATCCGACAGCTACTAATGTCGTCATCACCAGATGGAATAAAGACAATGTCCAGAGTGTACGGATCTACGACATGGCTACGAACAGTGAACTGAGAGTGAACAGCGGTGAGAGTATCAAGTTCATCCCCGACCATACGGCGCAGAACATCGAGATCGAGATCAGTGGTGAACATGCGAACATCCATAACCTGGTCGTTGCCAAGGGGACCTCGCTTGCAGAGGTGTTCAGTACACTCAGGATGTCAGCACTTTCAGATCCCGAAGCTTTCCAGATCTTCAGAAAAAGTATAGCAACACAGCAGAAAAAGCTTATCAACGCACAGTTAAACGATCTTGAGACCAAGACATTGACGACTGGTTCTGTCACGACAGAGGAAGCACTTATCCGTAAGCAGGAAGCAGCGCTTGTGCTGAACTTCATCGAGCGGGCAAGGCAAGTAGAGCCAAAAGGGCAGGTCATCATCAACAAAGATACGGACCTCTCTGAGGTCTTTCTTGAAGATGGTGACAATATCTACATCCCGAAAAAGAGTCATATGGTCATTGTCCAGGGTGAGGTGATGCTTCCTGGAGCACAGACTTTTGTCTCAAGTATGTCCTTTGACGAGTACATCGCCTCATGCGGCGGGTATAGCTTCCGGGCCGATGATGAGAACGTCATCATCATCCAGAAGAACGGTAAGGTCATCAACTACGACCCATCCTCCTATACGGGAGATGACTATGAGGTCCAACCTGGTGACTCCATCCTCGTAGTCGGTAAAGTCGACAGCAAGTTCCTTCAGGTGGTCAAAGACATCACTCAGATCGTCTATCAGATCGCCGTTGGTGCTGCAGTTGTGATAAATACGAGTTATTGATGTGTTAGACTACCTGATGTCTGAAATAAGAAGGAAGATGAATGGGTGAGAGTAGAAAGGTCTACACATAATGAGGTCGAAGTATAGATCTGGACAATACCGGTCTCGAGATCGTAGATCAAACCAGAATAGAGAAGAACGATATAAAGAGATGCCTTTAAAGCCAGTGATAAATAACGGTCTTAAGAGCAGTGAACGTCTTTTAGAAATACAGACGTACTGGGTCGAGGTACCTGTCAACACTGGGCAGCGATACACGATATCTGGATATGTACGTAGTAGGGAAGATGAGAAGAGAGACGCTGCCATAGCTATATTCGATCTTGGTGATCATAAGATGGATGAAGCGACATGTCATCTTTATGGACTGCGACGATCTAAGATAGGGATCTATCGTTATCTACCCATGGGACAAGAGATCGGAGTCTGGTCATTTGAGATCCTTATCCCTGAAGAGATAAGAAGCTTTAAAATAGGTTTTCGGACATGGAAGAACAGATATGACGTTGTTCTTGGAACAGAACTCACGATAGAGAAAGACGAAGCGTATAGTAAAATATATCGTGATCTGCAAAAGAGGACTCAGGAGAACAAACGTCTGAATATGGCGCTACTACGAGAGAGACAGGCAACGGAGAACGCTCGTAACACACTCTCATTTAGACTGGGTTATCTATTGATACACGCTGTAAAGTCATGGAAAGGTTTTCTTAACCTTCCAAGTGACCTGTATCATCTTCGAGAGAATTGGTATAAGGGGAGTAAGCGACTTGATTGTAAGACGATCTCATCTCGTGCCTTTTCAAAGACTATAGAGGTCCTGCCAAATAAAGAACTTCTTCTGCAAGGGAAGATCATCTCATTCGCAGGTGAGAACAAACATGCAGCATTGATCCAGGTCGACTTCTTAAATATCACACTCGCAAAAGAATCAGCAAGAAGACTAGGCTTACTTCACTCTGATAAGATCGGGTTCTATGCCTACCTTCCTACTTCTGAAGCTGGTGAGAGGGCTTGGAAGGTCAGGTTTAAAGTCCCGGAGCATTGTCAAAACATCAAGCTGACCTGGATGACCTGGTACAACATCGGTACTATTAAAGTCTGTTTGGATGATGAGATCACCATCAAGAGTGATGTGACTAAAGATCAGATCGATAAGATGACTAAGGTATGGACTAAAGAAGATGCTGAAGTCACAGCGAAGTATATTGAAGACCTTCCATTGCCTAATTATCATCAAGCGGATCTGTATGCGGCACTTGCAGGGCTGGAAAGTCTGCCGAAAAATGCAAAGTACTATCAGTTAGCTTACGAAAGTGACCCTACTTACGAACGTGCTACCAAGATGTTTCGTCGTATCGTCGATGGAGGACTTCTTCATGTGAGCAGGATAATACTACAGGACTTTGAACAGAGAAATCATGATATCAGATCTGCAGATATGCGAAATATCAATTACGCAAGGGGATATGTGACTCTATATGATAAGTTGCCGTATATTCCTGAGAGGACTGTAGCTTCTTTAGAGTCTGATAGTAAAAAAGCCATCATGTTCCTTCATGTCTCTTTACCGTATCACTCAAATGGTTATGCGACACGTTCGCATGCAATACTGTCGACTATGCTAAAAGTCTCACAGTACGATGTACGAGCTGTCACAAGGTCTGGTTACCCTTTTGATATTGGGATAAAGAAGCTTGAGGATGAGGACCATATCGATGGTGTGAGCTATCTTAGACTAGAGCAAGCACACTATTACGACCAGCCTATTGACCAATACATCTCGACAGCGGCTGATGAGATAGAAAAAAGATTGAGAGATGAGAAGCCATCAGTAGTCCATGCTGCATCAGCTTTCTATAACGCTTTACCGGTATTGATAGCCGCACGTAGGCTTGGTATACCTTTTGTCTATGAGGTACGTGGTCTATGGGAGATCACCCGTGCATCGACGATACCTGGGTGGGGATCGACTGAACGTTTCACTTTGGAAAGTAATCTTGAGGCGATGGTGGCGAAGGCGGCTGATCAGGTCATCACTATTACAAATGGTCTAAAAAAGGAACTCGTTCGTCGCGGAGTCGACGAAGAGAAGATCACGATCATTCCCAATGCGATCAATAAAGAGCGTTTTAAAGTACTTCCATTGGACCAGAGTCTTAAGGAACAGGTCGGACTGAGTAATGATCTGACGATCGGGTATGTAGGTTCTATGGTCGGTTATGAGGGACTTGAAGAACTTGTCGAAGCACTGGGTCTATTAAAAGAAGAGGGGCTTGCATTTAACTTTTTGCTCATAGGTGATGGAAACGCACTACCAGGTATACGCGCTAAAGTAAAAGAAGTCGGTCTGAGTGATGAGACATTTATACTAGGTCAGGTCCAACATCATGAAGTAGAAGCTTATTATACGTTGATAGACATCACACCTTTTCCAAGAAAAGGTCTACCCGTATGTGAGATGGTCTCTCCTTTGAAACCATTTGAAGCGATGGCGATGGGTAAAGTAGTGTTGGCATCTGATGTCGCTGCTTTACAAGAGATAGTAGAGGATGAGAAGACAGGTCTGCTTTTTGAAAAAGATAATATTGTCGATATGGCAAAACAGCTTAAGCGTCTATTGACGGATAAGGGACTACGAGAGAGATTAGCCAAGCATGGTAAAGAGTGGGTACTTGCTAATAGAGATTGGTCAGACATCGGATCACGTTTTGACAAGGTCTATGATAAAGCGATCGAGATCAGTCATGAGAGTACATCGGCAAAGATCGCTTCTATGCAGACGTCAAGAGCACTTTCATTGCTGGTCTATGGCGATCTGAACCTGAACTATGTCGATGGATCGGCTGTATGGGCATGCTCACTGGTGGAGATGCTTTCGGGATTGGAAAATGTATCTGTGACCTTTCTTTTAAAAGTGGACCTGGTACATGATACTTTAGTCGAGTCATTAAAGCTTTTGAACGATGTGACTATCATCTCTCCTCTGAAGACATCGAAAAAAAGTAGATCGTTAAGAGCTGAAGATGCTATTGAGGTACTCGAAGAGTTACAGATAAAAAATAGTTTTGATGGCATCATATTGCGTGGATTTGAGATAAACAGACAAGCAGCTGAGGTGCACCTCTTCAGAGGGAAGTTATGGCCATATATGATCGATGTCTTTCAGACTAAAGAGAGTTGGGATGATGGCGTCATCGCGGATGTCACTGACGTCGTCAAGGCATCGTATACTGTCTTTTGTCAGACGACTTATATGCAGGAGTTTCTTGAAGGAAAGATCCCTGAATCAGAAGGTAAGACAAGTCTATTACCGCCGATGGTCCCTGAGCAATCAGGAAAAAAGAAAGAGACAAGATCACAGTCGCATACGTTTAAGATCGTCTATGCTGGAAAATTTGCACCACTTTGGGGGACTACAGAGATGCTTGCGACATTTAAAGCACTACGTAAAGAAGGTGTGGATATTGAGTTGCATGTATATGGTGATAAGATCCACAATCCACCAGAAGACCCCTCTTTTAGAGTCGAGGTAGAACATGCTCTTAGTAATATGGATGGTCTGATCTGGCATAAAGCCTTGCCTCGTACAGCGGTGATAGCCGCTATGCGGACCTATGACCTAGCCTGGGCCTGGAGACAGCCTAAGCTAGAGCAAAACACCGATGAGGTCTCGACTAAGTTTTTGGAGTACTCAAGTGTCGGTCTACCTATGTTGGTGATCGGTAATAAGATCACTACTGAACTACTAACAGATGAATATCCTCTTTTTGTCAATGAGTATGAGCAGCTTGTCCCGACGATCAAATCAATCATGGCTGACCCCATAAGCATGGAACTGGCTTCATCCTTAGTCTACAAAGCAAGTAAGCCTTTTCTGTTCTCGGCTGTCAGAGAGAAGTATATCTCTGGGCTTATCACGCCGTTACGGATGAAAGAGAGACAAAAGAGTATCTTATTTGCCGGACATGATTTGAAGTTCATCGATAAGATAATGCAGCGATATGCGGATGATGGCTACACTGTCTTGGTCGATAAGTGGCAAGGACATGATGATCATGATGAGATATTGAGCAAAGAACTGTTATCACAAGCTGATATCATCTTCTGTGAATGGTGTCTTGGTAATGCCGTGTGGTATTCGCAGCATATATCATCTCATCAAAATATGTATATACGTCTGCACCTTCAGGAGTTAGATACCGCTTTCCCAGCAGATGTCGATTATGAAGCTGTTGACAAGATGGTCTTTATCTCTCCATATGTCCAGAGAGAAGCGATTGAGAGGTTCTCGTTACATAGGTATAGGGATAAGATAGAGTTGATACCAAACTATATAGATACAGACAGTCTAGCCCTTCCTAAGAGAGATGATGCTCGGTTCAATCTTGGCTTTGTAGGTATTGTGCCACAGAGAAAGCGTTTTGACCGTGCTCTGGATATCCTGGAGACATTGAGGAAAAACGATGACCGTTTTCAGCTTTTTGTAAAAGGAAAGGTCGCTAAAGAGTACTCATGGATGCTAGACCGTCATGATGAGATGCAGTATTATGAGAAGCTGACAAGACGGGTAGAGAACTCAGATCTGTTAAGAGGTGCTGTCCATTTTGATGGTTTCGGAGATGATATGGAGAGATGGTTTCAAAAGATCGGTTTTATACTGTCGACAAGTGATTTTGAGGGCTCGCATCAATCAGTCGCAGAAGGGATGGCTTCTGGTGCCCTCTCTGTGATAATGAGATGGAAAGGAGCTGATGAGATCTATCCAAAAGAGAACTGCTTTGATGACATCGATAGAGCAATCGATCTTATCCTGGATATAGATCATCAAAAAGAGTTTGATCGATCTTCGAAGAGAAGTAAAGAGATGGTAAAGCGATTTGATCTGACGCCGATCTATAGGCAGTGGAAAGAACTCACGGAAAAAAGTACTGTAAGGTAGTTGTGATGATCGAGGCAGAAAAGTTATTAGTCTATAAGGGTAAAGGTCTCAAAGGACTTTCATATAGATTAACGCTTGCTGCAGAACCATCCGACGCTCCTCTACTTGTCATCCTTCATGACCATGGACATGATCCAAAGGCAAATAAGTTCGATGATGCTAAATGGAATGTCTTAGCTCCAATAGATGATCATGGACCAGATGCTCAGGGTTCCTGCTGGTTAGGTAAAGACGATGATCCTTTTGTCTTAGAGATGTTACATGCTCTGATCACGTCCATACAGAATAGACACAGCATCAAAAAAGGACTCTTCTTTTTGGGCTCAGGCATAGGCGCTTATGGTGCATTACTGCATGGGATATTATTAGATGCTACAGCTGTTTATGCTGGTTCCCCTCAAGTAAGGTTGCTTGGTAGTACATACCCAAGCTCTTCGATGAAAGATCTTTTTCAGAAAGTCATCTCTTCGGAAACAAGTAGATATAACGATATGAGTGATCTTCTGTATAAAGAAGACCCAAGTCTAAATCCTTTGTTCTTTTTTGCTCAGGGACGCAATGAGTATCCGAGTCATCTTGAAGAGCAGCTGTTGAGTCTGATGGATGTATGTTTAAAGTATGAGATAGATTTTCATCTTGAGATCTTCCCGAAAAAAGGAGATAAGCAGTTCAAGGCACTTCATGAAGTAGTAGCGATGTTTGAAGAGTATTTTCCCGAAGAGTTTATAAAAAGTGATGAGATAAAAGCGCAAGGGTTTATAAAGGAAGTCGATACAGATGAGAGTGATACTCATAAGGGAATCGATGATCTATCATCTCTGACCAAGCAGGCCTGGCACGCATATGCTCGTAAGACCCCCCAAAACAATTATCCATTTTTAAAAGAGCTTTATAAGAGAGAACGAGACACTTTTTTGGCAGATCAATTGAAAAGTGATCTCTCAGATAAAAACTGGAAAAAAGGGGAGGAGTTACTAGAGAACCTCTATCGTTTCGATCGTTTTGAAGCAGTAGTGCTACCTTTACGATTGACTTGGAGAGAAGACCCGTTTAAAAATCGAAATTGGCAATGGCAACTGCATAAATGGAGTTTTTATATTGGGTTTCTGGCTGCCTATGATGCGACAAAAGAAGAGAAGTATCTTAAAAGGCTTGAGGAGCTGATCGTAAATTGGTATGAGTGTAACTATACGGACGATCATCCCTCTGAGATGTCATGGCATGATCATGCTACGGCATTACGCTTAGGCAGCCTAATATATATATGGGAGTATGTTCGAACCAGTGATTATAGGATGAGTGATACATCTTTGATGATCTTATTAAACATAGTCGAAACACACTGTGACATACTGTCGACTGAGAAGTTCTATATGAGACATAACAATCATGGTTTTGATCAGAGCCTTTTCTTATATCTTGCATCGGTCAACTTTCCCACACTTAAGAACGCAGATAAGTGGCATGCCATCGCGCTAGAACGGTTACTTGATGAGATCGATATAGCTTTTACATCCGAAGGTATGCATATTGAGAATAGTCCAAGTTACCTGATAGGTATGTTACAGCGCGTCGATCTGGTATCGAAGATGTTACATCACTACGAGCCTAAAGAGCATCTAGGGCTCGATGCTCTTGTCAATGACTCTTTGCGATGCCTGGCATATCTGATCCACCCTGACGGATCACTTCCGATGTTGGGTGATACGGATCATAGCACGCGTGTCTATACGATGAACCACTTAAAGCAATATGATAATTTTCAATTGTTTCAATATATGCAAACGAAGGCGAAAAAAGGTCTTATCGGTGAGCATATCCCTGATGCTGTGTTTGCTGAGAGTGGTTATGCAGTCTTTAGAGATGGATGGCACACAGAAGATACATTTGATAGCATGATCCATTTGGTCTTTAAGTGTGGGTTTTTAAGTAATTTTCATCGTCATGATGATGATCTGAACTTTATCCTTATGGGAATGGGTGAATACTGGTTTGTCGATGGGGGTATCTATAACTATGCTGAACAAGACCCATATAGGCTCTATCTACGTTCAGATAAAGCGCATAATATCCCTGTCTTGGCAGGGGTAAAGGCATCTCGGCGATTGACGAAAGAGAAAAAACAGCAAGCAAGGATCATAGATCATAGTCTGAGCCATGACATCTCATGGGTGAAAGCACAAAGCTATATGTACCCAGGTTTTCGTATGACACGTAAGATCGAGTATATCAGACCGGACCGTTTTATCATCACCGATAAGGTGATGAGAGATGATGGAAAAGTGACACCCTATGAACTGATGTTTCATATCCCTTTAGATAAAGAGATAATAATCAATGAGGATGCATCGGTAGATATCACTGGAAAAAGATCAAATCGTATTCATATGAGCTTTGATGGAGAAGGTGATCTCTCTTTTGAGCTGTTATCTGCTATAAATACTACAGAGTATCTTGGATGGCAATCAAAAGAGTTCAATAAAGTAGAACCGGTATATACTTTGCGTTGTAAGGTCATTCCAAAGACAAATAACAGTATTGCGATCACTGAACTGACACTATACCAATAGGGGAAAGCATGACGATCGAAGAAAATAAGACCTTTCAAGACATTTTGCATGAACTTAGACTTATCAAGACAGAGTTGAGACTGCAGAGAGAGAGTGATGAGGTCACTGCTCTAAAAGATGTCATCACGACAATGGAGGCTCTTGTACAGAGCGAGGAAAAAGTAGAGAGTGAAATAGTCACTGAAGAGAGACTCAGTCATAGAGAAAAGAGTGTCTTTCAGCAATACTATACGGCACTTGATGGGATGACTACAAAGTTATCGATATCTACAGTCGGATTCCCTGACCCGACAATATTCCTCGAACATGTCTTTGATATTATAAATAGAAGATCGACCTCTGAACTCATCTGTAGAGCAGGTCCTATTATCTTTCATTCAAAAGACTTGGGTAAGTCATGGAGAGCTATCAGTACGCCTAATAAAACGATGTTCTTTAAATGTTTTAGCACAAATAGTGGAAGACATCTCCTGTTGGAAGAGAGTAAAGGAGATGTCCATCTCTTTGATCAAGATTGGAAATATCTGGGCGAGCGTAAAAGTGGCAGGTTTGGGTGGCATGGCTCCTGGAGTGTGGATCAGTCCAAAAGTGGTACGATCATGTATTGTGAGTATGCAGCTGCTTCAGATGTCTTACAAGTGATGCGTTCGACCGATGATGGAGAGAACTGGAGCCGTTCTTTTAGTGAGACAGGAGACCCTGATATAGCTGAAAAAGGCAATATTCGGCATTTTCACACTTGCCAATCTGACCCTTTTGAACAAGGGCATTGGTACCTTTCCAGTGGTGATCGTCAGGAACAAAACAGAGTCTGGAAGTCAACCGATGATGGATTGACATGGTCAAGAGTCCTACCACAGACCACTATCAATAAGGGTCAGGATATCCCTGGGCATCGTAAGCACAATGTCTTGAGACATACGAGTGAATATATTGATAAAAAGTACATCTATTGGGTGACCGATGATAATCTTGGGACATCTTCGCGCTTGGTACGGATGAAGAGATCAGAGAATCAGGAGATCGAACTTTTGACGGAGTTTGGCAAGAATGAATTAAGAAACCTGATCGTCTTGGGAGATGATACCTTTGGGATCATCTCAGAGTCAAAGCTTGATCTCGAAAAAGCTGAGTTCTATTGTGTTGATAAGAACGGAGTCTTAAAAGCAGCTTTTGAGATTCCTAATAAAGAGCAGAAGAAATCAGCGCTTAGTCGTTCATCAAGTAGTAAATATGCTATTGATGGAAAGTTCTTCTCATTTTCTGATGCACTATTACTTGAAAAGAAGAAGTTCTTTTTAGTCTGGGATGTGAGGGCGTACGAACATTTTGAACGATCAGTAGAAAAAAGTCTGCTTGAAGAGAAAATAGATGATCTGAGATCGATTTTTGGAGAAGATGATGATGAGGTGAAGACTCTTGAGCGTGTCTATGATGAGAACTTTAGATGTAATGTCTGCTTTCCAGAACTAGATAAAAAGTACCTTGACCCTTCATTCAACATCTTACACGATCCTAATGCTTTTCATGATGAACGCAAAACAGAGTATTTCTGTGCACATTGCCAATCAAGAGTCCGTCAAAGGACCGTCAGATTACTCTTTAAAAAGCATGTTACAAATCTTTCGGGCCATATATTATTAGTAAGTACCATCAATGCAGAGAGAAAGTGGTTATCAGAATATTATGAGTCGGTGACACATATTGCGTTACAGGGAGATTTTAGAGACCCTGAGATCATCATAGATACTGATATTACCAATATGCCTCATATTGACTCTAATACCTATGATATGGTCTATGCTATAGTCGTCTTAGATTATATCCCTGACTTGGCAGCAGTCGCAAGAGAAGTGTACAGAGTACTAAGAGATGGTGGAGAGTTTTGCTTTTTTATAATGCCTTACCGTTTGACGGAAGACGATAGTGTTCAAAATAAGATCAAGCATACCAATGCATTAAGTCATGAGAAATATGCGAATAGTGAAAAGGGAGAGGAGACCGGTATTCCTGATTGTCTTTTTAGTATTGATTTTATCACCAAGTCATTTGAGGATGCTGGGATGGTACTCTTTATATATGAGATGTATGATCCTCCAAGTCGTACGGTTCAAAAATGGTTCATAGCACGAAAACCATAATGATCACAAAAGTCGACCAAGTCAAATATGATGGGATCTGAAGAAGATAAGCCGTATCTTACTTTTGTGATCACTTCTCTAAGGGGATAAAGCAGTATGAGAATAGCCTTGATAGCTGACGCTTTGACCACTGCTGCACTTAGACCAGAAGCCAGAATCAAGCCTGTCACCCCATTAAACTATAAGATCGTACTACGACTTTGGAAGCCAGATATCCTTTTTGTCGAGTCAGCATGGCAGGGGCATAAAAACCGATTGAAGTTTAAGGTCGCCTCCTATCCAGACCATCCTAAACGAAATAACAGAGTACTCCAAAAAATCGTAAAATATGCAAAGAAGATCGGCATTCCTACCGTCTTTTGGAATAAGGAGGATGGTGTACATTTTGACCGTTTTATAGATAGTGCCAGACTTTTTGACCATATCTTTACCGTCGATGAGAACTGCATCCCCAAGTACCGTGAAGTCGTAGGACCAGATGTGACAGTAAATACGTTGATGTTTGCAGTCCAACCCCTTATCCACAACTTTACAGGCTCTCATCATAAAGAGCACCGTGCTGATTTTGTAGGAAGCTATAGTCACCATATACATGACCGCCGTAGAGAGTGGCAGGATATGTTTTTTCAAGCAGCGTCAGAGAGTGGCCTCGGACTGACTGTGTTTGATAGGAACTCCAATCGGAAGTCATCTGATTACCGCTACCCTGAGTTGCCTGATCAAGAGGTCAGACCAGCGATCACAAGTGCGCAGACAGCGAAGGTCTATAAAGAGTACCTGGTCTCGATAAATGTCAACACGATCGAAGGTTCAGGTACGATGTTCTCAAGGCGTCTGGTAGAGATATTGGCTTGTGGTGGGATAGCTGTGACAAACCCTACGATAGCTGTCGAACGATATTTTAAAGACTATTGTCATGTCGTCCACGACAAAGAGGAATCATTATTGCTTTTCAAGCGTTTACAAGAGGGTCCTTCACGCGAAGACCTCCAACGTGCAGAAGCTGGAGCCAAGTATGTATTGGCAGAACATACCTGGGCCCATAGACTCCAGGAGATAAGAGAAGTGGTCGGGATACATCGATGATACAGGGATTGAAGTACTATTTGGGTAATACGCTCTCTGTAGCGACTACTCGAGAGTTCAAGGGTTGGGGTCGCAAACGTACAGGGACTTTCGCATCATGGTGTCAGAAGATCTTTGGAGGTGTGTCGATCCTTCATGAAGATGGCTTCATCCGTTCTCTTGGTCTAGGTATCACTACTCCCTCTTTTTCCATGGTAAGCGATAAAAGTGGTATCTACTATGATGCTACGGTACCTTCAGATCTCGAAGAGATACTCTTACATCATGATTTTGAGAAGGATGAGGCCTTGATGTCGCAGGCATGTAAAGCCATAGGCTTGATGCTAAGACACCAGATCTCAAAGTACAATCATGCCACAGACCTTGACGATCCAAGAGTCGAAGAGAGTGAGTCAAAGCAGCAGGTCCTCATCATCGCACAGACACTGGGAGATATGTCATTGAGATATGGCATGACAGAGCAGTTCACGACGGATGCGATGATAGAGGCTGCCATAGATGAGAATCCGGACGCGACTATCTACATGAAAGTCCATCCTGATGTAGTGAGTGGGAAAAAGAAGTCTGACATCGATCTTATAGAAGCTAGAAAAAAGTGTATCATCATCGATGGAGATGTGAACCCTATCTCGCTTTTAAGCAGTTTTGACAAAGTCTATACCAAGACATCACAGATGGGCTTTGAAGCTCTTTTAGTCGGTTGTGAGACAGTCTGTTTCGGGATGCCGTTCTATGCTGGCTGGGGCATCACTGATGACCGCGTCAAGTGTGAACGAAGAGCACGCAAGTTGAGTGTGGAAGAGGTCTTTGCGGCAGCCTATATCTTATATAGTGATTATTACAACCCCTATACGAAAAAGCCTTCAGACATCATCGACACCATAGGAGAGATCGTCTGGCGGCGTGGCCTGTCTCAGGGTCTCTCACGTGATCTTAAGCTACCTCGATATTAAGAGAAGCACCTCCTTTTGTTATGCTATAATCAGCTGTAGTCAAGAAGAGAAGGGTCTCTCATGCAAGATCTCAAAGCTGTTTTGCAAAGCCATACAAGCACGACTACTCCTTTATCATATGAGATATAGATGGACTTTTTTTTTGGTTTCTCTTATTGGAAACATGAGTTTATCAGACCGTTCTTTCCACTTGGAGAGAGACAACAGCATATCTTCATAAACCCATTTTTTAAAAATAGATACCTCAAAAAAGCATTAGCAAAAGGTCTCGACAGTGAGAGTCGTATCTACATCTGGGGTCGGAAGAGATTTGAAGATGTCGAGAGTTATGCGAACGAACACGGTATCGAGCTCTTTCGCGTCGAAGATGGCTTTATCCGCTCTATTAGTCTGGGTTCTGATCTGACGCAGCCTTATTCACAAGTCATCGATTCACGTGGTATCTATTTTGATCCGACACAGACGAGTGATCTTGAACATATCTTGCAGACTTTTGACTTTGACACGGAACCTGGATTACTGGAACGTGCGACAAAGGTGCGCAGGGATCTGGTCCGGATGAGACTTTCAAAGTATAATCTTTATGAAGATGTGGAGCTGAGCTTTCCAGAAGATAGAGATATCGTCTTAGTCCCTGGTCAGGTAGAAGACGATGCTTCCATCCGTTATGGTGCAAAGGGCATGACAAACCTGCAACTGCTAAAGAGGAGTAGGGAAAATGCTCCTGATGCCTACATCATCTTCAAACCACATCCTGATGTCCTTGTAGGTAATAGAGTAGGTGAAGTCGAAGAAGCAGAAGCCTTGAAGTATTGTGATAGGATCGTGACGACTGTGAGTATCCATAGTGTCCTGAGATACGCGGATGCAGTACATACGATGACATCACTGGTCGGCTTTGAAGCACTGATGCAGGGGAAGAAGGTAGTGACCTATGGTCTGCCTTTTTATGCTGGATGGGGCCTGACAACTGATGAGAAGGCGTGTGAGCGACGAACACGTACCCTGGACATAGATGAGATGGTGGCGGGGACTTTATTGCTCTATCCCCGTTATATTGATCCTAAGAGCAGGGAACTGTGTGAGATTGAAAGAGTGATCGAGGCTATGCAAGAAGAATGTCAAAGATCGACAGGTTCATTGTTGAAACGTACAAAAAAAAGGTCACGCGAGCATCTAAGTCGTATAGCACAGCGTCTATTACGGAGATCTTCATGAAAAGGCAGAGAAAGCGATGAACCGTATAGGTGATATTGATGGAAAGAACATCCTGCTTCTACAGGGGCCGATGGGCAGTTTTTTCAAACGACTTGATGATCATTTTCGTGCGGAAGGTGCCAGCACGTTTAAGATAGGGCTAAATGCAGGGGATCAGTTCTTCTCAAATAGGGACAACTTTATCCCCTATAGGGGAGATGTCAAGGATTGGAAGCAGTTTGTCTCCCGATTTGTCATCGAGCATAAGATAGATAAGCTCTTTGTGTTCGGTGATTGTCGGATCTATCAACGTATTGCCATAGGGGCGGCAGAGGAAGCTGACATCGAAGTCTTTGTCTTTGAGGAGGGTTATTTTCGACCTGACTACATAACACTGGAGAGATTTGGTGTCAATGACTATAGCCATATCAGCCGTGAGAAAAAGTTTTATGAGGCCTTAGAGCTGGAGACATTGCCAGACCCTTCGACTTTGCCAACATATTCCAGCCCCACATGGATGGTCATGAGTGCCATCATCTATTATCTTCTCTCAAATCTCTTTCTCTTTCGCTACCCACATTATCAGCATCATCGTGATTTCTCATCCATCAAAGAGGCGTTTTTCGGGATCAGGAACCTAATACGAAAGTACTACTATCGAGTCAAAGAGCGGCACCATCTCTCTTTGATAACAGGAGCGTT
Organism: Sulfurimonadaceae bacterium; assembly: GCA_016744575.1. Taxonomy (GTDB): domain Bacteria; phylum Campylobacterota; class Campylobacteria; order Campylobacterales; family Sulfurimonadaceae; genus BB26. Next base: position 5,235 of record JADGEC010000065.1, on the reverse strand, counting down.
CTCAAAAACGTACTTCTTTGTCCCACTGCAGACCTATAATGACTTTCAGATACTTCAACACTCTGATTATCTCTCCATCGAGAAGTTTATCATCGAGGTACTGGAGTCATTCGCTAAAAAAGCTCCTGATGACACCCATCTTGTCTTTAAACATCACCCAGTCGATAGAGGTCGTAAGGATTATGCGGATTTCATCTATCATCAGGCCGAACTGCTGCATATAGAGAAGCGAGTGTTACTTTTTCATGATGTACATCTGCCTACATGTATAAAGAACGCGAGGGGTACCGTGACGATAAGCAGCACTGTCGGACTCTCATCACTCTATCATCAGATCCCGACGATCACACTGGGAAATGCTATCTATGATATAGAGGGGCTTACCTGTAAGGATTGTTCTCTTGATGATTTCTGGCTTGACTCCAAACCGCCTGATAAAGCACTCTTTGAACGATTTCGACGTTATTTGATACAGACGACACAGTTGAATGGAAGTTTTTATGGAAGTTGTCCAGCATTTGAGAATATGTAAAAGAGATATGGAGTCTGATAGAAGATAGGTCTACTCTGCTTAAGATGCAGAGTAGAGATGTTAGAAGTGGTAGATAAGACCTAAGGCAAGCTCATTGAAATGATCTGAAGTGACATCGCCTACATCTTCGATCGTATATTCTGTCAGTCCTCTATAGCGGTACTCGAAGTTGAGTGATACGTTCTGTGATATCTCATAGTAGGTCCCAACCAGGACTTGATAGACGAAAGTGGTATCATCGCTATCAATACCGCTGTCTGTGTTTGAACTGTCCCATGCGACCATCCCGTAACCAACGCCTAGACCGATATAGGGTTTAAAGTCAAACTCTTCCATAGGGTGGAATAGTGTGTTGATCATAGCAGTATGAAGTGTCTGATGTCCATTTGTGGTGAAATCCTCGCCTATGGAAGGGTTCTCGACGGTATCATTATTTAGCCAGCTAAAAGTGTATTCGCCTTCGATACTAAAGTCACCATAGTCATAACCCATACCTAACTGTGCACCAGGGCCACCAGCGTAAGAGTAATCCCTGGGTTCTACCGTCACGGTCTTTGCAAAAGAGTAACTTACACCGGCTTTTCCATACCAGCCTGTCTCTGCAGACAGCGAAGGTAAGGCAAATAAACCAAAAAATAGTAGTGTTCCTGTTATTTTTTTCAACATGGTAAGATCCCTGATTTCTTATTTAGAAACAAATATTAACATAAAATAGCATATTTTGTCAAGTATGCAATATGTTACATTTATTATCTTTTCAAATAATATCTCATTCTAAATAATCGAATAAGTGATAAATGAGGTAGAAAAGCATATTATCTGGTATTTTAGGAAAACAAAAGCTTTATCGAGTATAATTTCGTTCTCTTAAATATGTCACGGTAGCTCAGCTGGTTAGAGCACTGGTCTCATAAGCCGGGGGTCGGGGGTTCAAGTCCCCCTCTTGACACCATTATTTAAGATATTTTCATTCCGGATTAGCTCAGCGGTAGAGTAGGTGACTGTTAATCACTTGGTCACTGGTTCGAATCCAGTATCCGGAGCCATAACACTTTATTGTATTTCTTCTTTTAAGCTCCACGTCTTATAACAAGTATCCTCTTGAGTATTTAAAACTTTTAGTAATAAACATATCGCGGAATAGAGCAGTTCGGTAGCTCGTCGGGCTCATAACCCGAAGGTCACAGGTTCAAATCCTGTTTCCGCAACCAACCATAAAACTAACAGCACCATCTGGTGTACACAATAACTGCATAATCTTTTACTTCTAACCTGACAAATCAAGATGTGATCATTTAAGTTATACAACTGAGACTCTTGGAGAATCAAGAGTGTCGACAAAAAAGGAAATCCAATACCTATTAATACAACTATCAAATTAGGACAAACTGTCCATTATAGTGGAAAAGACTATTTAGTCTCACATATCGAGAATGGCTATGTCCAACTGAAATACACAAAGACGACTAACAAGGTCATCGATCTGTTCAGCAGTGATATAAACAAAATAACAGTATAAACGCCTCTTAAGACCCTGCTACTTTTAGCCTGTTCGGCCCCTTTGATGTCTTGTCCCTATTTTTTGCCGCTCCCAATGAGATGACCTGATCTTGTCCGATCATCACTGTAGAGAGACTGTACATCACTTCTTATCACTCGCCTCTGTACTCATAAGTATTTTGTAGTAATGACCTAGACCAACAAAGCGTCGTACCTATCATAAGATAAAACGCTACGAGCATCTGAGTATAGTCATCCAGTGCTATTTTAAAGACGACCATCAACGTCTCGATGGATAGTGCGATCACGATAGATATGAGAAATTTCCCCAGTATCTTATATTGCCTGTTCTCTGGATGCTGGAACGACTGAAACAGGACCTCATGCTAAAAGATCTGTTTTGCCAGGTCAACTATGGCTAAGCCCAAGGTTATTGATTTGATCAATGACCATCTTATCTTTCAGTGATCGTATATTTTACTTACTTCAATAGATCGATCTAAAAAAAAGATAATAATAGATACTATATATCAGTAAAAAGAGCAGGGTCATCGTCACAAAAGTCTCGAGAACACCTTAGAAGGTCAATACTACTGGAGGACATCAACGATGTTACTAGACACACCTATTTGCGATTTTGGATGGAAAGCACCAGACTTCACACTTAAAGATGCGTATGGAAAAAGCTTCACCATGCGAGATCACCTGGGAGATAAAGGCTTATTGATCGTCTTTATCTGCAACCATTGTCCTTACGTGCAGCGCATCGCTCATCGTCTTGCAGAAGATACGAAGACACTGATGGCTGGAGGTATAGATGTGCTCGCGGTGATGTCGAATGATTACGATCTGGTGGCAACAGACTCCCCAGCATACATGAAGCAATTTTCTAAACACTATGGCTATAGCTTCCCTTACCTGGTCGATGAGGACCAATCGGTCGGTAAGCAGTATGGTGCGGTCTGTACACCAGACTTTTTTGGTTTTAATAACAAGGGAGAGCTACAGTATCGGGGTAGGCTTGATGATGTTGCTGCTGATATGGACGATGCCTCAGATCGGACACCTGAACTGCTCATTGCGATGCGTATGATCGCCGAGACCGGCAAAGGTCCAAAGAAGCAATCTCCCAGTATGGGCTGTTCTATCAAATGGCGAGAGTGATGTCTGTTTGATCAAAACACGAGTGTGATCACCTTCTGCATGTCAATACTTCATCTTAGTATGAGTTGCTTATTCTCATCTATGTTTGAAACACACTATTGCAGGATCATCCGAATAGGTTCCTAAACATCTTCGCACCATCCTTGCTTGAGTCTACCTGATCATTGATACCTTCGAATGAAAAGCGCAGTTTACTCTGTTCGATAGTCTCCATCTCTTTGATCTTGTCGGTATTGATGAGTAGGGAGCGATGGATACGCAAGAAGTCATGGGGTGTCAGGAGCATCTCCAGATCGGAGATCTTCCGTGTGTAGTAGGAGAAGCCTTTATTGCTTCGGACCATCACTTCAGCGAGATCGGCTTTGATGTAGTAGATGTCCTCAGGCTTTAGAAGATAGTAGTTCTCGCCATTCTTAGTCAAAAGGCGGAACTCCTCTTTTTTTTCGGGAGCCTGTTTAGTACGTTCAAGGGTATTAGAAAGGGCATCGAGACTATAGGGTTTGACCAGATAACCGGTCGCTCCGATATCAAAGGCTTCGAGAGCATGTTCACTGTAGGCTGTCTGAAAGATGATGTATAGACCGTCTTGCATATAGCGTAGTTCGTAAGCGAGGTCGATCCCGTTCACACCCGGCATATTGATATCTAAAAAAGCAATATCGAATTGTCCCTCTCTCATCGCCTCAAGTGCTTCATCTGCATTGCTCGCCGTAGTGATGTCTTCGATCTTCAGACTTCTTAGCATCCTCTCCAGACGCTGTCTGGCCAGCGCTTCATCATCGACTAACAGTATTCTCATCACAGGCTCCTAGAAATAAAGTAAAGTGGGGTCGTTCTGACGCGGTGATCTCAAGATGTCCGCTACACAGATGTCGTAATCGTTCATCCAGATTACTCAGTCCTATCCCCATCTTTTTTAAGCTCAGAGGTAGACCATCATTGCTCACTGAGATAGTGTTAGTAAGCTTATCATAGGCTATCGTCACATGCAGTGATGGCTGTTCAGGCGATATCCCATGCTTGATGGCGTTCTCGATAAGCAGCTGGATGGAGAACTTTGGTACCATGACGCTTAGACGCTTCTCTTCTGGGAGTTCGAGTCTGATGTTTCCTGAGAATCGGATGTTCTCCAACTCGACATAGTCGTACGCGTTTTGCAGCTCTTCATGCAGAGGGATCGACGCTGCCTCTTTCATACTGTTTCGTAAAAACGATGAGATCCTCAACACTGCCTCTTCCGCTTTTACCGGGTCTTGGTGAATAAGCTCTGCGACAGAGTTGAGTGCATTGAAAAGGAAATGCGGGTTTAGCTGGGTCTCCAGAGAGCGAAGCCTGCTCTGGACATAGTGTCTGTCTACCAACTCTTTCTCATTGCGCATCTTAACAAATCGGTAAAGCAGCGCACCGACGATATAGGTCAGTATCCCGATCGCGACGGCGATCGAGTAGCTGTCGGTATTGAACATCTCGATAAGGACGATATCCAGTACTATGGCACTCTTTATCGTGACAAGGGTACCCAGAAGACCAGAGAAGAAGGAGAGAGCGATAGCTAGTGGAAGCCAATAGGCCCTGTCGATCTTAGGCAGTATTTTCTGGTTCATAAGAGAGATAAAAAGCAGTGAGAAGAGAGTGATGTTAAAGCCAAGGATGACACCGAACATCGCACCCTCAAGCCAAGGCATGCCCAGAAGGACATACCCTAGCGAAGAGAGGATCATCGCAAAGACGATACCGATAAGGAGGATATAGAGCCAGTCGCTTCGTTTGATGGTCAGGGCAATGTCATACATGCAGCAACTTTGTGAGGTTCTTGACACCCAGCATCACACCAGGCCATCCCTGCGCCGCATAGACAGTGTCACCGACATGATAGAGTCCCTGGAAGGGTGTGTCATTACCCGGTAGTCTTGGAAAAAGGTTCTTCATGGTGATGGCATTACCTCCAAGTTGTGTACGATGGATATAGTCTCCAAATGTCCGGGGTGTCGCACCCATGAAGTGGACTATCTGAGACTCTGAGATATTAAGTGTATCAC
>JADGEC010000064.1 GCA_016744575.1 Sulfurimonadaceae bacterium | reverse complement strand
GATGTAAATAAAGAGATCATTGACTTTTTAAAAAACAATAAAGAAATATAATTTTGGATTTTACTAAATCTAGCAAACCGTATAATATTAAATGGGTTGGATATATCTATTACATACAAATTATTTAAGGGAAAATGATCTATGAGAACTTTTAAAATGACTTATAAAAATATTTTATTTATACTTTGGACATTGGTGTTTTTATATATAGTTCTAATCACTTATGGCAGTTTAAAAGATATCTATTTCTTATTAATAATTATAAATCTTCCTATTTCATTGATTGGCACATATATTATTGATACTTTTCAACAAAACTATATATTGATCATTATTATTGGATATATATCTGGGCTAATCCAATGGGTGTTTTTAGTTGGTGGACTGATGGATAGATTTTTACCAAAAATTAATTTCAATTTCAATCTAAAGATATCTCTTTTAACAACGATTAATAAATATATTTTTGTAATGGGATTATTTGGATTTATCTTGTCACTTGTCACAATTCAACAATACCTTATAAGTGCTGTGATCTACAATATATCATTAGCTTTTGTGGTAAGCAGTATTGGTATTAAAGTATTGTTCTTGGAGAAAAAATAAAATATATAGTTTTAGAATATTAGAGTCCGGTGGCAACTCACTACTTTTAGCTTTTTTCCCTCAAAAAAACTCTTTCAAACTTTATGGTCACAACCCACTAGTCATTCCGAATTTAAATATTTTTGCAGATCCCGCAGTGAGTCATAGGGGATTCGCCAGGCCTGGAGATCGACCAGCCAAAGGGGAACAGAACCTCCTATGTCTCCGTACAGAGTAAGGGTCACTTTGGTCTCAGGACCTTTAAGTGCTTCCAAGACAAATTCAGCGTGCAGCGTGTTGAACCAGACTGCGTCAGAAGAGGGACTTTTTATATCTAGCGAATCGATGATCATCACCTGTTTTTTCAAATACGCTTTTTTTGTCACAGTCACCCATACCTGACGTCTGCTCAGGGGCCATGGCGGCTGCATCAAAAGGTAGACCTTCTCTTGTGTTCTTTCGGCTTTGACGCAATCTGAGAGCCATGAAGTGTAGCTGTTATGATCCATGATGGTACTGGCGATGACATCGGATGAGAAGGGCATGATGGTCTCTGCTCTAAATCGAACAGATCCTGATTCTTTTCCCTGTTTCTCATAGAGCTTTATCTGGTCCAGAGTCTTGTAGGCTTTCCATTCACTGGCAAAAAGCAACAGCGGCAAGAGTAAGATGAAAAACTTAGGCATCAGGCACTTTTTGCAAGATCATCTTTTTTCCAGCAAGCATCACCCGTTTATGGCTGTAGGCTATCAATCGCTTTCCATAAGGTAGAAAAGCGATGAGACGAAGCACCCTGTGGTGTGACTGAAGATGAAGGTAGAAGATGGAGTCAGTCCGTAGATCTTTTTCTTGCAGTATCCATCTTCCTTGACCCGAGAAGTCTCCTTCGATCTTGAAAGAAGCGTAATAAGGTTCTTTTAAACAGAGGATATGGACCTCGAAGCGCAGATGTATGAGGTGAAAGAGGGTGAAAAAGCACTCGATCTTCGAGGACCTTCGTACTGCTCCTTCGGTCTGGATGTTCACAGAGATGACATGTCTCCAGGCTTTCGGCCAGGCCCGGACATCCAGGACTGTTTCCCAGAGCTTGATCTGTGGATGGTGAAAGCTGTCTCTATCTGTAAAAGTAAAATAACGCATAGGGGCATTATAGCAAGAGCACTGCCTGAATTTTAATACAGCTTGACAATAAAAGTATAATAAAAGTATAATTTATATACTAACAAGCAATAAAGGACTTTTATGAAGTTTGAGTACGATATAAACAAAAGTCGTATCAATAAAGAGAAGCACGGTTTAGATTTTGAAGAAGCTCAAGCTCTGTGGAATGATAGTGAAGCTATTAATATCCAAGCTAAAAGTGAGACAGAGACTAGATATGCTTTTATCTCTAGACTTTATGAAAGATATTGGGTGGCTTTTTATACTCTGAGAAATGATGTTATTCGACTTATCTCTGTAAGAAGAGCAAGACCAAATGAGCAAAGGATTTATGATGAAAGCTGAAGAACTGGATGAGTTATTTGATAACGGTGAAGATATTACTGAATATCTAGACATGTCGACCTTGACAAAAAATGGTACACGAACTAAAAAAGTCAATGTTGATTTTCCAGAGTGGGTGATCAACTCTCTTGATCATGAAGCAAAAAAAATTGGTGTGACAAGACAATCCATTATTAAAGTCTGGATTGCTGAAAGACTTAAAGAAGAAGCTGAACATTTGAGAGTAGGTTAACAAGACATAGTAGCTAGACTTGAGAGTTAAGTGATGACTTACTACTCATAGATCGTTTCCTTCCAGTTTCACCTTGTACTGAATATTAGGTCTAGTGACGACCCACTACTGAGAATGACCTTGAGATCACACCCATGGAGATAATCGATGAAAATAACAAAACAGAAGCTTGAATCCGCAGTTGAAGAAGAGATAATATCACAGGAACAAGCCGACAAGCTTTTTGATTTTTTAAAAGCCTCACCTTCTGCTGGTCCAAGTTTTGACTTTACTCACGTACTTTACTATATGGGTGGCTTGATAGCTATTGGGGCGATGACACTTTTCATGACCTTGGGTTGGGAGAACTTTGGGGGATGGGGCATCTTCTTTATCGCATTGGTCTACGCGATCATCGGTCTAATAATTACGAATCATCTTCAAAAGAAGGGTCATGCTATCCCAGCCGGAATCGCTGCCGCTTTCGTAGTAGCATTGACCCCATTAGCCATCTATGGTCTGCAACAGGCTATGGGCTGGTGGCCGGATGAGAGTACCTACCAAGAATATCATCGATATATCAGATGGCATTGGGTCTATATGGAGCTAGGGACTTTAGCGGTCGGAGCTATCATCGCTTATGTCTACCGTTATCCATTCCTGGAGATGCCCATCGCGGTGACACTGTGGTACATGTCGATGGATGTTGCTGCCATGCTAGCTGATGGAAGCCCCGGCTTTGAACTACGTGCTCTGGTGTCTATGTATTTTGGGTTGATGATGATACTTTTTGCGTTCTGGGTAGATATCCGTTCTGCAAAGTCGGGTGACTACGCTTTTTGGCTCTATCTATTTGGTGTCCTGGCATTTTGGGGTGGACTGACATCGCAGCACTCAGACAGCGAGCTTTCGAAGTTCATCTATCTCTGCATCAACTTAGTGATGATCGGCGTCGGTGTCATACTTGTTCGCCGGGTCTTCGTGATCTTCGGAGCTATCGGCAGTACACTTTATTTGGGGCACCTCGCCAATGAGGTGTTTAAAGAGAGTTGGTTGTTCCCAATCGCTTTGACAGCCATAGGTCTAGGCATTGTCTATTTAGGTCTGATCTGGCAGAAGCATGAAAAGACCATAACAGAGAAAGTGAGAGGACTACTCCCTTTATCGTTAAAAGCATTATTGGAAGAAAGAACGATATAGGCTTAGTGGCTTGTCACGACTTCTTACTTTTACTCCTCTTTAGGCATACTACTGTCAAATAGACATTATCTATAAAAGGAACCTGTTCTCCGATGTATAGCAAGATATTCCAACATCAAATATGGCACTTTTTGGCCATAGTCATCGCACTATGGTCTTTTTACCTTGTATCGATCTTTGACAAAGAGGTCGTGAGTGGTTCTCTGTTTGAGATAAGTACGACGACATGGCTGTGGATAGCAGTCTTGACACCTATCGTCCATCAGGCATATGTGTTTTTAGTCTGGAGATATGAGCTCTATACAAATATCTTCACAAAAAAGTTTGGAATCAAAAAAGCCTTTAAAAGCTATGCTGTCGGCTTTTCTCTCCTTTTTGTGTTTAGGTTGATATCGCTTATACTATTAGCCTACAGTAACAAGGATACGTTACATGTCGATCCACTTTATGCGTACATCATCGCAGCGATCATCACACCCTTTGTCATCTATCTTTTTTATTCTGTAAAGCGGTATTTCACTATTGAGAGAGCTTATGGGATAGACCATTTTGATAAAACGTATGATGTGCCCTATGTAAAGCAGGGTATTTTCAAATATACAGATAATGGCATGTATGTCGTAGGTCTGGCGATCCTCTACCTGCCGGGTCTACTGCTTTTATCGGAAGCAGCTATCTTTGTCGCACTCTTTAACCACCTATACATATGGGTGCATTACTATACGACCGAACGCCCGGATATGGCATATATCTATGGCAGTGCGCCATAAATATGTCTCAGTGTGGGTCGGTATTGACTCGACAATGCTAATACCAAGGATTGAAATAATTGTCTGAGCATGACTATGGGTTTTCAACAAAAAGACTTTTAGCGTACGAGTGGCACTCACGGGCCTTTGAGAACGAGAACGTGAACGAGCTGGAAGATGTCGTTAAAGATATTCTTACACCAGAGGTCACACGTTCACTACCATCATCATGGCAAGGTGCCTATTCTCAGAAGCGTGCAGAAAAATGGATAAAAGAACGTGACGAAGAGGGGACGACCCTGCTTGTCGTCGAGAGCTCGACAAAGATACCAATCGGTCTTATCTTACTATATGAGAGTCCCAATGGTAAAGCGCTGCGTTTAGGTTACCTGCTGGCAAGATCAGCTTGGGGAAAAGGGTTTGCGAGTGAACTTATTGGCGCATTTATATCGTGGTGTCAGGAGAATGGTATCTCTACTGTCACTGGCGGGGTAGAGTGGCAAAATGCTGCGTCCAGACGGGTATTGGAAAAGAGTGGCTTTGTATGTGAACCGGGTACAGTAGACAAGCCAGAGCAGATGTTCGTATGGAGATCAGACTTAGTCAAGTAGACTATGTCACTTTCTGCGTCTGTTCGGGTGTGAAGTATGATAGATCTTTTAGTGTTTTATTAAAAAGATACAAATGAGGAAAGATGCGATTTGATGTAGATATGGCCTCCGATCAGGCCGAACTGTTTTTAGATGTCAGGTCTTTTATCATGGAGTGTATAGAGAAAAATGCTCTGAGTGTGATCGAAAGATATACCGATAATATCACCTCTTACTACTGTAAAGAGTATGAGGGCGGGTTCTGTTATATCAAGACCAAAGGCGATCATGTACATATCGGGTGGTTTCAAGGTATCAATCTAAAAGACACAGGCGACCTGCTGTTTGGTAATGGGAAAATACTAAAAGGACAGAAGATCACTACACTGGATAAGATGCAAAAGAGTGCTATCGAATCGTTTATTGGACAGACGCTTATATTGTCGATTGAAAAGGCTGAGAGAAAACAGATCAAAAAAGCGATAAGGAATAAATAAAGTCATGAACTATATACGAGTGATCATCATACTGACTGCCTTAGCGACTCTTGTATTGGCTGACGATCAGGATCTGCAAAAGATCTTTGAACGAACCAAGGTCAAGGGGACACTCATCATATCATCATCAGGTGGGGATGAAGAGTATGTCTCTGACCGTTTAAGAGCTAACAAAAGGTATATACCTGCATCGACGTTTAAGATAGCAAACACACTTATCGCCTTGGAAGAGAGGGTAGTGAAAGATGAGTCTGAGATCATCAGATGGGATGGTAAGGTCAGGCCTTATGCTGTATGGAACAGAGATCAGAATCTCTCCAGTGCTATCGCCGTCTCATGTGTCTGGTGTTACCAGAAGTTTGCCCAAGAGATAGGGGATGAGAGATATCAGAGCTATTTAAAAAAGATGCATTATGGCAATGAGAAGAGAGGTCCGGATGTGATAACGTTTTGGTTGGATGGTGATCTGAGAATATCAGCGACTGAACAGATCGTATTCCTCAAAAAGTTATATAAAGATGCCTTGCCTTTTAAGCAGGCGTATATGGATATCACTAAAAAGATATTGACAGTCGAAGAGACTACCGAGTATACGATCAAAGCTAAGACCGGGTGGTCAGGATCGATTGGCTGGTATGTCGGTTATGTCGAGACAAAAGAGAAGGTCTGGTTCTTTGCTTTGAATGCTGATATCACAAAAGATGAGTTAGCATTAAGAAAAGAGATCGTGATGGAAGCGTTAAGGGTGAAGAGGATCATATGAACATCATCGATTTTGAGAATGTCCATGTCGGTTATGACAATACTGTGATCTTGAAAGAGATCACTCTGAAGATAAAAGAGCATGAACATTGGGCGATCCTTGGTGCCAATGGTTCGGGTAAATCGACACTGTTGAAGCTGTTTCAGTCTGAACTGCACCCAAGAAGTGATGTCGAGTTTAAAAAAGAGATCATGGGAGAGAGGACTTACTCCATCTTTGACCTGAAGAAGAAATTGGGAATCATCACCAATGCACTTCATGATCATTTTGCTGTGGCCGGTTCATTCCTTGATGGTTACGAGGTAGTCCTGAGTGGTTTTTACAGTTCCATCGGTGTCTTCAAATATCAGGACTTCACTGCCGAGCAGCATCAAAAAGCTCTGGATACTTTGGCCTATCTTGAGATGGAACACCTCAAAGAGAAAAAAGTCTATGCCATGTCTACCGGTGAACTTAGACGTTGTATCGTCGCGCGTGCGTTCATCCATGACCCTAAAGCGTTCATCTTGGATGAACCGACGACTGGATTGGACATCAAAGCACAACGGATGCTCATCAGGATGCTTCAGCAGATCTCAAAACACGCTTCGATCATACTGGTGACGCATCATCTCGAAGAGGTCTTTGAGGAGATAACGCATGTCGCACTGCTGCATCAGAACACGATCTTCAAAAGCGGTCCCAAAGATGAGATACTCACCAGTAAGGAGCTCTCAAAAGTATTTGATATGGATCTACAGATAGCTGAAAAAGAGGGTAGGTATTATATTGAGTCGATCCACGAATGATGACCTTATCAAGGACCCTGACTGTGTGAGTGGGGTGTCTTGGTGGTCTTGTGCCTGCCATTAGATGCTGGACTTTTCTTATCTTAGGTGTAAGTCGACAGCTTTAGTACGTGATCGTGTCTCTAACGAGTCGAGCTTGGGTATAATGATGACTCATCCGATGTGCAGCTTGATCAGATCTTTTGTCCTTGTATCGATCTACAAGGAGACCAACTCTTCTGCACCCCCTGGAAGCCTCCAGCGCCTCGAGTCATCTTGCTCCTCTAAGGCGTGTAGCATGGCCGAAGCACATCTCTTGAATCAAATATAGAAAATGTGGGCAGTGTCGTTACCAAATAGTGCTAAATAGGTGTCGGACCCCTTGTGTAGCTTTTTTGGTAATCGTATAGCATGCTATAACAACACTAAGAACGTAGTCAAACACGCTCAAGTATTGTAATACCCCTCTCTATCATAGACTGTATGATCAAATAAAAGACGAAGTCATCTGCCACAGGTAGCATTTGGCAAAGACCCCTTATCTCTAACGGGATTTTGCCGTATACTCCAGGACAATAGACGGGTCTCTAACAGCAGCAGTGATGAGATCGGTATGACTCTCTTATGAGAAAAAAGGAAGAGGATGTTAACACCGAGGATCATGGAACTTGAACCGATCGATGTCTTATATGTAAGAAAGACAGGAGACTATATTTTCTCGTGTCAAGAAGCGTGGGAGACATTGATGCGATTTAGCGATATGCAGATGACAAAACTCAATAAAGATCTTCTGGAGAAAGGTGTTATGCGTTTTGGTATTGGACACGATAATCCAAATGTAGTCGCGGCAAATAAGCTAAGATGTGATGCTTGTATCAGCTGTGACGATGAGACGATAAAACCTTCGGGAGAAGTCTTAAAGAAAGTCATCGAGGGTGGAAAATATGCCCGGTTCTTCCATGTAGGTCCTTATGAACGCTTACGATCCATGTATGATGAGATCGCTGATTGGACATCGATGCAAAACTTGGAGCCGAGTACAAGGCCGAGGATAGAGAAGTACCTGGATCTGGACCCAAGCAAGGTCAATCCAGAGAACTTAAAGACAGAGATCTATATCCCGATCGACTAAGAAACATGTAGATATCTCAGAATCAAGATCATCAAGCGACTTCTATTTTCAGTAGCACTCCTTAACAGGGGTCAGTATAAGTCGCTACTCATCTGCTCTTGATCATTTCTTCATCGTCATATACAACCTCACCTAAAGCGAAAACCTCCTAAAATGCCATCATCAATACGAGGAACACCCATGCCATTTTCCAGTTTCGGACTCTCAAAAGAAATAGAACACTCTATCGTAGAGAGTGGTTATACAGAACCGACAGCGATACAGGAGAAGGTCATCCCTCTGGTCCTCTCCGGCCGTGATGTGATGGCGAGAGCGCAGACGGGGAGTGGAAAAAGTGCGAGTTTTGTCCTGCCTATCCTGGAGCTTTGGTCACAAGGAAAAGGCGAAGGTAAAGCAAAGATCAAAGCGCTGGTCTTGACACCGACACGTGAGCTTACACTTCAGGTCGCAAACTCGTTTTCGACTATTGGAAGTTCTTTACCGATAAGACCAAAGGTAGTGAGTGTCATCGGTGGTGAGAGTATCGGTGACCAGTTATATGCTATTCAGAAGGGTTGTGACATCCTGGTGGCTACGTCGGGTAGGTTTCTTGATGTCTTGAGTAAAAAACAGATGGACCTCTCACATCTGGACTATCTCATCTTAGATGAAGCAGACAGGATGCTCGACCTTGGTTTTGCCGAGGAGCTGGACCTTATCCTCGAAGCAGTGCCCGCAAAACGACAAAACCTTCTCTTCTCTGCCACCTATCCACCAAAGATGCTGGCCATCGCTTCACGGATCACACTGGACCCTATCGAAGTGAGTATCGAAGATGAGACACCGACCGTACAGAGCATCCATCAGCGAGTCATCGAGGTCGACCGTGAAAAACGTGGACCGCTTCTCAGACATCTATTAGATACACAGAAGTGGGAGCAGGTATTGGTCTTTATGGCGAACAAAAGAGCCTCTGACAATATCGCTGCAAAGTTTAGAAAGTACGGTTATAAAGCCGAGTCGTTTCATGGTGATCTTCTTCAAGAGGAGCGTAACGACACCCTAAGTGATTTTAAAGCCAGAAAGATCCGCATTCTTTTCGCCACCGACCTTGTTGCCCGGGGGCTGCATATTGACAATATCACCTGTGTCGTCAACTACGATCTGCCCCGTTCTCCCTCAGATTACATCCACCGTATTGGACGGACTGGTAGAGCTGGCAAGTCCGGCATAGCCATCTCTTTCATAGGACATGAGGATAACGAGCATTTCAAGCTTATTGAAAAACGCAGTGATATCAAGTTGGAACGTGAACAGATCAAAGGTTTTGAGCTTACGGGTGAGATGCCAAAGAAAGAGAAAGGCCCGGCCCCGGTCAAAGGTAAGGGTAAAAGCAAAAAAGACAAAGCCCGTGAGCGAGCACTGAAGGCTTCAAAGTAGTTGACTCTAGGGATGAAAGGTAGATAGATGGTCGATGACAAGCGTAAGGAAGTGTCAATACAAAAAGTGGGGAATACCTTCTCCAGACTATTTGGACTCTTAGCATTGTTTCTCGCCAGTCTTACGTTGATCTTAAATGAAGTCAAGAGCAGTGGTCAGTCGATGCTTCTGAGTGAAGGTTCTGAGCAGGTACTCAGTATCAACGTCGATGACCCCATCGATGCGTTCAATGATGGAAAGCTGGTACATATCTCTGGCGTGGTGATGACGACGGATACTGTTCATGATCGCATGTTTGGTGTTGAAGCTGAAGCCATCAAGCTCAAAAGAGATGTAGAGATGTATCAGTGGCAAGAGAGGACTGATGTGTCTACACAGCCTTCCAACTCTAGAAGAAGCTTTTTTGTGTTGGAGTGGGGGAGCGAGCCTGTAGCTAAGACCGACACTCAGCATAAAAATCCAAATATGCCGTTCTTTAGTGAGACCTTTTATGCGGAAGATGTCCGACTGGGAGAGTATAGCCTCGCTTTTAAGTTACTCCAGGAGATCAAAGGCTGGCGAGATGTTGTATTAGACGAAGTCACGATCCCTCCAGAGTATCTAGTGAAGACGCGACATATTGGTAATATGCTCTATATGGGAGATGACCCATCATCACCGGAGCTGGGAGACCTCAGAGTCACTTTTCGTGCTGTAGAGCCTATGCCCATCAGCATCATAGCCATGCAGTCAGATGGACTCCTTAGACCGTTTATGATTGGTTCAGAGGAGCTATCTCTTGTTGAGACCGGAGAGAAAAGTGCCGAGGAGATGTTTCAAAGCGAAGAGAGCTCAAACACTTCTACAAGGTGGACTACACGTTTTGTTGGACTTATCTTTATGTTTCTTGCTGCTTTTTTTCTGCGACCGCAGCTGATGGGTATCGCAAGAAGACTCTCCCGATCGGATGCGATCGGGCAGATGGATATCAAGCTCAGTACATTACTATTGGGGATAGTCCTGAGCCTGATAGTGATCTTACTTGGATGGGTCATCGCTTATGCACCTTTTATGGGTTATCTGCTTCTTGCGGCGTTATTGGGCGTAGCTCTTCAAGTCCTTGTAGGAAAAAGGAGTCGATCGAAGTCACTTCTCGCAAGGATCCTCTTCGCATCACTGATACTGGTCATCGTGCTTATTGTGATAGCTATCATCGCTTTTGTCTATTTGACAAGAGCAGAGATGTAAGAAGAGAAAGATGGCGACCCAACTACAAAAAGCCGTGTGGAAAGCAATCTTGATGATACCCGAAGGTCAAGTCACGACCTATGGTGCGATAGCCAGCTATCTTGGTACAAAAGCTGTTCGTGCTGTTGGCAGTGCGGTAGGTAAGAACCCTGATGCCCCTATGGTGCCTTGTCATCGTGTGGTACGCTCAACTGGGATGATAGGTGAATACTCTGGGGAAGGTGGCAAAACAGCAAAGGTGCGTCTTTTGCGACAAGAAGGTGTCGAGATAGTCGATGGCAGAGTAGTTGACCTCAAAAAGGTCTTATATGCGTTCGAGCAGAACGATATCACAACAATATAGGAAAAGTGAAAGATGAGAATAGCATTTATCGGAGATATACTAGGGCGTCCTGGTCGCAGCATGATCAAAGAGTATCTGGTGAAGTCTAAAGAGCAGTATGGCATCGATCTTGTCATCGCCAACTATGAGAACGCTTCGCATGGTTTTGGTCTCACACCGAAAAATGCAAAAGAGCTTTTTAATTCGGGTATCGATGTCATGACGGGTGGAAACCATACCTGGGACAAAAAAGAGATCTTTGGCATGTTTGAGGACTTTGAGATCCTACGTCCGCATAACTACCCTGAGGGGGTCCCGGGAACCGGTTGTAAGGTCTATGATGTCGCTGGTGAGAAGCTTGCGGTCTTGAACCTGATGGGCCACTTCAGTCTGCCCTTTACCGATAACGCTTTTCGTAAAGCAAAAGAGACAGTCGCGGGACTTAGAGAAGAGGGTATAGAGCATATCTTCATCGATTTTCATGCGGAAGCGACTAGTGAGAAACGGGCGATGATGATGATGCTTCGTGGTGAGGTAAGCGGGATCATCGGGACTCATACACATGTCGGGACGGACGATCTTCAGATAGATAAGGGTACAGCTTATTTGACAGATATAGGACTGACTGGCTGTCGGGACAATGTCATAGGGATGGACGCGGCAGTACCGATAGAGCGGTTTTTGACGGGATTACCA
Organism: Sulfurimonadaceae bacterium; assembly: GCA_016744575.1. Taxonomy (GTDB): domain Bacteria; phylum Campylobacterota; class Campylobacteria; order Campylobacterales; family Sulfurimonadaceae; genus BB26. Next base: position 8,448 of record JADGEC010000064.1, on the reverse strand, counting down.
GGACGTTTCGATATCCCAACTTCATGTAAAAAGATCTTGCAGATGGTCGTGATGGAGCTTGACGGGGGCCGTTGCACCAATGCTTTTAAAGTCAAACAGTTTGATGATGGTAGAAACATAGTCACAGAAGCATGGAAAGAGGAAGATGCAGCTCTCTGACTCTCTTGAGCTTTATCAATGGCTTGAGAAGCAGGAGCTCTTAAAAGATAAGCCGCCACTGTGGTGGCCAGATCATGGGACATTCGACGTGATAGTCGGTGCCATTCTGACTCAGAACAGCAAGTGGGAGAAGGTAGAACGCTCTTTAGAGAACCTTCGTGAGAACGATCTACTCTCACTCGAAGCGCTATCACAGATAGATAGTGACCTTTTGATGACATCGATCACTCCAAGTGGACTTTACAAGACAAAGACACGTTATCTAAAAAGCCTGGCCTCTGCTGTTCTCGATGAGTTCGATGACTTTGAACTGTTTTGCCGTGATGTCGACAGGGAGTGGCTGCTTGCACAAAAGGGTATTGGTCCGGAGACAGCAGACTCTATCCTCTGTTATGCCTGTTCAAGGGCTCAGATGGTCGTAGATACTTATACAGCCAGACTGCTTAGCGCCTTTGGTCTGGAGTATGAGACCTATGAGGATATACAGTCATGGTGTACATCGGGCTTAGCCGCTATCTATGAAGAAGAACAGCTTGCTGAGGTCTACGCTCTATTTCATGGCATGATAGTTGAGTATGTCAAAGCGAATTCAAAAGGGAAGGTCGTTACAATCGCACATGATTATTAAAATGACAAGCTTAATGGTAGCGATGATAATAGGACTGAGTGGATGTTCATCCAAAGAGATAAACACAACGGGCGGAGAGATGGTCGATGATGTCAGTGGTTTAGCAGATAAGGTCTTTAAACAGCGTAAATGACTGTGTCTTTATACCTTTGACTGGATGGTGATCTTGGTGGCTTCAAAGAGCTCTTGGGCTTTTTTGACCATTGGCTCGTTTAAGATGTCATGACCGTCAAACTCACTTGATACCTGATTATTGTCATCACATCCACCACTCACGCAGCTTCCATTATCTGTCTCTATCTCTTGAGTCATCGAGCCGCTCTGGGGAGCCTGCTGAACGGGAGGCTGATAATGCGTCTCTTGTGGTATAGGCTCTTCTCGTATTTGTTGCGGTCGATTTGGTGGAGTAGGAGTGTTCTGTGGTTTCGAACAGGGCTTATGTTTGATCTCTGTGTCAAAACCAAATAGTTCACGAACAAACTGTTTGATGACACTAAATCCGTGACGCAGCTGTTTTTTACACTCCTCGTCCGCACAGCTCTCCCATGTGAGGGTATTGTCTGTGTAGGAGATGAAATGGACCTGTTCGGTAAAACATCTACCGAGTTGGGCATTACGATCTGCTATCTTCGCTCGCAGTCCTTCAAAGAGCGCCTCTCCTGGTACTACGGCTGGCTCTAGGGGCTCTGGTGTGACAGATGTCTCTGCTTTTGTCTCGGGAAGCTGCTCAGTAGTTCTGCTTGTCGGTTCAGGCATGGTAACGGAAGCAGGGCGTTGGACCTCACGCTCGAGTGACTCTATCATCTGGTCGATCTCTTTGACGCGCAGGGCTTCGACCATCTTAAAGAAGATGAGGCTTAAGACGAACGCATCATCGGCATTGATGGCGAAAAGTGACTTGGCATCACTGAGGATGCGGAAAAAGCGCTCAAGTATAAGGGTCGAGAAGAGTGGGTCTTGAGTATAGAGCCGTTCTTTCAGATAAGCTATGAGCTCATCGACGACCATCTCTGCCTCATAATCCTCCAGCTTTTTGGTAAAGGCAACGAGTGCACCATGGTCTTTGGCAAATACAGCTTGAAAGATCGCAGCGATAAACTCAGGGTCTATGAGCCCGAGCATCTCAGTCACGGTCTTGACGTCGACAAAGTTCTTAGAGTAGATGATCGCCTGGTCGAGTAGGGTGAGGGTATCACGCAGACTTCCTGAACCACTACGTGCCAGGACTTCCAGTGCTTCGTTTTGATACTCGATGTCCTCGAGTCGTAGGATATGCTGCAGATGGTTGACGATGTTGACGTTTGAGATGCGCTTAAAACGAAAATGTTGGGTACGACTTAAGATCGTTGCCGGAAGTTTCAGTGGGTCAGTCGTGGCAAGTATGAACTTGACATAAGCCGGTGGCTCTTCAAGTGTCTTTAGCAGTGCATTAAACGCCTCTTTGGTCAGCATATGGACTTCATCGATGATAAAGATCTTGTAGGCTGCAGTGGCAGGTTTGTATTTGGTATGTTCGATGAGGTCACGTATATCGTCTATCTTACGGCTCGAAGCGGCATCCATCTCGATGATATCGATGTGGCGGCCATCTTTGGCCATGACACATTGTTCACAGACGCCACAAGGTCTGGATGTCGGTCCATTGTCACAGACGAGTGCCTTGGCAAAGATACGGGCAGTGGAGGTCTTTCCGGAACCACGGAGTCCGGAGAGAAGGTAGGCATGAGAAAGCCGGTTGGAATCAAGAGCCAGTGAGAGTGTCTGTGCGATAGTGTCCTGGCCGATGAGTTCATCAAAGTTCTCGGGACGATATTTACGTGCTAATACTTCAGAACTTTCTTTCACATCATGCCTTGGTCTTGCCGGGATAATTTGGCATGAGTCTATCACACGATGGGTTAAGCTCGGTTTAGCGAGCTGTGCTCGTAATAGTTTATATAGACGCTTCTAGAGCCTATTGATCATAGCTGATCGTTTAGGAATGATAGATGTTTGAGACGAGCGACCCTAAAGCTCGTGTGTTCTATGCCATTTCAAAGCATAGGATGAAAGCGTAAGAAGGGTACTTGTTCGTTTGTCGTATATAGATCAGGTATTTATTCTATAACCATATGCATAACTGTTCTCGATCAAGGGTTCTCTCTCATCAAGGACTGTACTGATCTTGGTATTTAGCCGATATATGAGCTGAGTCAGCTTATGGTCGTGAGTCTCATCATGGATCTCATCACTCCATACATGTAAGATGATACTGTTACGAGAGAAGAAGCTTCCTGCCTTTCTTCCCAGAAGGTCCAGCAGCAGTGTCTCTTTCTTAGTAGTCTTAAGTACTCTCTTATCAAAGTAGAGTAGGTGATGCTCTTTATCCCAGAGCAGTCCATGAACGAGAGGTACTTTCTTATCATCATCCATCTCTTTGATGATCTTTCTCATAGCGTTTAGCAGCAGGACATCATCCATCGGCTTAATAAGGTAAGCGTCAAGTTTAAGGTTTACTGCTCGAAGTAGCTTCTCTCTTTGAGAGTGTGCTGTCAACATGACGATGTGGGTCTTTAGGTCCTTCTCCCGGACAAGGCCGGCAAGTTCAAGGCCATCCATACCTGGCATGGTGATATCTAGTAATAGGACATCAGGTGCCTCACTGTTATAGATGCGTAAGGCCTCTAAGCCGTCAGCAGCTGTGTAGACAGTGTCAAAAAGTGTGTTAAGTACGTATGCATAGTTCTCTCTGCTCTCTTGATCATCTTCTGCATAGAGTATAGTCTTACCGTTCATGAATTACCTCCTTGGTGAGTTCTACTTTAAAAGAAGCCCCACCGTTTGAATTTTTTACGCTTAGTTGACCACCCATACTGTTCTCTACAAGCATCTTTGCCATGTAGAGTCCCAATCCGGTCCCAAGTTGAGGGTGCTTAGTGGTGTAATAGGGATCGAAGATATGTGCTATATCCGCTTTCCCGATCCCGCCACCATTATCTTCGATCTGAAGAGATACTATCGCCTCATCTGCGTTGATAGTGATCTCTATTCTTCGTCTCTTGACGCCCTTGGATTCGAAATTGTCTATGGCATTGTTCAAGATGGCCAGCAGTACCTGTTGGTACTCCTTCTCAAAGGCAAAGAGAGTGATGCTCTTATCAGCATCGATGATGATGTCCACACCTTTGATGCGCGACTCTATCAGTTTCAGTGCTCCCTGTAGCACTTTGTGTACCTTAAAGCTTGTCCGCTGCTTGTCAGGGTGAAAGAAGTTGGAAAAGTCCTCTATCGTGTCGGACATATATTTGGTGTTTAGCTTGATATTTGTGATCTTACGGGCTAAGAGAGTCCGGTCGGTATTGGCTGATCTTAAGACACTACTGATCACAGCGACGTTTGAGTTGATACGATTTAGTGGTTGGCGCCATTGATGGGCGATATTGTTGATCATCTCACCCATGCTGGCCAGTCTGGCCTGCTGTGCGATGAAGTCGTTTTGTCTATTTATCTGATCGACCTGCTCTTGGACTTTTATCTCTAGAGTCTCTTTGTAGGCAGCCAACTCACGTGTCATAATGATCTTCTTGGTCACTTTCTGGATGACGGCGATGAGATCCTCGATGACAAAGGGTTTTAATAAGTAGGCATCGATACCAAGTTTGATCGCACTGGTGAAGTAGTCAGTCTCATCATGCGCAGTGACGATGATGATCGGTATTTCGTTATCTGTCTCGCGTATCTGTTGGATCATGGAGAAGCCATCACGGCCAGGCATCCGGATATCGGTGATTATCAGATCGAACTTCCCCTTCTCATACTTTTGTATACCATCATCACCATCTACGGCTGCGGTGATATCTTTAAAGAAGATGCCAAGCATCTCGATCGTCTCTGTCCGTGCCTGCGTATTGTCTTCGATGTAAAGCAGAGATAATCGACGTATCTGGTGCATCAGTGTCTTAAGTCGTGTCATCGTGGGACCTTGATGGTAAATATGGCGTTGCCATCACTATTATGAGCACTAAGTGTTCCCCGGCAGTGGTCTTCAATGATCATCTTACTCATATAGAGACCAAGACCTGTACCATCTCTCTTTTTGGTAGTAAAATAGAGGTCAAAGATATGCTCAAGGTTCTCCGGGATCACGCCTCCGGCATTATCACTGACTTCCAGATTGCAGGTGTTACCTTCAAGATAGGTCCGGATAGTTATCTGTGGATTGGTGTTCTCTTTCTCTATCAAGGCGTCCTCAGCGTTCTTTATAAGGTTCAAGACCACCTGTTTGAACTCGTTCACATAGGTCTTGAAGGTGATGTTCGCACTAAAGGTATACTCCAGACTGATGCCTTTGTCCTGAAGTGAAGGACTGGTGATACTCAACGTACTTTTGACGATCTCTTCAAGGCTTGTCTCTTCCATCGTCTTATGCTCTTTGAAGAAGCTTCTAAAGTCATTGATCGTTCGACTGAGATGCTGTACGTATCCTGTTATATTAGCGAGTTTGGTATTGTAAAGGGTCTTGTCGTACTGGTTCAGCATAGTGTTAAGTTGCAGCGTACTGATAGCGGCACTGATAGCACTAAGTGGTTGACGCCACTGGTGTGCGATCATACTTAGCATTTCTCCCATCTGTGCCAGGCGAGCTTGATGCATGAGCAGTTCCTCCTTTTTCAGATTTTGAGTGACCTCATATTTGACACGTTCTTCCAGGTCACTGTTGAGCTCAGCAAGCTTATTGCTTAGATTGGTCTCTGTGGTAAGATCAGTATGGGTACCGATCATCCGAAAGGGCTTTCCGTCTGAGTTCAACTGTACCATCCCTCGGTCATAGATCCATACCCAGTGGCCATCTTTATGACGAAGACGGTGCTTGTTCTCAAAATTATCCTTTTCCCCATCGATAGCCAGAGAGATCTTTTCAAGTACTTCATCAAGATCCTCAGGATGGACTCGGGACTTCCATGTCTCAAGGTCATTGTCAAGTTCATCCTCTTTAAAACCGATCATCTCTTTCCAGCGAGGCGAGAAATAGACACTGTTGTCTATGAGGTTCCAGTCCCAAAGCCCATCTTGACTTCCATCAAATGCCAATTCCATCCGTTCTTTAAGATAGCTGTTTTGCAGTGCCAGCTCTTTTGCCTCAGAGATATCTCTCCAGACGACATAGAGGAGCTCTTTTCCATTGAGAAAGAAAGGGTTGAGTGTGATCTCTGACCAAAACTCCTCTCCTGTGATCCTCGTGTGGAGCCATTCAAAGCGATGACCTTTGTTCTTAAAGGCTAATGCTATCATCTTTTCAGAGAGTTCTGAAGAGAGACCGCCTTCTGGCTGATATTTAGGGGAGAACTGAGAGGGTCTTGCAGATAGGATCTCATCTTTGCCTTTGGCGTTCAATACTTTTACAATAGCATCATTACAGTCTATGAACTTTCCTTCACTGAGGATAAGCAGACCGTCTGTAGTATTGTCAAAGACCAGCTCATAGACCTGCTTTTGCTCTTTTATCTTCTCCTTTTGTTCTTTGATACTTTCATTTGCTTTCAGAAGGAGATGATTATGCCGCTGTAAAAAACGCTGTCGGTAAAGCAGTCCCAGGATGATAAGCAGGGCGAAGCCCGCGATCTCGCCTATCAGGAGATAGTCTGGTGCAACGACCTTTTTTGTCCTTATCCAACTATTGACTATCTTGGCCTGCTCCTGAGCTGAGAAATCATCGATCGCTTTATTGAAGATACTTCTTAAGAGCAGCTCATCTGAGGGAATACCTACCGCACCCCCAATAAAGAGCTCCGCAATAGTCGTATTGACCTTAAGTCCATCTCTATACTCATTATTGATAGCAAAGGTACTTATCTGATACATGTCGATAAGCGCGTCGAGTCTGCCATCGGCGACCTTCTTAAGTCCATCTTCTGTCGAGGAGACCTTCTCTATCTGTAAGTCTGGGAACTTCTTTTCCAGATAAACGGTCAGCTCTTGATAGAGAGTACTGATACCTACTCGCCCGGTGTACAGATGCAGTTCATTGATATAAGGCGTGTCGATCGGCGTCACAAGGGCGACGTTATCATTACCATATGAGTTCGATGGAGTGATGTCGCTGTAGAGTTCAGGTGTGGTGGCTATGGTACTGATCACATCGGCATGTCCATCAGCAAGATGCTGGACACAGCTATCTAGATCTCTTACCAGGTCAAAGCGCATAGCTAGGCCGATCTTCTCCGCAAATACCTGAAAGTAATCATGGACGATGCCAAAGGTCGTCTTACCTCTGTTGCCTAGATAGGGCAGCCAGTCGGAAGTGCTACAGATGATGAGTTCACCTTTGGATGCAAGATAGTTCTTCTCCTCTTGAGTGAAGGTGATGCCTTCTGTCTCTGTCTTTAGTTCTGTAAGGATGAAGGTGTCGAGATCGAGCTTCTCGCTGATCAAACCTGCTTGTTTAAAGTGATCATAGGTCTGAGTGATCCGTTCTTTGTCTATGACACCGATGTTCTCAGTCTTATAATAGGCAAGTTCTCTAAGTGCATAGGCTTCATATAAGAGTGCATCACGACTCTTATCCTGAGAGTTGTATTTTTGCATGATAAGGTCGATTGTCTCTTCGATATGCTCAAATACGTATTCCCAGCCTTGCAAAGAAGCATCTTTCATCGCCAGTGCCCTATATCGATGAGAGTAGACTTCATCCTCACTGGTAAAAAGGATATCACTGTAAAAGTCAAAACCGTGATCTTTGGGATCGATGACTTTAAGGTTGGTCCCTGACTCTTCGAGTGTATAGTACTCATTAGAGAGATAGACGACGAGAGCATCGACATCATCATTGAGAAATTCCGCGACGCGGTCCTTACTATCGGGGATGATACTACCTATACTGTCAAGCTTTTGGCCACCTATCATGGAGATGATGGCAATATCATCGATGATGTCCATAGCTCCGGCAAAACGTTTGCCGGAAAGGTCAGTGATACTCTTGATGTCAGCACTCTTCTTTGTGATCAACACGATTGGGGAAGATTGAAATATTGGGGCGAGGAGCACGATAGCCTTGCCTTGAGAACGCTCTATCAGAAGCTGACTTCTACCGGTGCCGTAATGGGCAAGACCCTGATCGACATCATCAGCTATATTATGCAGAGACTTCATCTCTCTTATCTCTACATCAAGGCCGGCTGCTTTGTAAAAGCCTTTTTCCTTGGCCATATAGTATCCGGCAAATTGAAATTGATGTTCCCAATGTAGTTGCAGGGATACTTGTTCCAATGGCTCTGCATTGAGTGTGGATCCGAGTAGCCAGAGAAGCACGATGATAAAGGCCGGAGTCGGTCGCATGCTAAAAAGCTCCTACTGTTCTCTTTGCGTTATAGGTCGAATACTCTGATACATCGTCTTTATCTCTATAGTCGGATCGCAAGTATCCGGTCATAGATGTCTTTGAGTATGTTGTGTATTGCTATGGATCGCTTGTGTATCCATATATTGTTGGGTATTGAGTCTATGTTTGAACGTGATATAGCGGACCGTATGTTCAAGAAGGTCCAAAAACTGTGTCTGCTCTATTGGTTTTGAGAGATAACCGTTTATACCAAGAGCAGGATCTAGGGGCTCATCCTGTGCTGATGAGACGAGAATAGGTATTGTCAGATCTTCGAGACGAATATGCTCTATCATCTCTATAC
>JADGEC010000063.1 GCA_016744575.1 Sulfurimonadaceae bacterium | reverse complement strand
ACTTAAAGGTGCAGGTGAGATACCTATTGTATCAGCACCGTTGATGATCGATCTTGAACAGCACCTCTCGCTCTTTAAGAGTGCTGCGGCAGCTGCCTATATGGGCTATGAGGATATGCTTGCATATCTTACGGAAAGTGCTTATACTATTTGGAAGAAGGAGAGTAGATGAAATCAAATCTTGAGATAGATGAACTCAAAGCGGAGTTTGATAAGTTTGTAAGACAGAAGTGTGATACTGATCCGGAGGCGGAACAGACGCGTGGTCGTGATAGCGGTGATGAGGTCGATGATGAACCCGTACCGTCATTTGTTGATGAGATAGCCAATAGACTGCTGGCTCCAGAGAGTAGTGGAGTCTATCTCTCTCGCATGGATATCAAGCGTGTGGCTGAAGCCATCGATGAGAGTCTGCCGATCAAAGAGCGTAAGAAGATGATAAAAGCACTCTTTCGCCATACGACAAAGCGTCAATACCTTAGTGATGCCTTTGCGGAGTTTAACAAGCACCTTGATGGCCGAGTCCTTATCTACGATGAGCTCTCTGAGGCATTCCCTGCTTCGAAGTCGACATTCGATGGTTTTACTCTAAAGATAAGAAAGACACAGAAGATGTTCGACCAGATAGTCGAGGACTTTGAGGAGTTTGACCCTACCTTGGAACCGATGTCGATGGGCACACCGGACGAGACCTGATCATGGTTTGAATGTCATCAGGTGAAGACGCCAAACAAATGCGCATCCAATATACTTTCGTCCTATGTTTTGAGATGGCATGGGACACATGAGTATCCGCATTTTACAGGCTTTAGACTAGTAGTGCTTGTTCCGTTCGAACTACTTTCACGTTAGTAAAACCGTTTTAAAAGCCGATATTATGTCAAAGAGCTTGATCTAAAGGTATTGTAGAGGTTGGCACTCTCTAGAGGAGTGTCTGTACTTTGAGTATCACTTGCCAGAGTATAGCGCTGGAGATCCCTGCTGCAAAGCCCGCTATCACATCATCACCCATGACACCCATGCCCCCTTTTGTCTCACGGTCTATTCGTCCGATTATAGAAGGTTTCTTGATATCGTAGAACCTAAAGAGGATGAAACTGAGTACTATTTGGATCAGCAGTCCATTTTCCCAAAGCATAAGCTCATCGAGACCAAAAGCAGTTGCGGGAGCGATAGCGAGTGCTATCCACATACCTGCCAGCTCATCGATGACGATGCGTTTATCGTCATGGATAGCGCTCTTTTTCTCATATTGATCAATAGCCTTAATACCGGCAATAGCCATTAAAAGAGCAGCCAGAAAAAGTGTCTGAGAACCGAAGTAAGACAGGATGGCTACACCAAAAGGAAGTGAGACTATTGTTCCGACTGTACCGGGAGCTTTTGGAAAGAGGCCGCTATACCCGACGGTGATGAAAAACCAGTTCATTTTATTCCTTGTACTGTTTATAGGTGGGAAGATAAGAGAGAAGATACCAGGACACGAGTCAGCCTTTTTATACTCTCGATCATCAAGTCAATGATGTCGTCTGATAAAGTTTCATCAGTTCGCTGTAAAAGTCGTTCTCAGAGTGCTCTTCGATAAGACCTTGTCCAGGCATGATGGCATTATAGAGTTTTTCGATGTTGGCAAAACGCTCTGGAAAGAGTTTAGACAGTATGATCGATGAGATCTCTTTACGCATCAGTACAGCCGGTGGTAGGATGCCTGTCCTCATCAACTCCAAGATCGAGTCTGAATCATACGAGATGTGGTGATGCTGACCATGTGGACATGTCTTGGTACTTACAAGCGTCGTACATCGATCACAGTAGACATACTCGGAGGCTATTTCGATATTGATCTCAATTCCCGTGAGATAATCGATGACGGAATGGTTTGCATTACTGTCGTAGTACATACCTACACCGGCATGGTTCTGTCCTATCATCAACCTGTCACACCCGTAATTATTGCCAACGATGGCATCGAGGATCACCTCATTTGAACCGGCAAAGAGGTAACTGTTCTCGAGTGTGACGATGATGACTCTGTTCTGAGGTAGAAAATTATCTATAAAAAAGTCCATCACGTAATGTCGAAGATCATAAGAAAGACCGGTATTGTTGTAGGGTTTTAGTAAAAATATGACGATCAGATCAGTCCTCTCCAGCGTCTGTCTTATCAGACGTTCATGGGCACGGTGCAGTGGGTTTGCTGCCATCATGATAGCGGTAGTGTGCTGAGCTCCTATACGTTCTTTCGCATCATCTATAGTCTTTTTTATCTTCTCTAGCGGGGAAGTATCTATGGTGTAGTTACCCGCTACAGAGTAGTGTCCAAGCCGTTTTTTTGTAGAGGCTACGCCGGGATGCGATGAGTTGTCGGTCCCATAGATCTGGCGAAGACGTTCCTGAACATCGATAGGAAAGACTTCGTCTATTTTTAGTTGACCTACTATCCTAGCTCCGTAGGTGATAAGGTCCAGTGTCTCACCCTCTTTGGCATTGGCAAGGATCCGTTGATTACGCTTTCCACTGGGAGCAAGTAAGAAAGGAAAAGGGAATGTACTTCCGTTAAGTAGACCTGTCTTTAGTACTTCTGCCGCCTCTGTGCTGTTGAGCAGCGCTGAGACAGGTCTAAGTAGACCAGCTTTTAGTAGTGAGAGTGCAGAGACTGCCTCACTATCGATAAAAAGTGTTCTATTTTTTCTTGATGATGCCATATTTCTTTCGCTTTTCCCAAAGACTTTTGCGTGATATGCCCAGTTTTTTGGAGAGTTCGGTATCGGGGAATTTGTGTTGATAGTTTAATACGATATATTTGACATAATCCTCTATAGGAAGAATATCGCCCTGTTCAAAGACATTGTTCTCACTTTTGATCTCGATGACATCATGTTCGATCCCTTCTATGGTATCAGTACTGGAGATTATCACATCTCTCGATGTGATAAGTTCCATAAATGGTTTTCTATCACCTTTCTTAAGTGTTTGAAAATCACAGATATAGAGGATGGAATTATTTGGTATAGAAGCTATCTCATTAAGTGCTTTGGCAGATGAGAGGCTGATGAAGTACAGTGATCTGTTCTGATGGTTGGCATATTTAAAGGCAAAGGCATCGGAGTATTTTTGAAAATTACTGGAGATGAAGAGTGGTGATTCCAGTTTGTCAAGGTCCTGCTCGATATCGACAGCATCAAATGTATAGTCCAGATAGTGCTCATAAGCCTGGTTCTGGCGTTTAAGTCGTTCATAATCTTGAAAGTGCTCGATCTTTCTGATCAGCTCTTCTATCATGAATGGTTTAAGTATATAGTCTTTTGCACCGGCTTTAAGGGGCTTGGAAACGGTGTCATTACTGATGTAGGCGACCATCAATATGATGATAGAACCTTTATATGCATCGATAACAGGGTAGAAGTCCTGACCATTGATACTTGTCGAGAGCAGGACGACATCATAGGCGACGCCTTTGAGTGCATCTTTAGTCGAGCTACTCATATCACAGACGTGCCCAAGTTCACCCAGTTTCGTAGCAATACTCTGTGCCAGGTAGATCTCGTTCTCAATAATCAATATTTTCATTCAGTCGTCCAATCAAAATAGTTTAATGAGGCAGTCGCTATGACAGCAACACCCTCTTTTCGGCCTACAAAGCCTAGTCCTTCAGTCGTAGTCGCTTTTACGTTCATACGTGATGATGGGATATGAAGCAGGGAAGCAAGTACTTTGCGCATGCTTTCCTTATATTTGGCCAAACGCGGTGTTTGTGCACTTATTGTGATATCTGCATTGAGGATGACAAACCCAAGTTGATGGAGTGTCATGACGGTCTTCTTAAGCAGTATCTTCGAGTCGATGTCCTTAAAGTCGTTGTCACTGTCAGGAAAGAGCATACCGATATCACCCAGTCCTGCAGCCCCAAGCAGTGCGTCGATCAGAGCATGTATGGCGACATCACCATCACTGTGTGCCTTAAAACCAAAAGGGGAGTCTATCTCGACTCCACCAAGGACCATGACTCTATCATCTTCAAATGCGTGGACATCAAATCCGTTTCCACTGAGTGTCGCTGTCGCTGGCCTGTTAAGGCATGGTAACTTGTTTAGGTCAGAGAGGTAGGTAAGCTTATGGGCATCCTCATGCCCTTTGATGTAGTGACGACTACCACCCAACGCCTTGATAGCGCTGCTCTCATCGGAGTATTCGATATCTGTCTGGAGAGCCTTTCGTAAGGAGTCGGTAAGTGAGAGTTGGGGCGTCTGTATGCGTTTTACATCATCTCGGTCGATAGTAGTGTCACCATAGACCACAGTATCTGTCACGGAGAGATAAGGGACGATACAGTCAGCTTTCTCTTTTTGGGCGATGATACGCTCAATAAAGGAGGTGTCTATACAGGCTCTGGCGGTATCCGTGACCAATACATGCCTGGAAGTGACATGTTCAAGTGCGTTTTGGAGTGACTTCTGTCTACTCTTTCCACCAGCTACGATACTCTGATCGGTATAGGTGTGCATAAAGGTAACTTCCTCAGGATGTGCTGTGATGATGATCTTGGCAAAAAGACCACTCTCCTGAAGCCTATTTGTAACAAATTGCCACAGTGGGTCATGGCCTATGCGTAACCACTGCTTTTTTACAGGGTGACCAAAACGGTTGGAATCACCTGCAGCAAGGAGGATAAGCGTCAAATCAGACAAAAAGACTCCTAATTTTTAAAAAATGTTACAAAAGTATACACTCCAAAAGCTTTTTTTTATCTTGTTTATGTAAAATTCTTTTACTTTTTTAAGTAGTATTTGGTACGCTGTCAAACCGAGTATCGGTGTGTTCCGTACTGGATTTGAGAACACGGAGATACATCCTATATATACGCTATAAAGTATTTTAAAATAACTTGAAAGTTTTTAGATCGATCATACAGCATGAGGCTATTTTAGCCTTGTTGACTATATTACGCTCAAAGACAGAGCTAGGAGAAATTAATGAGAACTTCATGGGTCGAGAAACGAAAAGACGATGATGTCCGCACTCAGATGTATTATGCCAAACAGGGTATTATCACTGAGGAGATGGAGTATGTAGCAAAGATCGAGAAGCTCTCTGCGGAACTGGTCCGCGCAGAAGTGGCAAGAGGACGTATGATCATTCCTGCGAATGTCAATCATGCGAACCTTGAACCGATGGCTATCGGTATTGCAGCTACCTGTAAGATCAATGCGAACATCGGCTCGTCTGCTCTGGCATCTGATGTCGAAGGTGAGATAGAGAAGATACAGGTGTCTCAGCACTATAACGCAGATACAGCGATGGACCTCTCTACCGGCGGTGACCTTGATGAGATCCGTAGAAATGTCATAGGCAGTTCAAAGATCCCTATTGGGACAGTGCCTATCTATCAAATACTGCATGATGTCAATAATAAGATCGAGGACCTCACCATCGAGAAGATGCTTGAAGTCCTTGAACGTCAGGCGCAGCAGGGTGTTAGTTACTTTACCATCCATGCGGGCTTCTTACTATCGACGATGCCGAAAGTCGCACAGCGTAAGATGGGTATCGTAAGCCGTGGTGGTTCACTGATGGCAGCATGGATGATGCACTATCACCGTGAGAACCCTTTCTATACTGCTTATGATGATATTTTAGATATCTGCCGTAAGTATGACGTCTCTCTCTCTTTGGGTGATTCACTACGTCCAGGTTGTCTGGCTGACGCTTCTGATGATGCACAGTTAGGTGAGCTTAAAGTCCTAGGTGAACTTACCCTTAGAGCGTGGGAGAAAGATGTTCAGGTGATGATCGAAGGACCGGGGCATGTGCCTCTTAACCAGATCGAACGTAATATGAAGATCCAGCGTGAGCTGTGTCATGAGGCACCGTTCTATATTCTCGGACCACTTGTCACAGATATCGCTGCGGGTTACGACCATATCTCCTCTGCTATTGGTGCAGCGGTAGGCGGTTGGCATGGTGCTGCGATGCTCTGTTATGTCACACCGAAAGAGCACCTTGGTCTTCCTAATGCGGACGATGTCCGTGAAGGTATCATCGCTTATAAGATCGCAGCACATGCAGCCGATATTGCCCGTGGCCGAACTGGTGCGCGTGATATTGATGATGCGATGAGTGATGCACGCTACTCTTTTGACTGGGAGAAGCAGTTTGAGCTGGCTCTTGATTCTGAGCGTGCTCGTGAGTATCATGATGAGACACTGCCGCAGGATGTCTTTAAAGAAGCAGAGTTCTGTTCCATGTGTGGACCAAAGTTCTGTAGTTACAAGATATCTCAAGATATCATGGACAATCCTGATGCTATCGCGCGTATCGCTGAAGAGGCGAAAAACGCTAGTTGACCTTTATATCAGGCCTTTTTAAGGCCAGATCTGTGCCATAACGGCTAGCGGTCAGAGTATATAAAAGATGCAAAATGCATGTTTTATATACTCTGACATAAGAATAAATGCTTGACTATCGAGCTTTGCTCGTTTGGCGTTTAAATACTATTTATTAAGGAACATATATGACTAAAGAGATCATTGAATCAGCATTGATGAATGTGACCTATCCGGGATTCACAAAAGATATCGTCGGATTTGGTTTTGTCAAAGATATCAATATCGCAGGTAGTGTAGTGACGGTCACGATCGATATCACATCAAGCGCTCCAGAAGTAGCTCAACAGATAAAAGATGAAGCGACAGTAGAACTTAAAAAAGTCGGTGTCACCAACGCTACTGTCAGTGTCAATGCTCCTAAGATGCCTCGTGAGAGTTCGTCTAAGGGTAAGAACATCGCACCACATGTGAAGAACTTCATCATGGTAAGCTCAGGAAAAGGCGGAGTCGGGAAATCGACTACTTCTGTCAACCTGGCGATCGCACTGGCAATGCAGGGTCAAAAAGTGGGTCTTCTAGATGCAGACATCTATGGACCGAACATCCCGCGTATGATGGGTCTTGAAGGTGTCAAGCCGGAGATAGAAGGTAACAAAGTCCTTCCGCTTAAAGCTTATGGCGTCGAAGTGATGTCTATGGGTTCTTTGATGGAAGATGGCCAGTCCCTTATCTGGCGTGGTTCTATGATCATGAAAGCTATTGAGCAGTTCCTGCGCGATATCCTCTGGTCAGAACTTGACTGTCTTGTCATCGATATGCCTCCAGGAACAGGTGATGCACAGTTGACACTGGCGCAGAGTGTACCGGTGACGATCGGTCTGACTGTCACTACACCACAGATGGTAGCGCTGGATGATTCTCGTCGTTCACTCGATATGTTCAAAAAACTGAACATCCCTCTAGGCGGTATCATCGAGAACATGAGCGGCTTTATCGCTCCGGACACAGGTGTAGAGTATGACATCTTTGGACGAGGTACGACAGAGCCTGTCGCAAAAGAGTTTGGGACTAAGATCCTCTCTGAGATCCCTATCGAGCCATCTATCCGTACCGGTGGTGATACAGGAAAGCCTATTGTCTATTTTGCTCCGGAGTCTGAGACTGCCAAGCGTTATATGAAAGCAGCGGAAGAGCTTTGGGCTCAAGTCGTAGAGATCAATGAAGATGGCGGTGTCGATAACGACGCTATCCAGCCTACAACACCTCCAGGTGTATCGGCTTGTTCTACCGGAGGAGCCAGTACTACTGCTGCCGCATCCACCTCGACACAAAGTTCAGGAGGCAGCTGCGGCTGTAGTTAGACTATCTACTCTTTTTCTTTGCTTGTCTTATCTAAGGCATAGAAGAAGACCCCTTCGGTCTATTCAGACCGAAATCCTACAGACTTCAAATATTCATCTTTTTTTATTTGGTATGATCAGACCTACCTGACGCACATACATGAGAGAGACCTCTGAACTGTTGTTGAGTCGCGTTATTTAAGGGCTTCTTGGACGAAAAGGTATTGATGGTCAGTTGAAGTGTTCTTTACATCATAAGTCGTATAGACATCATGGGGTCAAGGCTCCACTTTTATTTGCCTGCGCAGGCTTGGCACTAAAAAAGTTGAGTCATGACCCCGTGTTAAGACGTTTGTTTGATTTGTATGGAAAGGGAGAGAAAGCCTTCCGATTCCAAATTTAAGGGAAATTTAGAAGGAACTCACTTTTGTCTTAAAGCAATAAGCTTACTCGACTGTGACGCTTTTTGCAAGGTTTCTTGGCATATCGACATCATTACCCAGGCGGATAGCGATCTCCATCGAGAGTAGTTGCAAGACGACCATCATCTCAAAGAACTCCAGCATATAATGGTCACGATCGGCAATAGGTATGAAGTCATCGGCTTTATCGAAGGTCAGGTTACTGATGGCACAGATAGTGGAATCTCGTGCACTTAACTCCTCGACATTACTTTTAGTCTTATCATAGAGCATGTGCTGTGGCATCAGTGCAATGGTAAAAAGTTCCGGGTCTGCCAGTGCGATCGGTCCATGTTTCATCTCACCGGATGGGTATCCTTCCGCATGAAGATAACTGATCTCTTTGAGTTTCAGCGCGCCTTCGAGTGCAAGTGGATAGAAGACATCTCGGCCAATAAAGAAGAAGCCATGTCCATGAAGATAACGTTTAGAGAGGCGTTTGAGACGTTCATGCAGATCATCATTGACAGCGACTGATGCTGGTATCTCACGGAGTGAAGCGATCTGTTTAGTGATGTTCTCAGTAGAGAGTGTCTTACGTTCACCGGCAAGGTAGAGTGAAAGCATCCAGAAGATAGTCACCTGTGTGGCAAAGGCCTTGGTGGAAGCCACGCCTTTCTCGATACCCGCACGGGTGAGGATAGTGGCATCAGCGAGACGTACCATCGATGAGTTATCGACATTACAGATGACCAGGGTCTTCAGACCTGCCTCTTTAGCCATCTTAAGTGTTTCCAGAGTATCGGCTGTCTCACCACTTTGACTGATAACGACAAAGAGCGTGTCCGTTGTCATCAACGGCTCTTTATAACGGAACTCACTGGCGATCTCGACCGAAGTACGGATCTTTGCATGGCGCTCAAAAAGATAGGTCGATGCTAATGCTGAATGGTAACTCGTACCACAGGCGCAGAACTTTACCTCATTGATGCCCTCAAACAGGGAAGGGTCGAGTTCATCGAATGCGATGGCATTGTCTTGTATACGTCCGAGCATGGTGTCTGCGATGACCTCTGTCTGCTCATAGATCTCTTTTTCCATAAAGAAGCGAAAACCCTCTTTTTGTGCAGAGAGTTTGGACTCAGGTAGTGCGGAGAACTGCGGTCGGACCGCTTCATGACAGGAGTCAAAGAGTGCGATCGCATCCGGAGTGACAAAACCAAACTCGCCGTCATGCAGGTAGATGACATCTTTGGCATGGCCGATAAGTGGGGTATCGGAAGAGGCGAAGAACTTCTGTTCAAGGGCATCGGTACCGATGATCATCGGAGAACCTTCTTTGGCAAAGAAGATCGTATCCGGCTCAGATTTTGTCACAAGTAAGATAGCATAAGCACCTTGGAGTTGTGAAAGTGTCAGTTTGAATGCCTCGAAGGCGTCCTCTATGCTATTTAGATTCTGCTCGAAAAGGTGGACGATGACTTCGGTGTCGGTCTGGCTTAAAAACTTCACTCCTTTGGCAGTCAGCTCTTTTTTCAGCTCCTGGTAGTTCTCTATGATACCGTTGTGAACGACATAGGAGTACTCACCCAGATGTGGATGCGCGTTTAGTTCAGTAGGCTTTCCATGGGTCGCCCAGCGAGTATGCCCGATACCTACGGCAAAACCTTCAGGTTTGAAATCCTCCGCTTTATGCTGCAGGTTCTTTAGTTTACCTACGGCTTTATAGACAGAGAAACTCTCATCTTGTAAGACAGATATCCCGGCTGAGTCGTATCCGCGATATTCAAGTTCTTTGAGACCATCAAGCAGGACTTCTTTGACATTATTACTTCCGATATAGCCGACTATTCCACACATATTACTTCCTATTCAATTAAAGTTGTGATAATTTGTTCTGTATTATGACACATATTCGCTTGCTTTTCAAGAAGAAAATGGTCACGAACACGATTTTTGTTACTATGTATCTTGGCTGTAGCGATATTGATGTTGAGATCCTCGAGGGTCTTTACTACATAGGCGAGAAGGCCTCGCTGATTTGCAGCATAGATATCGAGTTGAGCATAACTCTTAGAGTGTTCACAATCGATGGTGATATCTTTCTCCATTATCTTGGGTCTTTTTAGCGTTATCTGCAGGTCCATATCAAACGCCTCTTCTACTATCTCTTCGAGTCTAGCCTGTTCATACTCCTCAGATTGATGAAAAAAATCGATCTTAAAATATTTGATGCCGTCAAAAAGGGTAAAGATCTCCATCGATGCGACATCTAGATAATTGAGTCGACCAAGCAGATAGGCTAGATTAAACTCTTTTCGACGAAATATCTCTATGGTAAGATGCTCTTTTGTATGAAAACGGTACGTATACTCACTGACACTTCTCGCATACTGAGCAATAGAGAGTATCTCAGCGGGCGAATGTTTAAAGAAAAAGTAGTTGGACTCGATAGCAAGGGTCTTTTTTTGTAAAAGACGGGGTATGGTCGCGAACTCAGGAAGCTTCTGGATACGTTTTTCAATAGCAAGGCGTTTTTTGGCATCGGTGATACGGGCACTTTGCTGTACGATCTCCATACAAGCATCAAAAAGTTCTCGAAGGAGTTTTGCTGTAAAGCTGTTGTAAGTGTCTGAACCGACTCCGTTGACATCAGCATAGGTGAGGATATAGAGTAGTTTGAGATTGCTCTCTGTCTTGACAAGTGACATCATCTTATAGAGTGTCTTCTCGCTATGGATGTCCTCTCGCTGAGCCACTCGGCTCATGAGGATATGATGTTTGACCAGTAAAGCGGCACGGTCTGACATCTGTTCACTCAGACCAATACGTCTTGCAAATGGGAGGATAAGTCTGGCGCCAACCTCACTATGGTCTTGCTGACGCCCTTTACCGGCATCATGAAGTAGTACGACGGTCTTTAACAGCAGTCTCTCTTCAGCTGTTATCGCTTGATAAAGTCCCTCTACAAATGGGTCCTTGATAGACTCCAGTGCTTTGACGCTCGCTAAGGAGTGATAATCGACAGGAAAGTGGTGATACCCGTCAAATTGTGGCAGGTGCGATACTTTTTTTAGTGGAGGGATAAGCTGGTGCAGTATGCCGGCGTCATAGAAGAGTTTGATAAAAGGATAGAGATGCTTACGTTCAAAAAGCTTTCTCAACAGCATGTAACTCTTCTCGTCCACAGGAGGCTGGATGATGGTGTAGGTGAACTGTGACAGAAGGCTCGGATCATAAAACCACTCTCTGTCATCGAGTTTCAGTAGCATCTCAAGCAGGTCATTGACAGGTCGTGGAGCATGACCGTACGCGGCAAAAAGACGATCTTCCAGTGCGTAGAACCCTGGAGCGATACGAGCTTCTTTATGTGCTTTGATAGAGGAGGCTTCATAGATATAGGGACGGATCATCTTCTTGACAAAGATCTTGGTAAAATTGTTGATGCGCCATTGTGCTTTGAGTACATCGGTAGACAACTTTAGGTCTGAGCGAAAGCCTAACAGTCGAGAGACGGTCGGTATATGTTCAAGTCGTAGAAAGTCTTGTTGTTTGTTAGCGATCAGATGCAGGGCACTTCGTACACGAAAGAGTAGCTCCAGTGCTATGGCAAACTCTTTATAGGCATTGTCACTGAAGAGTATGCCGCTGAGCTGTTTTAGCATCGATACGCCGTAGATAGTACGTGCTATCCAGAATAGCAGGTTCGCATCGCGCAGGCCACCGACACTCTCTTTGATATTGGGCTGCATGGAGAAGGGATACTTTGCCCGTCGCGTATGAGCCTCTTCTATCTTGGCCAGGATGAAACTCTTTGGATCATCATATCGTATCTTGTCGACTTGTCGTTGTGCGGCATGCCAGGTAAAGGTGGAACCGTAGATCAGGCGTATCTCCATAAAAGAGGTACGGATAGTGAGGTCTTCTCTGGATGCTTTGGTAAGGTCATGGACCTCATGGACACGATGCCCAAGCTTCAAGCCTGCGTCCCAGGCAAGATAGAGAAACTTCTCTATGATGGCATTGATGTTGTAGCCGGCACACTCCTCATACACTACAAGCAGATCTATATCACTGTGGACCGAGAGCTGCTCACGTCCATAACTTCCCAGTGCTATAAGTGCGATGGGTATGGAACCGCGCATCGGCATATAGTTTCCGAAGATGAGTCGAAGTACTGTTTTGTACATCAGTGTTATTGTATTGTCGAGTACTTTGGTATGTTTGACAAGGAAATCTTTTCCCTGGGAACTTTTGAAGGTCTCTGGCAGAGAGTCCATATAGGTAGATATATGTGTCTTGAAGAGTTGGGAGATCTCAAAGTCTGTAGCATCTTTTTCGATGAGGTCTTCGATCTGCATACTTAGGTCCATAGCGCCCTCAATAATCATTTTGCGTATTATAGTATCTGGGAGCTTTAGCTCCTATCATGATAAAGGACATAGTAAATAGTCCTTAGGCGCGTTAGTTTTGATGATGGTATTCTACCGGATGAAAATATGTCTCTAACATATTTTTCGTTAGAAGTGGACATCTTTTGAGAGTAGTGGTCGTATGTCCCATATTTAAAGGGTGTTCTATACAACATCGTGGGTCTGCGTTAGGTCTTTGCCACCGTAACGAGTTACGCTAACAAGAGCCTGCCTTGATCACAAAGTCGTATGAAACGCTGATGATAGACAGGATCGTTAGAGGTGCCCTAAACTGCCTGTATTGCTTTTCGCTATAATGCGCGGACAAATCTATACCGGAAGAGTCTCTCATAAAGCAGACCTGGCCAGGTATCATAGGGTAGATAAATGGATACGATCACAAAGATAAAAGCAGGGGAACGGATCACGTTTGATGAGGCATTGGCCTTGTACGATCACGACCTGTTTGCATTGGGTGAACTTGCAGATATTCGACGT
Organism: Sulfurimonadaceae bacterium; assembly: GCA_016744575.1. Classification (GTDB taxonomy): domain Bacteria; phylum Campylobacterota; class Campylobacteria; order Campylobacterales; family Sulfurimonadaceae; genus BB26. The sequence continues at coordinate 7,282 of JADGEC010000063.1, read as the reverse complement.
AAGAAGCTGCATGGGAACAAGACCTATTTTAATATCAATCGTCATATCAATCCGACCAATGTCTGTAAAGATGTCTGTAAGTTCTGTGCCTACAGTGCAAGTAGAAAGAACCCGCAACCTTATACGATGAAACATGAAGAGATCATGGATATCGTCGATGATATCGCTGCGCGTGGCATCAAAGAGGTACATATCGTCTCTGCTCATAACCCAGAGACCGGTCTGGACTGGTACACGACAGTCTTCTCGAAGATAAAAGCAAAGTATCCTGATCTTCATATCAAAGCGTTAACGGCGGCAGAGATCCACTTCCTCTCTGAAGAGTATGGGAAGTCTTATGACGAGATCATCGACATCATGATCGAAAACGGGGTAGACTCGTTGCCCGGTGGTGGTGCCGAGATCTTTGATGAAGAGGTCCGAGACTATATCTGTAAGGGTAAAGTCACCTCTGAGCAGTGGCTTGAGATCCATCGAAAATGGCATGAGCGCGGACGCAAAAGCAATGTGACGATGCTCTTTGGCCATGTGGAGAAGCGTAAGGACCGCATCGACCATATGATGCGTATCCGTGACCTACAGGATGAGACAGGAGGATTCAACTGTTTTATCCCGCTTGTCTATCAGAGTGAGAACAACTATTTGAACGTCAAAGAGTTCATCACTGCTCATGAGATCCTTAAGACGATGGCGATCTCACGTATCGTTTTGGACAATCTCCCTAATCTTAAAGCCTACTGGGTCACTTCGACAGTCAACCTGGCGCTGGTGGCTCAGGAGTTCGGAGCTAATGACCTCGATGGTACCATTGAAAAAGAGTCTATCAACTCTGCAGCCGGTGCAAAGAGTGCCCATGGTGTGGATCTGCAGGAGTTTGTCGATCTCATCAAGAACAGCGGCTTCACTCCGGTGGAGCGAGACAGCCTTTATAACGAGTTAAAGGTCTGGTAAAAACCGTTTATTCTGTTATAATCTTAAACGATGAAAAATATCTTGGAATTGCAGAATATAACAAAGTCCTTTGGCAATAATACTGTAATAAACAACTTGAAATATAATTTTCAAGAGAAGACTATCTATGCACTTATGGGTGCCAATGGAAGTGGGAAAACGACACTTTTCAATATTATCAGCGGGCTTTTAGATTCTGATGGTGGCAGCGTTGTTTTTAATAGTCATCGTATAGATGGCTTTGAAGCTCATGAAGTAGCCAAGTTGGGTATTTCAAGAACGTTTCAAGATCTGAGGCTGATTCCTTCCCTTAGTGTCTATGAAAATATTCTTTTAGCTTTTAAAAATAAACCTTCTGAAAAATTATTCAATGCATTTTTACCTTCTAGAGTAATGATCCACCAAGATAAAATAGAAGCTATTTTAGAACAGACGCATTTGAAAAACATTAAACATTCGAAAGCCAAAGATATCTCATATGGACAACAGAAGTTGCTTAACTTAGCTGTGGCTATAGCAAATGATTTTGAACTGTTACTTCTAGATGAACCTGTCGCCGGAGTGCAGCCGGAGTATAGAGAAGAGATACTCAGGCTTATTCAAAATCTCAATAAGACGGTGATCGTCATAGAACATAATCCGGAGTTTATTGAGGCCCTTACGGAGCATATACTTTTTTTAGATGAGGGGAAGATAATAACCGAAGGTGATTATGCTCACATCAAAGCGAACTCACAAGTCCAAGAGGCTTATCTATGAGTCTTCTTTCATTGAAAAATGTCACAAGCGGGTATGGTAAAAAAGAGGTAATCAAAAACATCTCTTTTGAGATAAAACAGAATGAGATCGTTACGCTCATAGGTTCGAATGGTGCTGGAAAATCAACTGTACTTAAAACGATCTACGGACTCAATCGTATATGGAACGATGGCGAGATCTATTTTAATGGTGCAGACATATCAGACGTGAAACCAAATGACCTACTTAAAAAGGGAATCGTTTACATCGGTCAAAAAGAGAATACCTTTGATGCGATGAGCATCATTGAAAACCTCCAAACTGCCGGATATATCTATGACAAACAGCTTTTAAAAAATAAGATCGACAATATCTTTGAACTGTTTCCCCAATTAAAAGCAATGCAGAAACAAAAACCTCTTGAATTGAGTGGTGGAGAGAAACAGCTTTTAGCATTGGCAATGGGGCTTATTCATCAACCTAAGCTTATTTTATTTGATGAACCATCGGCAGGGTTGGATGTAAAGCATATGAAAGAAGTCTTTGGTATGATTGAGAGATTAAAGTCAAATAATGCTACTTCATTTCTTATTGTTGAGCATAGGGTGAAAGAGATAATGAAGATGACGGATAGGTTTGTTGGGTTAAAGTTGGGTAAGACGACTTATGATGACTTTGCTATTAATGAGAATAGTTTGAGAAGCATATTTTTGTAGGAGTTTAAGATGAAAAAGTTACTTGTACTTTTTTTAGGGACTGTTCTGTTTTTTAGTGCTTGTGATCGTAAACATGAAAAAGATAATCAAAGTATATATAATGCTGAAAAAGTAAACATAGGATTACTTTTACCATTGACGGGTAATGGAGCATTATATGGACAGTATGTTAAAGAAGGTGCTTTATTGGCTGTCTCTGAATTAAGTAGTTCAAGGTTTAATTTGATTATTGAGGACACTAGAACAACTGCAAAAGATGGAATATCTAGTGTAAATAAACTTATATTAAAGGATAAGGCACCAATTATTGCAGGACCAATGTCATCGACTGTCGCAAAATCTGTGGCAAAGATCTGCCAAGATAAAAAAGTTGTTATTATAACAACAGCTTCAGCACCAGAGATCGCTTCATTGGGAAATTATATTTATAGGATTTATCCCTCAGATAGTTTTGATGGTAGCTTTTTAGCTCATGAAATAGTCAAGCAGAGTTTATCTAAAAGTGTTGTTATATATCTAAATAATGATTTTGGTGAAGGTATGGTAAAAGTATTTGAAAAAGTCTATAAAGGAGTAGGGGCTAAAGTAGTAGCCAAGTTTCCATTTTCTCCAAATCAAAAAGATTTTTCGACATTGGTCAGTAGGTTAAAAGGGTATGAGTTTGATAATTTCTTTATTGTTGCTACTCAGAAAGAATATATCAATATAATCAATAAAATGGAAAATTTAAATTATACATATGTACCTATTTTTGCACCTGTTAATATAGAAGATAAAACTGTAGTAGATGCGATATCTTCTAAAATGCTTAATAATATCCAATATTCAAAACCAAATTTTGATTTAGATCATAATCTAACAAAGGTACAAAATAGATTTAAAGATTTGTGGAGTAAGTCTTTTAAAGAAAAAGCAAATATTTTTAATGCATATGGATATGATATGGTACATTTGACTAATAAGTTGATTAAAGAAACTAAAGATGGAAACTATAAGGCAACCTTAGATAATTACAATGCGCTTGGTGGAGCGACAGGTAACTATAGATTTGATGAAAGTGGTGATGTGGTGAGAAGCTTTTCCTTATTAAAATTAAAGGATCTATAAAATGTGGGAGATTGATAAGGTTGATAACTATTCAGAACTTATTGAGCCAAGTTTTTATCATAAGATAATGAGGAATCATTTATATATAAAAGAAACCGATCAAAAGATATATGAGTTGATCTTAGAAAAAGCACGTTTATCATCTAAAAGATTAAATATTTGTGAAATAGGTGGAGGTAGTGGCGCATTAACTGAACTTATTGTAGAAATAGAAAACATTGACTTAATAATTGTGGAAATAGATATCAGTTTTTATAAGCTATTAAAAGAAAAATTTAATAAAAATGATAATGTCACTATTCTAAATAAAGATATTTCGCAATATGACTTTGACAACCCTGTAGATATATTTTATTCAATGGGAGTACATCATCATATAGCGAAAGGTAAGTTGACATTTGAGTATTTATCTAAGATTAAAAATAATTTAGCAGAGGAAGGAATATATATTCTAGGCGATGAATTTATACCTGCTTATAAAAATGATAAAGAAAGAACTTTAAATCTAATTATCTGGTTTTCACATATTATTGAAAATGCCAGACTGCAAGGACATCAGTTTTTAGCAATAGAGGAAGCAAGAACACTTTATTATGATATCTTAGGAATCGAAGACTATAAAAACTCTTTGGAAGATTTAGAAAAAGAATTAAGCGACTCAGAGCTAATAATAGAAGATATTCATAAAGAAGGTCCTAAAGAAAATATAGGTGGATTGTATATTATTACAACAAAGAAATCTTATGAAAAATAGTTTTATAATATTTGAACTTGAGATTAGATATAAATATTTGATCTATGGAATAATTACTATTGTATTTACTTTCATTGGGCTCTATGTTCTTTCCAAGTATATTAAAGACATATTTAGTATTTTGGATTACTATTCTATCTTTAAAGATATTACCGATGAGAGTATGACGCAAAAAGAGATAACCTCAAAAATAGCAGAAGTTGTAAAAAAAATGGATAACTTGAAAGAAAAATTTTCAGAAATTGAGACTGCTATCTCTATGGGTGCTGCATTATTTCTCTTTATTTTATTTTATTTTTTTATTTTTTTATTCTATATAGTAATGCAAATGAAACGTACCCAAAAATCATTAATAGATCACAGTTCAATTCTGGAGAGTATTGATGAATGGAAAAAGTTCTACGAGGATAATTCTTTAGAGTACAGTATAGAACTGAATAAAATAAGACATATGTTGCACTGGGATGATAAAATACAAAATAATGAAACTAGTTTTCATAAAAAGATGTGGCGTAAATTAAAAATTGCTTATATCGAAGAGGAACTCAAAAATATAAAAAACGATAAAATCGTCACAAATTTAAGTTATTACCCTCATATTACTAGATCTATATTTGAAACTTTTTTAGATAGTGGTGAAGAAATAATTTTTACGTTAGTCTCAACAATGCCTCCAAAGCATTATTTTAATTTTCCTGCAGAAAAAATTGATGATATGCAATTACATTATTCTATTGATTTTGTAGATAAATATAGACAGAACTTACAAGAAATAGTTAGTCATATAAAAGATAAAGAAAACATCACCTTTAATAGGTATACATTGGTTTCTGACGAAAAATTAAATGAAAATTTTAAAAACCAAACTGATATTATCTCTTATGCTGAATTTGTGGGTTTAAAAAAGGAGTTTTTAAGCAGAAATGGTAATGGCACAGAAGGTTTCAAAAAAGAGCCTCTTACTGAACTAAGTGAGTTTCAAGATAAAACTACTGCAATACCAGGATATAAAAATAAAAATAAATTTAATATAAAACTGAAAGATGAAGTTGAAGGTCAAGATAAAACATCACTTGTGAGTGTCTTAGAATACTATAAAGAATACTTACATGCGAATCAAAAAACTTCAAAAATTATTCGACTTAAAGAAGAAACAATTAAAGCAAATTTGCAAGATTTGAATTTTTTAAGAATTGAACAAAATGAGACAATTATATATATTCATGCATCATTGGATATTGAAGATCAAGTGGTAGTTATTCAGATTTACTCATCGAGTGAGTCAAATATAGGTAAGTTTTATGAACAAATAAATGACAATAATAATTGTATTTCGGTAGATGATCTACAAATTTAGATGATTGCTCAAATGATTGTTAATTCAGTATATATATTTTTTGTATATTTTATATTTTCAATATCTTTCTATCTATTCTTTAAATCAACAAAAATATTTCACATCTCTCACGCTTTCACGATCAGCCTTGGCGCATATATGGTCTATCTCTTTTATCATCTATTAGATTTAAGTCTAACTTTATCAATCATCTTAGCACTAATAATCTCTGTTCTCTATGGTGTCACCAATGAACTTTTGTTTTATAAACACCTAAGAGGAAAAAAAGCCTCAAATATCAAAATGCTTGTTCTCTCATTAGGCGTTTACATCGTTTCTCAAAACCTCATATCTATCTTTTTTGGAGATGATATCAAGTCTTTAGCAAAAGGAGAGGTAAGGGTTGGAAATGAATTTATGGGTGCCTACATTACCGATATTCAGATCTTGACGATACTGGTATCTTTAGGTGTATTTCTTTTGACGCTGTATCTTTGGAAAAAGACAAAACTCGGATTTGCCATAAGAGCTATCTCCGACAACCCTGAACTTTCACAGGTCTTTGGGATACCAAAAGATAAAATAATTCTGATTGCGTTTGGACTGGGCTCATTTTATGCCGGTTTGGGAGGCATCTTAGTCGGGTTTGATACTGGGATTACACCTACCTTCGGGTTTAATCTTTTGCTATATGCGATTGTCGTCATGATCATAGGCGGAGTGGACTCGCTTTGGGGAATCGTGGCAGGTGCTTTCATACTTGCACTTGTCCAAAACCTTACGGCTTATTACCTCGATACGAAATGGATGGATGCTATCACCTATGCTATACTTATCTTATTTCTGATTATCCGTCCTTATGGGGTCAGTGGTGTTAAAAATAGGAAGGTCGAAATATGACAAAAAATATGATATTGGACTTTTTACGTGAGAACAGAGCCATGCTGGAAGAGAAGTTTGGGGTAAAGAAGATCGGACTTTTCGGCAGTTATGCCAAAGATGAGCAGACTCAAGAGAGTGATATAGATTTTATTGTCGATATGCCTTCAGGGTTTGATAGATATTATGACCTTAAAGAGTTTCTGGAAAATGCTTTTGGCAAGCAAATCGACCTAGGGCTGGAAAAGACCATCAGAAAATTTATAAGACATAAGATCGAGCAAGAGATCATCTATGTCTGATCGTGACATCACTTTGTATGTTGTAGATGTTTTTATTGCCATTGATAAAGTGCATAGATATACAAGTACATTTCATAGTGCCAATGAGTTGTTGCATAGTGAAATAAATTGGGACGCGACAATAAGAGAGCTTGAGATCATAGGTGAAGCAACGAAATATCTCTTAGAATATGGCATTGTCGAACCACAATACAGGCGTATCGTAGACTTTAGAAATCAAATCAGTCATGGATACTTTGGAATCGATGAAGAGATCGTTTGGGATGTTGTTCAAAATAAACTAGATAGGTATAAAAGTGATCTCAATGAGATCGTCCGGGTTGACAATATTGATCTTTTAGAAGCAATCACCAAAGCAAAGATGGAAAATGGTAATAATGAATATATCATAGCGTTGCTAGATAAAATAGAAAACGAATTGTGCTAGGGCGATAATGGATTACATCTACCATCTCATCACTTTCATAGCCTTTTACACTATACTAGCCAGTAGTCTAAA
>JADGEC010000062.1 GCA_016744575.1 Sulfurimonadaceae bacterium | reverse complement strand
GTCAAAAAGTCACTTTCGAGGTCGGTGAAGGTCAAAAAGGCCCACAGGCAGAGAACGTAACACCACTTTAAGCACTACCTTGCAGGCTTCGCGCCTGCATCTTCTATCCCTACTCCCCTAAGTCCTTTTCAAAACGTGTTTTATCTATAGGTGTCCTATACTCTAAGAGAGTGAACGATTTAGTGTCGTGATCTGTGCAAGCGCATCAAGCATCTTATCATCTAGTGGATGACTTTTTATCTCCTGTAAGAACCCTACAAGTGCATCATAGGTGTCAAGCGCCAGTGGTCTTTGATAGAGTGCGCGTTTAGCAAGAGCTTTATCGATCTCTTCACGACTGAGGGCAAGGCTCGGATTCGTCTGCAGATGATGCAGTTTGACTTCGACGTGCTGATCTTTACTGCTGAACAGCGCTTTAGTCCTCTTTAATGCGACTGTCTTCTCAAGGCCTTGCGCTTCGAGAAGGTCAGAGATACTTTTATGTGTACTATCGATGAGCTGGTAGGTGCTATCGAACTTTGTCGTCTCAAGCGGCATTGCCTCGAGAGTAGTAAGGGCACTGTTGCCCATAAGTAATACGATAAGTGCAGTACGGGAATTTAGTAGGACGATGTATCTCATAAAAGCCCTTTTTCTATTTTGATAAGACCAGTCTATCTATAGTAAGTAAATCATTCTCTAATATTGTCATCTTAACCTATGTGCTATAGCCAAGGTTCAGAATATGTGTGAGTTTTTGTAATAGTATAGGAAGGTAAAAGCATGGGGTAGAGACGCTTAAAACGTCTCTTTAAATCAGTTGGAAGGGTATGTAGGTGTGTTGACCATCCATTGTGAAAAGACGTTAAGATAGTTCCAAAATGAGCGGATATTCGTTTCACTGACCTCTGTCTGTAGCGCGGGCAGAAGCATCGCATAACACTCAAGCCAGCGTACACGGGCTTTTTCATCGATCTTGAACGGAGCATGTCGTCGACCCATCTGTGGAGCACCACGTGACTGATTAAAATAAGATGGGCCTCCGGAGATCTGGATCATAAAATCAGCCGCATGTTTTTTAGCAGCGGCAAAATCGTCAGCAGCATCTACCGGGAAGAGAAACGCGATGTCACTCTCTTTTAGTAACTCATAATGGTCTGAGACTAGTTTTCGAAAACCCTCTTCGCCAAGTTCAGTGAAAAAAGCATGGTTTGGTTTAGTGACCGGAGGCTTTACACCAAGTTGGCCAGGTGAGATAAATAAATGCATAAGATGGACCTTTGTGTTCCAGAGATAGTGAGCGTATTGTAGTCTGAGCAGATGAGCTCTTGTTGTGCTGGAGACAGTGACTGCTCTTTTTAAGCAGAGTATGATCTTACGTGACATTTTTTCGAGATCTGTGTAGGAGCCTGTTATACTTTGCTTTTCACTTCGCCTTATACTAGAATAGAAAGTAGATCTGTTGTTTGAAGACTTAAAACGTACACAGCTCACAACAACGCATAAACGTAAGAGTGCGACGAAGGTCCTTTTTGTCCTCTTTTTCGATGACTACGGTGCCTATGTGGAAGTGTGTGATCAAAAGCTGTTTCCTGTCGAAGTCGACCCGGAGCTTTACACACATCATGAGCGTAGACTACTGATGACTCTGGAAGAGCTGAAGCTTTCTCAGCTCTTTAAGATCCAGTGGGAGAGTGACTCCAGTCGCCTCTATCTGCGAGATCACGAGTCGCTTCTCGAACAGCTGGCTCTGGTCGATGATGTCGTAGATGAGAATGGCAGTCCACTTCTCTTTGAACAGGGAACACAGACACTCAATATCGTTCTTCATGAAGTTGAAGGCGTTATGACTCCAGTGTTCTCCGTGGGAGCAGGTTCTCGCTGGTTGACTCAAGGTACCGTTCTCAAAGGAAATACTATCGTAACGGTAGTGGCTATCGGTGAGTACTTTGATAAGATCACGCAGTTTCAAAACACTTTTCCTGTCACATTTTTGGAGCAGTACCTCTCACTACTTTTTACCTTTTTTGAAGCGTTTACACTTACTTATGCGCAGTATGAGATCGTAGAGCGTGAAGGCATCATGATGGAAGATGCCTTGGTCATCGATGATGTCGATGCAGAGGGCGTGCTCTATCTCAAAGTCTTGAAGTTCATAGAGAATGTCGATATCGACTTTTTAAACAGTTATGACCTTGAGACCATCGTCTTTGTCAATGCCATCGAACGACAGATAATGGTGCATCCACTTGAGCGTGATGAACACGATGCGCTCTCTCCGACACTGTCACGTCTATTAAACCGACATAAGAAGACATCGGGTGGAGGTTTCTTCATCGATGAGCAGCACTTCGTGGTCGAACCGCTTTTGGCGACGGCGTTCTTAAAACAGGAAATGCCGACACTGCTTTCCAAATATCGGCTTATCGGTTCTGCGAAACTAAAAGAGTACAAGATCAAGACACTTACGCCAAAGTTGAGCCTTACTAAGCTCTCCTCTGGCATCGATTTCCTACAAAGCAGTGCGACATTAGATATCGATGGAGAGACGTTCGGACTCTATGATGCTATCTCGATGTTCAAGAAGAAAGGGTACATCGAACTTAGCAGCGGTGAGAACGTCATCGTCCAAAAAGAGTATTTCCAGAAGCTTGAGCGATTGATAAAAAAAGATAAGAAGGAGACGAAGATCTCCTTTTTCGATCTGCCTCAGATAGAAGCGCTTATCGAAAACCATGGCGAGTCTGAGCTCTTTAAAAGTTCGAAAGCAATCTATGAAGGCTTTAATACACTAGGTGATCTTAAAAAGAGGGTGCCAAAGCTCAATGCAAAGATGCGTGAGTATCAGGAGTATGGTTTTCACTGGCTCAAATATCTTTATGATAATAAGATGGGTGGTTGTCTGGCGGATGATATGGGATTGGGAAAGACCTTGCAAAGTATCGCACTCTTAAGTGCCATCCTTCCCAAAGCGAAAAATCCGGTACTGGTAGTCTTACCTAAAAGCCTTATCTACAACTGGCAGAAAGAGCTGGAGAAGTTCAGTCCGGAGATCGATTTCTCACTCTATTATGGAGGTGAACGTGACTTTGTCGAAGCCTTAAAGGCTCCACTGGTCTTAACGAGTTACGCGATGGTGCGTAATGACATAGAGAAGTTCAGAGAGATCACTTTTGATACCGTGATCCTTGATGAGTCGCAGGCTATAAAGAACTACAACGCGCAGACGACCAAAGCAGTCTTACTGCTTAAAGCTGAGCACCGTTTTGCCCTTAGTGGTACACCAATAGAGAACTCACTCTCAGAACTTTTTGTACTCTTTAAGTTCCTCAACCCTTCGATGTTCTACTCAGCGCAGGACTTTAACCGCTACTATCTTACTCCGATCCAAAAAGAGGGAAACAAAGAGGCGATGGAGGAACTGCGACGCAAGATCTATCCTTTCATCTTAAGACGGCTAAAGTCAGAAGTAGCCAAGGACCTACCGGAGAAGATCGAACAGGTACTTTATGTTGAGATGGGAGAAGAACAGGCGAAGCTCTATGAGAGTAGACGAGCCTATTATGATGAGGCCATCAAGACGCAGGTACATCAAGAGGGCATCGAGAAGTCACAGTTTTTTATCTTGCAGGCACTGAGTGAACTGCGGCAGATAGCGACCAATCCCGAAGCAAAAAGTGAGGAGATGATAGCGGCGTCCAAGCGTGAGGTCATGATGGACTCGCTACTTGAAGCGGTGAGTAATGACCATAAAGTCCTGATCTTCACCAACTTTTTAAATGCGCTTGAACAGATAAAGTCTGAACTTGAGAAGCTGGATATCGGTCATGTCTCGATGAGTGGTGCGACCTCTAACCGTCAGATACTTGTCGACAAGTTTCAAAATGACCCATCGTGTAAAGTCTTTGCGATGACGCTAAAAGTGGGTGGAGTAGGGCTTAACCTCACGGCGGCAGATGTGGTCTATATCTACGACCCCTGGTGGAACAAGACAGCTGAAGATCAGGCGATCGACCGGACGCACCGCATTGGACAGAAGAATAGGGTCTCTGCCTATAAGCTCATCAGTAAGAACAGCATCGAAGAGAAGATCCTACAGCTTCAAGAGCAGAAGTCGGCGATCTTTGAGAAGCTCATAGGCAGTGACAGTGCCTCAGTAAAATCACTTGGCGAAGATGATATCGCCTTTTTATTAGGAACGTAGATGACACTTAAAGATGCGATCTCAAAGAGTTATACGAAAGAGGAGCTTATCTCCCTTTATGAAGTCTATTTGCGTGTATGGATCGAGAAGGGATGGCTCATACTTCCTCGTAAGTCACCTTTTTTGGAGCAGGAGAGTGCTCTATTTAGTGATACTGATGAACTGAAGCAGACTACGATCGATCCCATACGTGCGATCTCTGTACAGAAACACCATTTTATCTCTATGCTCGAGCAGTTCTATGGTGATGAAAAGATCTTCAAACGTATCTACGCTTCATTGGATGAGGCTGTAAGTACGCTGTTTGCCCGTGTGGTCTATGAAGAGCGGGTCTCTTTTGAGACGCTTGATGTAGAGCTGATAGAGGTAAGAGAACATGGAAGCAAAGCTGTCAAAAAAGAGTTTGCCTTTTTTGATTCGCATCTAAGTCAATCCTACTGGAAGGATGATGTAAAGGGTCACTTCTTTTTGCATGAGAGTATTATCGCCAAGATAAGACCCTGGTTACCAAAGCCGCCAAACTACTATCTTCAAGAAGGTGAGTTTGTCGATGGCCTGCTGAGTTGTGACTTTGAGTATAAGAGTACTGTCGATCTTCGTGGGTACAGGGATTTTGTTGCCACACAGATCCGTTACGCGACAAGTGGTACCATCTTGAGATCCTCTTACAAGAAGATGGGAAAAAGCTTAAGTATCGATGAGTTTTACGCTAACGATAAACGTACAGAGCTACTGCGAAGTGAGCTGTTAGCGACATTTCTCGACAGTTTTAAAGAGGATCCGAGTAGTGAATTGAGTCCTTCGCAGTTTCTCAAGGAGGCTATCACACAGTTGCGTCGTGATGAGATGAGTGGTGAACTCTCTTTGAGTGTGCTTTTTGAATCACACATCAAGGGACGATCGACCTACTACGGTTCGATCGAGCACAAAGATACGATATTTCAGACTCTGGCAGTGATCATGCAGGAGATGCCAGTCGATGAGTGGGTGTCGTTTGACAATATTATCGACTTTATATTTTATAGAGATCTTGATCATGAGCTTTACAACTCTTACGGTAACTGCTATATCACCACCTACCGGACCTATGGCCATGATATGACACTCTTCCCCCAACGTACCGATATCAACAGTCAAAACTATCTGGAGTATGTGACACGACCGCTTTTCAAAGGTTTGATGTTCTTGCTTGCATCGCTTGGTCTGCTCCGTCTGAAGTACACCTCTCCTTTTAGTGCAGATAGCCATTTTAAAGAGGGATGCTTATCGTATTATGATGGTCTGAGGGCAATACAGCTCACTGCCTTAGGCTCGTATGCCTTTGGTCTGGTAGAAGAATATATAGAGCCTGATCTTGAACAGAGTACGACTACTATCAGCCTAAGTGAGCGACGACTTATCATCACACTTAAAGGTGATGACCCTATCAAGCGGTTCATGGTAGAGGGTATTGCCAAAAAACAGACAGAGCAGCTTTATCAGTTCGACTATGAGACGCTCTATAAAGGGGCCAAGACAAGCGAGGAGATAACTGAGAAGTTAGCCAGTCTCTTTGCTATGACCGAGGGTGAGGTGCCGCAAAACTGGACGGTCTTACAAGAGAGCATCACAAAACGTCTCAACCCTTTACAGCAGCGAACGGCCTATGCCGTCTTGGAACTAAATCACGATATAGAACTCTTAAAGATCCTCGCGACGGATACGACACTGAAAAAGCTCATCATCAAAGCAGAGAACTATATGCTCGTGGTCAAGAAGAGTGATATCGCTGCGGTCAGACAGCGGTTACGGAAGTATGGATATTTTTTTGGGAGTAAGTAGGTGGAGATATTTTTTTGGACGGACTACTAATAGACATGTCCATATTTTTGAAAAAGAAGAACTACAGACCTGAGTAAAAAAGGTCTGTAAGTCATCTCTTAGGCTTGATCACAGACCGGAGACGTAAGCAGCTAATACTTCCATATCAGCATCAGAATAACCTGCCATCTGTGCTTTCATCAGATTTCCCATCCCATTTTTGTTTAGGATACCCGCTTTGTAGGCTTTAAGATAACTCAGCATGGCAGTCTTATCAAGACCCGCGATCGGACGAGTTTCGTTCAGGGTCATTTTTTTACCGTCTACACCGTGGCATATAGCACATTGGTCTTGAAACATAGCAGCACCGTCAGCCGCCATCAAAGTCGCACCAGTTATAAGTATTGTAAGAACAAATTTCTTCATGGATATCCTTTATTAGATGATTATAGATCTAATGGCCTGAAAAATCAAGACAGTCATTCACCTTTATCTATATACATCTCTTGAGTGCTGCTTTACGCCACATCTTTGATCGACTTCTGAGACAGTTTATTCGCTTTTGATAGTCAATCGATGAGTTAGACCACTTATAGTCGTATTTGTATATGAAGTGTTTTATTCCTTATTTTATTCTATTCTTTGAAATGAAATAGAACACATATGTCTCCTTGATGGTCTGCTTGGCACTGTTATAGAGATCACTATATTTGAGTGTCTTGAAGAAGTGTTCTAAGGCTATATTATTGATGGACCGACCTTTACTGATTACCGGAAGTACAAGATGGTGGGTCAGGACATCAGTATAAAGTCATTAGCAAAGCTCGAATGTAGATCCGAAGTGCGATCTTTCAATAAGGGGAGGAATACCATTCCTCTTAAGCTGCTGTTGTCTGTAATTTGAAAGTAAAGTAAAGAATATTACCGATATAAATAGATTATAAATGTTTTTAATGTTAATTGGACTATGCTTCATATAAGATTACTTTTTTTTATATATAGTCAAACCATTAAGGAGGATGTGATGAAAGAAATCGAGAAGTACGAAAACCTGTTAGAAACATTTCCGAGACTACGAACAGTCTTGTGTGATGCTATTCAAAATGAGTTTTTAGATATCAAAAGAATAAAGTCCAGTTGTAAGCACTATGAAGATGCCTGCAATGAGCATCCTCCGCTCAAAGATGCACAGTGTGTGATCTACTCACCTTTTATGAAGAGGACTGATCATAATTATGAGACATTTATCTTTATTGATGATAAAGGTGAAGAGACCTGCCACATAAGTGGACGTGAGATGGAACTTGAGGGAATGCTTGAGTCCATGTGCGGATTAAAAGTAAGCGAAGCATATTCCAGAAGCAAGCGCAGTGCATAGACCTGTATAGGCGAGTCTCTGCTCTTTGGCTGCTTACCGGGCAGGGACAGACTAAAATATTGGTGAGAGTCCCCACCTTCCAAATCATCTAGAGCACATCCTCCTACCCTTGATAAAAGTAACCTCGATTTCTTAACTACTCTCTCCTACAGCTATGATAACAATGTCATCTACGGCGACTACATCAAACTCATGATAGTTAAGGCTCGAGTTTAAATTCGAGACTATATGATCGTGCTCAAAAGTAGTGGGTTGTTACCTGACCCTAAAGTTTGATCTACTCACCTTCCCGGATTTAAATTCGGGCCTTTTATGAAGAGGACTGATCATAATTATGAGACATTTATCTTTATTGATGATAAAGGTGAAGAGACCTGTCACATAAGTGGACGTGAGATGGAGCTTGAGGGAATGCTTGAATCCATGTGCGGGTTAAAAGTAAGTGAAGCCTACTCCAGAAGTAAGCGCAGCGCATAGACCTGCTAAGGCTGGTTTCTGGTCTTTGGCATCTCACCTGACAGGGACAGACTAAAACAGTGGTGAGAGTCCCCACCTTCTAAATCATCTCCTCCTACCCTTGATAAAAGCAATCTTGACTCAGTATTTACCTTCTCCTATAGTTATGACAAAATTATCGTTGACTAGTCCTGTGATCCAAAAGTTTCTCCTTTTTACTTATACTTATGTATTGACCCTGACTCTTAGACCGCTATGGAATGTAGTATTTAAAGGTGCTTTCGTTATATATTAGTTGCCAAATGTAGCAAATACATAATTTTTAGATGTAGTTTGTGTTTCAATAAAACCAACATCTTTTCTCATTGTTAAAACTATATCTCCATATTGTTCTTTCATAGTCTTTTGACTCGTATTTTCTATTTTTTCAGCATGTTTGATTTGTTGATTGACAAAAATATTTAATTTTATTAATACTGAATCAGGTGCCCATAGCCATGCTGAAGCATATGCTTCATAGAATTTTTCTTTTTGTTCTTTTGAAATCCCATGACCTGAAATAAAAATTCTTAAAGAACTAACAATTTCTTCATATATTTGTCGTCGTCTTTCTAAAACTTGATCTTCATTATTATAGATTGATTTAACACTTTCAATTTTTTCTGTAATTTGGGATATATCTTCTTTTGTTGCAAGATTTTTTCCTTTTTCTGAAAAGTATGCAGGTAGAAATTTATTTAAAAGTAGACTTGTGATTACAGCCGTTCCTAAAGTTATCCAATCCAAGTGATAATCCTTTTTATTTTATGAGTATAACTGTTTATTAGAGAAGTACTTTATCATAAGATACTAAATACCAAAAACTAACAGAGTATCAAAAAGTCTTGATAATAAATGTAATATTACAAACCGTTATGATTATGTTATTTTCTATAGTCTTAGACAAATATCCGTAAGAACTAAAGAATCTCTTTTCATTTAAACAGTGATTGTCTAGACACAGAAATTCATTATTTTGAAGATTGCATCACTTCATTTCCTAAGCCCAAATGTAATTGATACACTAAGTAATAAACCTTTCTTTCAGCGCTTCAGTAGGCATCATACACTTATCACGTTTTCCAAAGAGTCTATATCTATGCCTCGCTACCACTGCGTAGATACCATCTCTTAGAGAAAGTGGTAAAAAGCGAAATATACTCAATATCTGCCATCCTCCTGCTAGTCCTTTGATAATCTCGAACACAGCCACACTTTTAACATAGGCTCTGCCATCACTTACGAGTAAAATCGTATCAGTGTCTATTGGGTCGAGACCAAACTCATGCAGGAATCTGGTCCCGGTCTCACTTTGTAATGGTGTAAAAAGAAAATGCTTTTTCTTGTCGTATTTGAGTATGAGGTTCACCGCACCATTACAGAGGTTGCAGACACCATCAAAGACGATGATAGCTTGAGTCTTTTTATCCATCAGCAGGACTTTCTCTTCATAAAAACATCTTATATTATTGTGTTAGTCTCTATTTTAGCATACTTAAAAAGTGACAAAGTGCTCTAATTAGTAATAGCCCGATGATAAGATCATCTCTCACGAGTAAAAATGTGAGCATGATCACGGACAAAAAGATCTGAAGAGAGTAAAGTATTAATAGTGGATGTATTAAAAAAACAAATAATATCTCCTTTGAGAGATCATGATGAAGGAGATTTAGGAGGTTTGTGATGAAAGAGCGTATAGCTATTATAGATGGCTTACGGACGCCTATCGCTAAAGCCGGTGGAAAGTTAAAGAACCTTGATGCAGAGAAGCTGGGTGCCCATGTGGTAGAGGAGCTGGTGCTTCGTGTCGGACTGCCGTATGAACTCTATGATGAGGTCATCATGGGCAATGTCTCACAGCCTGCTCATGCGACAAATGTAGCACGGGTCATCGCACTCAAAGCCGGGTTTCCAAACACTACCATAGCGCACACCGTGCATAGAAACTGTGCTTCGGGCATGGAGTCCATCACATCCGCGGCAGAGAAGATCGCTGCAGGAAGCGGCAAGGTCTATCTCTGCGGCGGGGTGGAATCCATGAGCAATATCCCTTTTTTGTTCAGTAAAAAGATGACGGCGCTATTTGGTGAGATGTTTCGCTCCAAAACTGTGATGCAGAAGCTCTCGACACTGTCGCATTTTCGACCCTCATATCTGCGTCCGGTCATCGGACTGATGCAGGGGCTGACAGACCCGATAAGTGGTCTGGTCATGGGCTCGACAGGAGAAGTGCTTGCACAGGACTTCGGTATCAGTCGGGTAGAGCAGGATGCGTTTGCACTGCAAAGCCATCTTAAGGCGGCAGCTGCCAGAAAAAATGGGTTGTTTGCTGAGGAGATAACGCCCATCATCTATGATGCCAAACGAGGCAAGGTGATGGAAGATGATGGAAGATGATGATGGCATACGTGAAGAGCAGACACTCAAAGCCCTTGGCAGACTGTACCCGTTCTTTGACCGTAAGAACGGGACGGTGACGGCAGGTAACTCCTCACAGGTCTCGGATGCTGCTGCGGCAGTCACCATCATGAGTGAGTCTGAAGCGAAGGCGATGGGACTTGAACCGCTAGGCTTCTTGAGTGCATTTGCTTACGCAGGGCTTGAGCCTAAACGTATGGGTATGGGACCAGCTTATGCCACAGCCAAGTTGTTTGAGCAGACAGGTAGGACATTAGATGATATTGACCTTATTGAGATGAATGAAGCGTTTGCCGTGCAGGTCATCGCCAATCAAAAGGCTTTTGCTTCCAAGCAGTACGCCAAGACCCATCTTGGACGGAGTGAGGCGCTTGGTGAGATCGATGAGAGCATCTTGAATGTCAATGGTGGCGCAGTGGCACTTGGCCATCCGGTCGGTATGACAGGAACACGACTTGTCATCCACACGCTAAAAGAACTCAGACGTCGAAATAAGCAGACAGGGCTAGCTACACTCTGTGTTGGCGGCGGGCAAGGTGCCTCACTGCTGCTGGAGGTGTCGTGATGAAAGATGCTATCACTGTCAAAATAGACGAGAACGGTATAGCTGAGTTGGTCTTTGACCTTCCCGACTCGAGTGTGAACCTCCTGTCGATCGCTGTACTACAGGAACTTGAAAAGAAGATCGATGTCATCGCTGTTGATGAGAAGGTAAAAGCACTTCTCTTTAGCAGTGCAAAAGAGGGCATCTTTATTGCCGGAGCAGATATAAGTGAGATAAAAGCATTTAGTGACGAGACTGATGCCTACGCGAAAGTACGTGAGGGACAGATGATACTGAGTAAGATCTGTTCACTTCCTTTTCCGACGGTCGCTATCATCGATGGTGCTGCGCTGGGTGGTGGTCTTGAGCTGGCGTTGTGTTGTGACTTTCGATTGGCGACTGACAGTAAAAAGACAAAGATCGGTCTGCCGGAGGTGAGCCTTGGAGTGATGCCAGGTTTTGGTGGCACACAGCGTCTGAAACGTCTAGTGGGTCTGAAAAAAGCGGTAGAACTGATACTCGGCAGCAAGCTATTGAGCGGAAAAAAAGCAGAACTTCTCGGCGTGGTAGATGCCTGTGTACCTGCTGGCTATCTTGATTTTAAAAAAGAGACTTTTCTTAAAAGCGTACTTGAGCGTAAAGAGAGAGCGAAGATAGTCTCAAGGCGTCACAGAGCAACACTCTTGGAGCGTTTTTTACCAAATGTCATACTAAGATATGCGCGTAAAGAGGTGATGCGAAAGACAAAAGGGCAATACCCTGCGCCGCTTGCGCTCCTAAACCTTTATGAGAAGACAGAGAAGATACTTTTTGATGAGGCGATGGAGTTGGAGGCGAGGACCTTTGCGAGTCTGAGTGTCACAGGAATAAGCAAGAACCTGATCGGGCTCTTTTTTACCTCTGAATCCTTAAAGAGTGAGAAGGGGACAGAAGAGGCTGTGGCTCTATCAGATATCAAGATCAGTGCAGTGATAGGTGGAGGAGTCATGGGCTCTGGGATCGTCTGGCTATTTAGTAAGGCAGATCTTCTGGTACGTCTGAAGGTACGTCGTATGGAGCAGGTCGGAACGGCCTTTAAAAGTATAAGCCGTTCCTATGAGGCGATTAGAAGACGAAAACGTCTGACACGTCGTGAGATAGAGATAAAGATGGATCACATCACCTACGATACAGACTTTACTGGTCTGAGACAGTGCGATATTGTAGTAGAAGCCATCGTAGAGGATAGTGACGCGAAAAAGATGCTCTATGAGACGCTTGAGGATATCGTCGATGAACGCGCAGTCATAGCGACCAATACCTCTTCACTCTCTATCTCCTCTCTGGCAGAAGACCTTATGCATCCAGAACGTTTTATAGGTATGCACTTCTTTAATCCTGTCAACCGGATGCCGTTGGTGGAAGTGATAGCCGGGAAAAAGACATCTGCACAGACCATAGCGACGGTAGTCTCCCTGGCAAAAAAGGCAGGCAAGACACCTATCGTTGTCGGTGACTGTGCTGGATTCCTTGTCAACAGGACTCTGCTTCCTTACATCAATGAGGCAGTCAGACTATTGGAAGAGGGAGAAGACCTTCTACGAATAGATGCGTTGCTTAGTGAGTTTGGTATGCCGATGGGGCCGTTCACACTTGCCGATGAGGTAGGCCTTGATGTCGGTCATAAGGTAGTGAAGGTCCTTGAAGAGGCCTATGGTGAACGTATGCGTCCGTCACCTCTATTTGATGTCATCGTCAAAGAGATGGGACTTCTTGGTAAGAAAAGTGGTAAAGGTTTTTACCTTCATGCCCATAAGAAAAAGAGTCCTAATGCAGCTGTGACCGAAGTCGTCACGGAGCGGCATAGTTTTAATGAGGATGAGATCATCGACAGGACGATGCTGGTCATGGTCAATGAAGCGGCGCGATGTCTTGAAGAGGGCATCGTCAAAGATGCGGCTTATCTGGATATGGCGATGGTATTGGGAACAGGTTTCCCACCATTTAGAGGTGGTCTGATGCGCTATGCTCAGAACCGGGGTATCGATAATGTAGTCGTCACGCTGCATCGTCTCGCCAATGCCTATGGCAGTAGATTTGAACCTGCTGCACTTTTGGTCGAGATGGCCGGAGACGGCACAAACTTTTATGAGGAGTAGGTCATGGGACTTTTTATCGCACTGCTGCTCTTGGCCGCACTGCTGGTCGTTTGGTACAGAGGTGCATCATCATTAGTCTGGTCAACACTACTGGTATTAAACATCCTGGTCTGGTTCGCACCACCGTTTTGGTTTTGGGTCGTTTATCTTCCACTCAATGGCGTGCTCCTCTTTCCTGAACTAAGAAAAAAAGTCATCACAAGACACATAGTCGCTTTTTTAGAGGCAAAGAACCTGCTTCCTAAGATATCTGAGACAGAGAAGACTGCACTTCGAGCTGGTACGGTCTGGATAGATGGTGAGCTCTTTTCTGGCAGACCTGACTTTGAGAAGATATTTGCCGAGACCTATCCAAGTCTGAGTGAGGAGGAGCAGCAGTTTTTAGACAATGAGGTCAATGAGCTCTGTATGATGACAGATGATGACAGGGTCTTTAAAGAGCGCGACCTTTCACCAGAGACTTGGGAGTATTTGAAGACAAATCGCTTCTTTGGGATGATCATTCCAAAGCAGTATGGCGGACTTGGCTTCTCTGCTCTGGGACATAGTGCCGTCGTGCAGAAGCTGGCATCACGTTCTCAGGTATTGGCGATCACTGCTATGGTGCCTAATTCCATAGGACCGGCTGAACTGCTTCTACAGCATGGTACAAAGGAACAGAAAGATCATTATTTACCTCGTTTAGCGGATGGACGGGAGATCCCCTGTTTTGCACTGACGGAACCGCTTGCGGGCAGTGATGCGACTTCCATCCAATCGACTGGAGTGCTTTTCAAAGATGAACAGGGTGCTTTAAAGATCTGGCTCGAGTTTGAGAAACGTTACATCACACTTGGTGCCATCGCAACGGTGATCGGTCTGGCTTTTGTACTGAAAGACCCGGAAGAGTTTCTGGGTATGGGTCTTGAGCCGGGCATCACCTTTGCCCTGGTGCCCTCTACGGCGGAAGGAGTCATACAGGGAAGACGACACGACCCGCTTGGCGTGCCGTTTATCAACTCACCTATCAGTGGTCATGCTGTCGTGATAGGGATCGAGGATGTTGTCGGTGCAGAAAAAGGGGTCGGTCTGGGATGGAAGATGCTGATGGAGTCTCTCTCGGTCGGGCGGGGTATATCTCTACCTTCGACAGGGACAGGCGGCATGAAACTTACCGCGAGAGTCGCAGGGGCTTATACGATGATCCGTGAACAGTTCGGTATCCCGGTCGCTAGTTTTGAAGGGGTCAAACAAGAACTTGCAAAGATAGCTGCCTATACCTATATGATGGATGCGGCACGTATCTTTACCATCGGAGCTATCGACAACGGGGAGAAGCCTGCCGTCATCAATGCCGTGATGAAATACCATGCAACTGAGAAGTTTCGTGATGTCATCAACAGCGGGATGGACCTGCTTGGCGGTGCTGGAATCATCCTTGGGAAGAGAAACCTGTTGGGTAATGCTTACATGGGAGCACCTATTGCCATCACGGTAGAAGGGGCGAACATCATGACTCGGACTTTGATCCAGTTTGGACAGGGTGTCATCCGTTGTCACCCTTATGCCTATGAAGAGATCGAAGCACTTGAACGAGGAGATGTAGATGCTTTTGATACGCACTTCTGGTCTCATGTCGGTTTTACGCTTCGCAACTTTATGCGGATGAAGCTCTTAAGTGTGACTCGCGGTCATCTGCATCAGACCCATACAACGGGGGTGTTGGCAGCGTATGAGCGCAAGCTTGCCTGGTCAAGTGCCCAGTTTGCTTTTATGACCGACTTGATGCTGGCCTATTATGGAGGGGGTCTTAAACAAAAAGAGATGCTCAGTGCAAGGTTTGGTGACATACTCTCCTGGATGTATCTTTTAATAGCGACGATGCGTCGTTTTGAGGCGGAGGGGCAGAAGAAAGAGGACGAGATCTATCTGCAGTGGATCGGTGACCATGCGCTTTCTCAGATGCAGAATGCTTATGAGGAGATATTTAGTAATTTTGGAGATGGTGCGCTTCGATGGTTGTTTAGTGTACCGGTACGCTGGTCTGTCCGTCTCAACAGTATGGGAAGGTCACCGACAGATGCGATGCATATCAGACTATCTGAGAAACTGGTCTCCCCGGGAGAAGCCCGTGATGCCTTGAGTGAAGGGATCTACCTGCCTGATGTGGCAGATGAGAGTCTGCACATGATAGAGACAGTCTTGCTGCGACTCTCTGATGTTCTGCCTATCAAACAACGGATAAAAGAGGCTGTGAAGTCCGCTCAGTTATCTAAAGCCAAAGGTGTGATGCTCTATAAAGATGCTTTGGAAAAAGGGGTGATCGATGAAGAGGAGTTCAGACGTCTTGAAGAGACCGAACGTGATGCCAGGGATGTGGTGCAGGTGGATGCCTACCGCATAGATGACTATCTAAATAGAAAGGTCTGAGATGACGGATCTTGTCTATCACTCGACAAACTTCATGCTTAAAGTGATCGACACCATCTTACAAACCAACATCCATGTGCATGGAGAACAACATATCTCCAAAGATGCTCCCACACTTTTTGTCGCAAATCACTTTACCCGTTTCGAGACGCTGTTGATGCCTTATGTCATCCAAAAATATACGGATGTCCCGGTACGTTCTCTGGCTGATAAAACTCTTTTTGTAGGTCTACTGGGTACCTATCTCGAGGAGTCAGGTACACTCTCGACTGCAAATCGACACCGAAATGAGATCATCATCGGTGACCTGATGAGCGCAAGAAAGAACTGGCTGATCTATCCTGAAGGGAGTATGGTCAAGAACAAGAAGGTCACCAAAGAGAAAGAGTTCATCTTGCATACCCCTTTCCGACACGCGGGTATCTATACTGGTGCGGCGATGATGGCACTAAAAGCACAGATGATGAAACTCGAGTACCGAGCCGCGCAAAGAGAGCATAGGGGTGATATAGTCGATAGTTTTCATGAAAAATACTATCTTGAAGAGGATGAACTGACTTATCAAAGTACCATCATCACCCCCGTCAACATCTCCTATAAGCCGCTGCGTCCGGGAAAGAACCCGATGATGAGTATGGCTACACTTTTTGCTGGAGAGAATGCCTCGGAAGCTATGATGGAAGAGCTTGAGATAGAGGGTAATCTACTCTCTGACGCGGAGATCCATATCACATTTGATAAAGCGATAGATATGGCACACTACCTACATGAGGCTAAACAGAGCTCGAAGATCGAAGATGTCTTTGAACTAAAGAAGAGTCATCATACGATCTTACAGGCGCATCGTCACGCACTGACAACACGTTGTATGGACGTAGTCTATAAGAATGTAATGATCTCCTTTGACCATCTCTTTATCGCAGTGTTGATGGAGTATCGTTTTGAGACATTGACGGTCGATCAGTTAAGACGTGCCATCTACTTCGCTGCAGGAGAAGTAGTCTCCCTTGATATCTATAATATCCATGATGAGATAGACAAAGCACTGATGGTATTGTTAAGTAAAGAGAGTCATCCAGCATTTGAGAGTGCTTTGCGTTTGGCAATCGACCAGAAGATACTGCTGCGTACAAGAGTGGACATCTACCGAATCAAGAAAAGTGCCATGCTGGATAACCATACTTTCAATGATATAAGGGTCAAGAACACGCTTCGAGTAGTCTGGAACGAGATAGCCCTGTTAGATGCTTTTCGTGAGAGTGTCCATGAGAGCATGCAACGAAAGCCATGTGAGATAGCAGAAGCCATCTTTTATGGTATCTACCGTGAAGACCTACAGATCTATAAGGAGGATTATAATCAGTTTTACTCTGTCATCGCTTCAAAACCAAAAGAGATAGGTAGACCGTTCATCTTGTTTGACCCGGAGTATACAACAGGGATCATATTTGCTCATGGGTACAAGTCTGCTCCGGAAGAGGTCCGTGAGATGGCAGAGTATCTTCACAAGCAAGGTGTCAATGTATACGGTGTGAGGATCAAAGGACACGGTACGATGCCAGAAGATCTTCGAGACACTACGCATGAGCAGTGGTACGAGTCATTTGAGCGTGCATATGCTGCCATGCGGCAGGTCTGCAAGAATCTCTATGTCGGTGGCTTTTCGACCGGTGGTCTTCTTGCACTGTTGGCGGCATCAAAAAAAACAGAACGTCTAGATGGTGTGATCTGTATCAATTCCGCCATGAAACTTAAAGATATTCGGGCTCATTATGTCGTACCGACGCTCAACGTCTTAAATGACTTTTTGGCTCTCTTTGATGCGGGTATCGAGTATGTGGAGAGTGAACCGGAGAACCCGCATATCAATTATGCAAAGCACTATCTGAGCTCTGTTGGCCAGCTTAAGGAGCTGATGAAGCTTGTCTATGCATCCCTTCCAGATATCACTGTCCCGGCATTGATCATCCAGAGTAAAAGGGACCCTGTTGTCAACTCCCAGAGTGCTACTATTATCCTGGAGCGAATCCGCTCAAAGGAGAAAATACTATCTGAACCTGATCTGTCGCATCATGTTATCATAACCGGTAAAGGGAAGGAAGCCGTCTTTAAAGAGGTCGCCTCCTTTTTACATCAGAGTGACGCATCGCATCCTCGTCGAAGAGAAGATGATTAGCAGGATATACGAATGTAAGCTTACAGAGGGGGTCTAGTTTTCTCAGGGGATGTAGCCGTTCGATACATGGGTATATCAAAGTATACTTCTAACAACCAAATTCTGTTTTTTAAAATTAAATTAAAACAGATTATGATATTCTCGGTGAAAGACCAAATCAAATGGAGAGTATTATGAAAAAGATCATACTGGCAACACTGATGAGTGCGTCACTCTTATTCGCGTCAAGTGACGACTCGGTGACTATCAATGCGACGATGCAGCTTATGCATACGGGTGTGGACAGCATCCAAGACGGCTTTTTTTACAGTGATAAGCAGAAGATCAGTGATGGCATAAATATGATCGAGAATGCCAACAATATCTTTGGTAAGATAGATGTCAAGCAGTTTGTAAAAAAAGAGAACATCTCTGTACAGGTCGTCAAGAACCTTAGTGGTCAGATGGATGATAATCTCAAAAAGATGAAAAAACATGTCGGTACAAATAACTACTCTGGCACGACCAAAGCTTTTGGTGAGGTGATCCATAACTGTGTGGCTTGTCATATCGCCATTAGAAAGTGGTAACTGTAGAGCGATCAGTCATCTAAAAAAGACTCAGAAGTGATTATTTCGATCATTTCTGAGCAGTCTCTTCTACCATTCATCCTCAATATCTTTCATGACCCTTTCTGAAAACATATAGTCAGTCTCTTTTACTCGGGAATGACACTTGATACAAGATGCGATCTTGCCCTTATGCCACCCCTCCATCCCGGTCTCATCATAAGCACCATACCACCAGTCACCATTTTTGGGATCATACCCTTTGTCCATCTTCATCATGATGACAAGGCGGGCGATCTTTGAACGCTCATCATCGTTATATAGAGGTTTGACTATGATCGAATCTACCGGGAAGAGAGTTGCTTTTTTGGTATAAGCTTCCCGGGCATGTTTGTTGACATAGATGTCCACCCAGGCTCTGTGCGCGTGTGATTCCAAAGGCTGCTCATTGAGTCTAAACATGCTCTTCCATCGGGGAAATGTATGCGCATCTTTGTCATCATACTTTACGACTGTTTTTGAGTCGCTATTCTCAGCAGATGCGGATGTCAGGAAAAGTAGGGCAGATAGGAGGAAAAGTGGTGAACTCATGAGGACTCCTTTAATATGGCACTTCAAATGATCTTTTATTTGACATGGGATGATGAGAAGTACCCCTTATTATGATTCTAGCGCAGTAGTTCAGTAATGGCTGTTATGTGAGGATGGTAGTAGTGATCTATAAGTAAAGTGAATTATTGTAACATACTCACTTTATTGCAGGTATTATACATATGATATAACACAATAATAAATAATAATGTTATACTTTGTTTAGAAAGAGTAAATAGGGTGAGAGGCTCGACCTATTTTGCCCTTTCGTCCTTTTTTTCCATTTTCTCCTAAAAGAGGCAGGTCCTATCGTCTTGCAACTACGATAGCGACCTGCTCTTACATCCAATATAAATCTTACTGAAAATATCTTGTCAAAAACCGGTGTAGCTGGTTGGCAAACTCATGAGCATCTTTTTGACTAAACGGTTTTGGCCCTCTTGTCATCTCTCCACTATCACGGATCTCTTCCATCAGGTTTCGCATTGCCAGATACTGTTTGATATTATCGCGGCTATAAAGCTCACCCCGGTGATCGATGGCATGGGCTTTTTCTGTGATGATACGATCAGCAAGTGGGATGTCGGCTGTGATGACGAGGTCCCCTTCATCAACTGACTCTGCTATATGGTGATCAGCTTCATCTGCACCCTGTTCGACGATCACGTAAGTGACATACTTTGACTTTCCAATTGTGATACGTTTGTTCGATACGACGACCGTCGTGATCTTAAGTCGTTCGATGGCTCGCAGTAAGATGGGTTTTAATAGATTGGGAAAAGCATCACCATCGACATAGAGTGTCATCTAGACTATCTCTTTTACCCGTCCGACTTCACCGCTCATAAGACGCACCTTGATGCCATGAGGGTGTGTGGCAGAGTTGGTCAGGATGTCACGGACGATGCCATCTGTCAATCGCCCACTATCTTGATCTTGTTTGAGTACGATGGCTACGCTCATACCGCTTCGGATGTCTTTACGTTTAGTCCCATCCATCAAGACGCCTTTGGAGTGTAGGCAAGGGCTTTTTTGGTAGTCTCGATCGAACAGAAGAAGACAGCATCAAAAAGAGGATTTAGACGGGTGGTCTTCTCATCAATAATATCAAAGGGATGCAGAATGAAACCGTCACCATCTTTCATGTTCTTAGGGATCACATCAAAAGTGATCGGCTTAAGGGTCCGGACAAGGTTCAGGACCCGTTTGTAGCTTTTCTCACTCTGATCGGGAAGAAGGTTCTTTCGTTCGCTTTCACTGGTACGTACCTCTACCAGTAGAGTGATCTTATCTGCAAAGATCACTTTATCCCACTTTACGGCTCCTCGTGAAAAGGTGAACTCACAGTTCTTTGCTGTTAGTGGATGGGGCTTGGTCCTACGGATCGCTTCGAGAAGCTGAAGGAAAAAATTGGTGCCGCCGAAGGAGTTGGCACATTCTGTCAGTTGTTCATGGTAGACTTGTTTAGCGGTATCGTCAAGATCGTTGAAGTCACACATATCAAGTTCTCCTTTATATTATATGCTCGACATTATAGTAGAAAAGCAAGGATGATATCTGCTTTTCTACTCTTTGATGATGACCAAGGTCCTGTCTCACCTCTTTACTCTATTACCTTTTTGTTACATCTTTTGTCAGAATTTGTATCTCAGGTTGTAAAAATATGAAAAACTAACTATAATACTGTTGATGAGAGATGAGGTTCGAGTTCATCTTTAGTGTGTGACGAGTATACTCTGCCAGACTGAAAGACTCCCCGATTT
>JADGEC010000182.1 GCA_016744575.1 Sulfurimonadaceae bacterium | reverse complement strand
AGCTTTTAAAAGTAAGAAGGCAATGGTAAAGACCATACCCATACCACCGACATTCGGGTCCTTCATAACGGCCGCTGTACGCTCTTTAGGCACAAATAGACCATCCACGGTATCAGAGAAGCCATCAAGATGAAGCGCACCGGTCAGTAAGACCCACAAAAAGAACACCACTATCTTTGCATGTTCTTGTGGAAAGAGAGTGACTAACACTGTAAAAGCAAAGTATAACACTATTCCAAGAAGAAGTCCGACAAGTGGATAACTCATCACTGCGTAACCGTTTATACCGCGGAAGAAGTCGTGGGTCTTAAAGAACGGTATTGTCGTTAGCATGTTTGTAGCTAAGGTGAAGCCTTTTAGAGCGTTAGAAAGTTCAGTTTTTATGCAACGCTCCTTGTCTCATGGCTTTTTGGACGAACCTCTTTTAATACTAATATTGGATCGTCTGTTCCAATACGAGCAGTATGGACATCAGGAGCTCAAGGCTTTACTTTATTTTCCATCGCAAGCTCGGCATAATAAAGTCAACCCATGACCCCGTGTTAAGACGTTTTCAATTTAAAACATACTGACATAAAAAAGTAAAGCCTTGACTTCGTAACGAGATATTTCTGTCTCAAAATATCGTGTATCCACTTATTCTATACTCCTCTTCTATCTCATTTGATCTTCGTCGCTATTCCGGCGATACAGTGGTAGACCTCATCACATCCATCTCCGAGCATCTGGGAGACTCTGCCGGAGATGTCTACAAACTCACGTGCGAGAGCATTATCGGGAATGATACCGCTTCCTACATCGTTTTGAACAAAGACGATATCTTTATCTAAAGCAAGCAAGCTCTCCACCTGCGTGAAGATATCATCTTTGCTGAGACCATGGTAGAGCATATTGTTCATCCAGACTGTCATACACTCTATGAGCAGAGGAGCTTTGATCGGTTCGATGGCAGCTACAAGGTCCAACGGCTCTTCAAGGTCTAAGAAACGCTTGGAGCGATCCTCTTTATGGCGCGCTATCCTTGTTCTCATCTCTTCATCGATGGGTTCTGAAGTCGCAAGATAGACAACGCTATCGTGATGCATCTTGAGTGTACGACTCTCAGCATGGCGAGACTTCCCACTTTTCACACCCCCGATAAAGAGGGCCTTCATCCCATCTCCATCATCGATCTCTCCACTTCAGCCGTGATCTCTTTTTGGGTCACACCATGGGAATAAGCGTACGCGATCGCTGCACCTGCACCGACTCCCTCTTTCGCTTCACCCTCATCATACGCTTTAAGAACGGGTATTAGAGCATCTTCATAGAGAAAATCAGCAAAAGCTGCTTTAGGAGAGGGTCTAAGTCCATCTAAAAGAGACTCGACACTTGAATCATCATCTTGAGCGATCCAGCGGGTCGTACACAATGAGATCTGTCTCATATCATAGGGAATCGACTCCAGCGAAGCGAGTCTGTCAGCAATAAGTATTGCTGCTGCCATCTGAGTACCTCCGCCAAGGACCACTTCAAACCGTTGTGATGCCTCAAGTACAAAACCAGCGACAAACATCAAGGTATTATCAGCCGTATGACCAAGCCTCTCATATACGCTCATCTCATCATCGAGCATTGAAAGTGCTTTTGCGATCGTTACTTCTTTGATCTCGACCGGTGCATCTTTAAACGATGAAGCGAAAAGACCATCAGTCTCAAGACCTAGTGCGGCAATAGCCGCCTGAGCAGTCGTCGTCCCGCCCGGAGTACTCTCACCCATGATGACATACTCACCATCTGGCTCATAGATCCGACCAAAGGTACGGCCTTTCTCAAAGACTCTTTTTGCATCAAAAGCGATCCCATCAGCAATAGAAGGCGAAGGTCCGATGCCAAAGTCATAGAGAACACACTCCTTTGGTCTTATACTCAGACCAAGGTCAAGGATCTCTACCGAAGCAAAAGGGGCCAGTCTATGTGCGGCCCTTGTCAGTAGGCCCGGAGTAGGGATCCCACTCGCAGTCTCAGCAAGATCGTCTAAGGAGAAGACCCTTCCTGTAGAGATAAACTCCGCATCAAGTGTCGGAGTCAAAAAGATCTTACCGGGTATACCTGCCTGTGTTATCCCTGCGATACCGCCAGTATAGGTCACAGAGGCAGCCAGTAAGAAACTGGCTTTTTTGTCACTGAAAAGACTCTTTTCAGGTGATATAGCGTACATCGCTTTCCTTAATATCTTAGCTTTAACCCGGCTATCGCTGTCGTCGTGAAGTTGACCGGATAGATGGCATCATCCTGGATCCAGATACCGTTGCTCTGATCGAACAGATTGTTTATTTTAGCGAAGATCTCATAGGAATCTGTCGCATAAGTGATGGCGATATCTGTACTGTTATAAGCATCCTGCTTTTGTCTGTGCTCATTGCCGAAATCATTAGCCGCATACGCCTCTGAACGATAGACCTGTGTCACAGAAAGTGTCGTGTTCTGATTTGGCAGATAACTAAGCGTAGCCTTTATATTATGGTCTGAGACTCCAGGAAGTGTATTACCTGAGTAGTCCTCACCATTACGCCCCGTCTCCTCATCGATGATGGCTTGGACATAGTTATAATTAAGAACAAGAGCGAATTCCGGTGTAATAGTCCATCTGTCATAAAGGTCAAGACCATACTTGTAAGAGCTGTCGATGTTTGTGTTGACCGACAGACTTGGATCAGGAAAGACGTTCACCTGGTCTTGATAGTAGTAGATCTCATCTTTTAGATCTATATAATAAGCAGAGATCTTGAACTTGTTGCTCGGAAGCAGATAGTTGAACCCTAAAGTATAGCTGTCCGCTTTCATCGGTTCTATAAAGTCATTGAAAGTCCCATAAGAGAAAAAGCGGTCTATATCGGGTGCCTGATAGGAGTGTGCATAGTTCGCAAACAAAGAACTTGCATTGTCAAGTCTGTAGCTATAACCAAGCTCTACTCCATGGAGATCGTGGTCGTCACTGTTTTGCTGAGTGGCGTCTTTAAAATCATAAGAGACCTTCTCATAACGATACCCAGCTTTGATAGTAGAGTCTCCAAGACTCCATTGGCTCATGATAAAGCCAGCCAGGTTGTCTTTAGTCGTCTCATTTGCGATGCCGTATAAAGTAGCATGCGAATCTCTGCTACCTTGAGACCCATCTATGCCTACGGATAACTCCAGAAGATCGTTCACATGATCGATGCTTCCACTAAAACTGTCATAGGTATAGTCCGCAGCCCACTCATAAGGGCCAAATGCAGATACATTTAGTGAGTCTGAACTCTTTTTCTGACGGTCAACATCAAGGTCGATGGAGAGCGATTCGTCGATGACGTAGGTAAGTCCTGCCCCGATGGTGTCTGTATCGTACTCCTGCGAGGTGTAGTTTGTCCCCTCCTGAGTAGGGTCATCCTCATACTGCTCTTTAGTGATATAACCGGCATAATCGACATCTGTCCTTGCGATCGCTGCATGCAAACGTAGTTCAAGTGCCTCTACTGGCATATAAGCAAGATCGATAGCCCCGGTGACAAGCTGGTTCTCATCTTTATTACCTTCATCGTCAATATGACGGATACCGTTACTTTTCCTAGCCTCACCACTTACCGAGACGGAGAGCTTCTCATCATTGTGCCCTATATAGAACGCACCATCAAAAGTCCCATAAGTACCTCCGTAAAACGAGATCTCTTTATCATCACTTTTTTTAGTCGTAATGTTGATGACACCTGCGTTGGCCCCATCCCCACCAGTGACGATACCGCTTGACTTGATGATCTCGATCCGCTCGATCGAGCCCGGAGAGATACCTGCGAGCATCTGCGGTACCAGGTCGATGTTGTTCATACGACGGCCATCGACATTGATGACGATGTTCTGATGACCATCACCCATCCCGTAACCATGGATATCCATCTTTTGTGCAAAGGGGTTACCATAATTAGGCATCGTAGTAAGCGATGTCTGTTGATTGAAAAACTCATAGATGTTCTGGACATGCACTTTTTCAATATCTTCTTGCGTGTAGACCTCTACCGCATCAGTACTCTTTAACTCATCTGTCGCGATAGCTGTCGAAGTGATGGTCAACGGTTCCATGATGACAGCCTCTGCCAATGATCCCTGTTCAAGCAGTGCTATAG
>JADGEC010000061.1 GCA_016744575.1 Sulfurimonadaceae bacterium | reverse complement strand
CGATACGTAGTGTGTGACTCTCTTTATGTCCAAACTTTCGACTGACGATCTTACTCTCTCTCATCTCAGCGTCTCCAGGATCTCATCGACCTTATCAGGTGTCAACTCTTCGTAATAGACATCATTGACCTGCATCACGGGTGCCGTGCCGCAGGAGCCAAGACACTCCACCTGTGTCAATGTGAACTTCCCATCCACACTACTCTCACCTGGAGTGATATCAAGTCGCTTCTGCAAATGCTTCAAGATCTCTGCTTTACCACATAAAGCACATGAAAGTGTCTTACAGAGCTGTATATGATACTTCCCAACGGGTTCAAGGTTCAACATCGTGTAAAACGTTGCGACCCGGTAGATCTCCATCGGCGGAGTATCGAGAAGCTCTGCGATCACTTCGATAGCCTCCATGGAGACCATCTCATCTTGATACTGCGCCATCCAGAGACAAGGAAGCGAAAGTGCTTTGGGGTCTGGATAACGCTCTTTGAGGGCATCGATCTTCTTAAGGTTCTCATCGCTAAAGGTAAAACTCATCGATCCATCTCCCCCGCGATTATGTTTAGACTTCCAAGTGTCATGATCGCATCGGCCACCTGGTACTCCTCTATGATCTTCGGATAAGCCGCCATATGGACAAAACTAGGTGCTCTTACCTTGACTTTATAGGGGGTACCGCTACCATCACTGACGATATAGAAACCCAGTTCACCATTGGCTGCCTCAAAGGCTCCATAATGTTCACCCTTAGGTACTTTCACACCCTCATAGACAAGCTTGAACTGGTTCATCGCTCCCTCTATGGTGTTATAGACTGCTGCTTTGGGTGGCATGATGATTCCGTGATCTGAGACATTGTACTCTCCGCCGGGAATCGCGACAGCTGCCTGGCGGATGACACGCATACTCTGAAGCATCTCCTCAAAACGTACCATCATCCTATCATGCGTATCACCGACAGAACCGACGACCATATCGAAATCAAAATGGTCATAATAGTAGTATGGTGAAGTAAAACGCAGATCATAAGGCACTCCGCTCGCACGCAGGTTTGGACCGGTAAAACCATAAGCCTTGGCCTGTTCAGCAGTGACAGGAGAGACATCCTGAATACGATCTTGATAGATACGATTATGCTCGATCATCTTCAATGTCTGGGCTATCCCGACATCGACTTTATGCAAGATATCATAAAGGTCTCCCCGCCAACCATCATAAAGGTCGTGCGTCATCCCACCGATCCGCATATAGCTGTTAGTCAACCTTGCCCCTGTCAGTTTGCTCAGAAAATCATAAGCGTCATTACGTGGGTTGAATAGGTACCAGTAGTTGGTCTGTGCACCCATGTCCAGCAATCCGGCCGCCAGACAGACTAGATGGTCGATGACACGGGAGAGCTCACTCAAGATCACACGGATAAAGATACCGCGATCAGGAAGCGTGATGCCCATCATATCTTCGACGGTCTTGGCAAATGCGATATTGTTCATCAGTGCAGAGCAGTAGTTCAGTCTATCTGTATAGGGGATGATCTGATTGTAGTTGTGGTTCTCACAACTCTTCTCAAAACCACGATGCAGATAACCGATCTCACTTGCTCCGGCTTTGATAGTCTCACCATCGAGTGCGACAAGGGTACGGATAGTACCGTGACTGGCCGGATGTGAAGGACCGAGGTTCAAGATCATCAACTCATCACGCTCTTGATCAAGCCCTTTGGCATCCATAAGCGGCTGCAGTTCATCCATCATATCCTGTGTCTGCGTACAGTACTGCCCTTTAGTGATCTCGTAATCCTTACGCAGTGGGTGACCGACAAACTCGTTATGGTTAAGGATACGCTTGAGCATAGGGTGGCCTTGGAACACCACACCATACTGGTCCCACACCTCACGCTCAAGCCAATCTGCGACATCATAAAGTGCCACGATACTTTCGACACCCACTTCGGGATCGTCTACAGCGACTTTCAGTGCCAGGGTCTTCTCAAACTCATCATGGCGAAAGAGATAAAGCAGTTCAAAACGTGTTGGAGCGGGATGTGACATATCCAGGTTGTCTACTGCCGTGATATCAAGCAAGAAGGAGAACGCCATCTCATTACGCAAGAAACTGACCGCATCAAGAAGATCTTCACTATCTAAAGAGACCAGTGGCATATCTCCCATCATCTTGATGAACATTGCTGAATCGAACTGATAGATCAGCGGTTTTGCGACACTATTCGTCATCAAGCTTGCCTTTGTAGTCCTTGTTTCGTACTTCCATCGTCGGCTCTCTCCATAGTTGTTTCTGAATATCGATGACCGCATCGAGGATGCCTTCTGGTCGCGGTGGGCATCCAGCTATGTAGATGTCTACCGGAATGATCTCATCGATACCCTGCAAAGTGGTATAGTTATCGTAAAAGCCTCCCGTTGAGGCACACGCCCCCATGCTTATGACCCACTTTGGTTCCGGCATCTGATCGTAGATCTGCTTCAAGATCGGTGCCTGCTTGTAACTGATGGTCCCCGCGACGACAAGCAGGTCGGCATGCCGGGGAGAAAAGCGCAATACCTCAGCACCAAAACGTGAGATGTCATACCGACTTGCAGCGGTAGCCATAAACTCGATAGCACAACAGGCTGTCCCAAAGACATAGGGCCAGAGTGAGGATTGGCGTCCCCAGTTGACCACAGCATCGACTCTTGTCGTGACGATCGCATCTCCGAGGATATCACTGTTACTTAAGTCCATCTCAATACTCCCGATCTGTAGACATAGATGAGCCCTCCGATAAGCAGCCCCACGAAAACGACCATCTCCATCAGACCAAACAGCCCCAGCTCACGTAGGTTCAGCGCCCAGGGAAACATAAAGAGCACCTCCACATCAAATATCAAAAATATGATACCCACGAGGAAGAACTTGACCTGAAAAGTATCGGATGAGTCTTTATGTGTTAGACGGACTCCCCCCTCATAAGGTTCGTTCTTACGGACATTGTCACTTTTCGTACCGAGGTAGCGAGTCAGATGAAATATTAGGGGCAGAGCGATCACTAAAACAGCGATCATAGCGGAGGATAAAAGGAGACTTCCGGACATCTTGTTCTCTTTTCTTATTATTTCAATATAATATCCAATAATTTGTTATAGTTTATTTCAAAGAGTGCGTAAATCCCCAACAATCCCGCGATATATGACCCTCTGGTCACCAACAATAGGCATCATGACTAAAATATACTCTTTAACAGCTCCGTATAAAAAATGAGATAGAGTAAGAACAGCTGTACAAAGACGATAAGCCAATAAAGTAACAGAAACTTTACTTTAGATATCTTATGATCGAACAACTGCTGTCCAAGCAGTGCTCCAGGAGATCCACCTGCGATGGCCAGAGTGTGCAGTAACACTTCAGGAGCACGCTGCCAGTGGCGGATGGCGCACAGTTTATCAAGACCATAAAGCAAAAAAGTACTCACATTCACAGCGATGAGATAACTCACAAGCGGATGGACTCTTATCTTAAACGTCAGCAAAAGGAAAAGAGCAGCAGACAAAAGCAGTGTAGGGATAGCAAAACGTTTATAAGCGCTCACCCCTTCTCACTTTTAAAGCGACACTCACCCACTGTGATCGTCTTATCTTTGCTTATCTCACCTTTCACATAGGCCCATGTCCCTTTGGGGTCAGCGTCTCCAAGCTCCTCTTCGATGATACGAACTGCATCACTCTCCACTGTTGGCCGCCAGATCTTCTCATATATATATTGTGTCAAAATTTTCATGCTATCATACTGGCATATTTATGGATAATCGCAGTTTAAAAGCAGGAGAGAGCACAAAAGATGTACAAAGAGATACTGAAGAACTTCACCATTCTTTACGTCGAGGATGAGGACGATATAAGACGCAATGCCGTGGAGTATCTACAGCGTATCTGTCAGACGGTACTTGAAGCTAGCAATGGCAAAGAGGCTATCAAGGTCTGGCAGGAGCATCATCCCGACATCATCATCACCGACATCAGTATGCCAAAACTGAACGGTCTGGATATGGCCAGGTACATCCGTGCCACCGACACCGATACTCAGATCATCATCGCCACTGCCTATACAGATACTGAGTACCTTATGCAGGCTGTCGAACTACAGCTCGTCAAGTACCTTATCAAGCCTATTACCAAGAACAAACTCATCAGTGCGCTTGATCAGTCTATCAAGCTCATCGAAGACAAAAGTAAGTTTTCTATCGCACTATCACAGCAGTGCAGTTACAATGCCTACTCAAAACTGATACTATGTGAAGAGAAGGAGATACGTCTGACGAAGAACGAGCTACTTTTCCTGGACCTTCTGGCTCATCACAACAGCCGTGTAGTCCATTATGAGGAGATAGAGGATGCTATCTGGCCGATAGAAGGGATGAGTCAAGATGCCATCCGCTCACTTGTTCGAGCTATCCGCAAGAAACTGCCCGATGATGTGATAGAGAACGTCTCCGGGATCGGGTATAAGATCCATCTCTACCAGGAAGCGTCTATCTGAAGCTTTGCTATGGTGACGATGAAACAGGCGCCTTCAAGACGGTTCTCGAGCACCAAAGTGCCATTTAGATGCTCTTCGATGATATTAAGTGACATCGAAAGGCCAAGACCCGTACCACTTCTTCTCTCTTTGGTAGTGAAGTAAGGTTCGAAGATCTTCTTGGCTATCACTTTTTCGACTCCACCTCCATTATCACACACTTCGATGAAGACATGTGTCTCATCCTCACTTGTCGTCACTGTTATCTTTGGTTGCTTACATTTTCTATCGACAAGTACGTCTTTGGCGTTCTTCGTAAGGTTTAGCAAGACCTGCATCAACTCATTTCGATAGATCTTGACCTCACTATAGCTATGATGGGTCGTCACGTACTCTATTCCATGGACTTCGAGACTCTTGATGATCAGAGCACCACTGTGGTCTACTACCTCCGAGACTGAGGTCAACACTCGCTCTCTGTCAGGGATAAAATAGTTTCGAAAGTCCTCTATGGTGTGTGACATATACTCCAAAAGTCCCGTGCCCTCCGCCACTTTCTTGTCTAAATACTCTTTACTCAGTTCTTTGTGTTCAAAAGCCCCTTCTATGTTCATAAAAAGATAAGACATCTGATTAAGTGGCTGGCGCCACTGATGTGCGATGAGACTTATCATATCGCCCATCGCCGCCATCTTGGACTGCTGGATCAGCATATGCTCTTTATCCTGTCGTACCTTCACCTCTTTTCTGACCCGCTCTTCAAGAAAACCATTAAACTCCTTGAGTGACTCTTCACGAGACTTGACCTCCATGCGGTAGTGCTCGAATATCTTGTTGATGCGTCGTGAGAAGAGAAAAGCGATCAACGCCACGAGTAGAGCGAGAGCGACCGAGACAATGATCACTGTTCGTATCTGACGATCGAGCTCGAGTTCGATCAGGTCTTGATGCTGCTGGACCATCTCATGGAAGTACTTAGTATCAAATCCGTGCAAGACATACCAGCCAAAAGGTTCAAAATACTCAGAAAGTATCATGGCATCATCACCCACACTATGCCATTTCTGTACCGATTTAAGATCGCCGTGAAGTCTCTCGCCTATCATCTCTGTCAAATAGGGTCTTGCACTATCAGAGATATAGACCGGTCCTTTATCATCATAGATGGCAATAAAGTTTGAAGGAGTCGTATGAACACTTTTAACGATCTTCAGCATCTTAGATCTAAGCTTCTCTCTTGCCACAGCAACCGTCACACCTGCACCGAGAAACCAGTCGTAGTGTTTAAGGTCCTTGACATACAGGACCCTCTCATCTGACTTGAAGTGAAAATTACTCTTTAGAAAACCCGAGCCATGCTTACGTGCCATCTGGATCTCTTCAAGGATGATAGAGCGACCATCCGCGTCCATAAAGTCAGCAAGCTCTTTACCCTCAAACCTTGGATTATCAGCCAGGATGTTCTTACCCGTATAGTCCGTTATCCATACATAGTCTTTATGATCTTCCCAGACCATACGCCGTAAGGAATCACGAATATGCTGTTTGATCTTCTTCCTATTACTTTTCGAATTGTATTTCTCATAGATATATGACGCTGTGTCATGTGCCATGTCTACCCGTTCCTTAAGCTTTGCCTTGATGTTCTCCTTAAGGTTCTTCTCCTCAAAACTAAACAATCCGATTATCTTGTCGTTCCACTCCTCACTCTCCGCTTTCTCCCTGTCAGTGTATTCGACAGTTATCTGCCGGCGCTCTTTCTCACTGTAGTCGTGAACACGTTTTGTATAAAAGGAGGTGATCACTACCGTCAGTATGATGATACTGACCAAGGGAAGGATGATAATAAGGCGGGGAATCACTTTCTCATTGACTATCATACATGCTCCTCTTCAGATCTCAAAGGCATCATCTTCTTGGGTCTAAGCCCCAGCTGCTTCATCTTCTCTGTACGCCGGACCAGATTACCCTTGCCGGTAGTCAGTTTGTTCATCGCATCCTCATAAGCCATCTGTGTCCTTTCTATGTTTTGACCGATCTTGTTCATATCTTCGGAAAAGGCAGAAAACTTATCTAACAGTCCTTCAGCCTGACGAACGATCTCCTGTGCGTTTTGCTCCTGTCGTTCGGTACGCCAGATATGTTCGATGGTACGCAGCGTCACCAATAGAGTCGAAGGGCCAACGACCATGATATTGTGCTCATAGGCTCTCTTAAAAAAGGTATTGTCTTGCTCCAATGCCAGTAGGAACGCACCCTCTATCGGCATAAAAAGCAGTACAAAATCAAGAGTACGGATACCCTTTAACGACTCATACCCCTTTTTACTCAGACCTTTGATATGCATATGAATAGAGTTCAGATGTGACTTCAACGCATGCGCTTTCTCTTCAGGGTCATCTGTACTCATAAAAGTCTCATAGGCTGCCAATGAGACTTTTGAATCGATGACAATATCTTTACCCTCAGGCAGATGGACGATGACATCAGGGCGGTACATCTTACCTGCCGCATCTCTATAACTGCCCTGCGTCTCATACTCACTGCCCTCGCGTAAGCCGGATTGTTCTAAAATACGTTCAAGTATGATCTCTCCCCAGTTCCCCTGCGTCTTGTTCTCACCTTTAAGGGCTTTAGTCAGATTTAACGCATCCTCCCCTATGCGCTCATTAAGTGTCTTAAGCAGTGAGATCTCTTTATGTAAGACCGCACGGTCGCTGGCTTCTTTGACAAAACGGTCCTCGGTCTGCTTCGAAAAGTGTGAGATCTGCTCACGAAAAGGTTGCAAAAGTCTGCCCAGGTTCTTCTGTTGCTGTTCATCAAAATCTCTGCTTCGCTTCTCAAAGATCTCATGTGCAAGACTCTCAAACTGCTTTTTCAGGCTCTCCCTTGCCTCATCGAGCATCTTTATCTTCTCATTAGAACTACGTGTGCTCTCTTCAAAACGCGTATGCAAGATGGCATAATCACGTTCTAGCATGTTCTTATCTTCAAAAAGTTCAGTGAACTTTTCCTTTTCACGCTGCCTCTGCGCGTGATCGGTGGCTATCTCATCTGCGGCCTCTTCAAGTAGTGTTCTCAGTCTAAGTCCTTCTGACTTAAAACGGCTCCGCTGTGAACGCAGCTCGAGAAAAAGCACTAATGCCGTTATGGCAAAGAGGAGCGCTATGACACTGCTGATGATTATCGGTTCGGGGATATCAGAGATCATCACTGCTTCCTGGACTAAAATAGTGTAGTCATTATAACCCATTCTCTTTGGTAGTCAACGATCTATGTCACTTATAGTATGCTTGTCTGGCTGCAATGACATGACACGAGTCTTTTATAACATCAACTTCTGTCAAGTTTCTTAACACCTTATAATGATTAAATCAAATAACCTTAAAATTCAATAAATTCAAAGATATTTACGATATAATTCGGGAAAATTAACTGCGGACACCTCTTAGAGCTATTTAAAAGTAGTCTTTCTGCCTACCTTTCGTGATCGTTTACAGCTTATGCTTCCCTGAGACAGGGTGGTCTACTGCCTTGCGAAAAGATGGCTTTATAAAGGTGTCCTCCATAAGAGAGAATCATGAGTACAGAAGAAAACAACACAGAAGTGACTGAGAACGTAGAAGTATCTGAGATAGATGCAGGTATAGGTTTCGATACTTTCGGTCTTAAACGCGAGATCCTGCAGAGTATCGGTTACGCCGGTTTTAAAGTCGCAAGCCCTATTCAGGCCAAAGCCATCCCAGTCATCCTTCAAGGCCGCGACGTCGTAGGACAGGCACATACCGGTACTGGTAAGACAGCAGCCTTCGGTCTACCAGCGATGAACAACATGCACCTAAAAGGTGGTGTTGAACTACTCGTCATCACCCCTACTCGTGAACTTGCGAACCAGGTCAGTGATGAGCTTTTCCAATATGGTAAGAAACTTGGCATCCGTACTGTCACTGTCTACGGCGGAAGCTCTTACGGCCGTCAGATCGGTCTTATCGAACGCGGTGCGCAGGTCGTTATCGCTACACCGGGCCGTCTGATGGACATCCTCAGTAGAGATATGCTGCCGAACTTTGCTCCGACTACTGTTGTCCTTGATGAAGCAGACGAGATGCTCGACATGGGATTCCTGGACGATATCAACGAGATCTTCACCTATCTCCCGCAAGAGCGTCAGACACTTCTTTTCTCCGCGACGATGCCTGATCCTATCAAGCAGCTTGCCAAGCGTATCCTTGTGAACCCGGAGTTCATCTCCATCACAAAAGGTGAGACAACGAACTCAGACATCGCACAGCAGTACTATGTCATCGATGAGAACGAGCGTGATGATGCTATCATCCGTCTGCTTGACTCTGAAGAGACTGATAAAGTCATCGTCTTCTGTCGTACCAAAAAAGAGGTAGACCGTCTCTCAAATGTCCTCTCTTCTGTAGGATATAATGCAAAAGGTCTGCATGGCGATATGGAACAACGTCAGCGCGAGACTATTATCAAAGGCTTTAAAGAAGCATCGATCGATGTACTTATCGCTACTGATGTCGCAGCACGTGGTATCCACGTCAATGATATCAGCCATGTCATCAACTACCACATCCCTTTTGACCCTGAGTCTTATGTACACCGTATCGGTCGTACAGGTCGTGCGGGTAAAAAAGGTGTAGCGATCACACTTCTGACACCAATGGAGTTCAAAGAGCTTCAGCGTATCAAAGCAAAAGTCGGTACAAAGATGGAGCATGCATACATCCCAAGTAAGGGTGATGTGAAGCAGGCAGGTCTGAACAAACTGATCGATGAGATCGCAAAACAGCACGTCTTTGACGAAGCACATACTGTCCTTGACGCCTTAAGCGAAGAGTATGATCAAGCGCAGATCATCTACAAGCTTACCTCTTTACTCATGGAACGCACTGCAGTAAAAGGTCCTAACGAGATCGGTATCGCGCCAGAGCGTCTTGAGAAGATCCTTAAGAACATGAGTAACAACCGAAGCGGTGGAAACCGCAGCCGCGGTGGTTACCAGGGTAACCGTAACAGAAGCGGTGGAAACCGTGGAGGTGGAAGCCGTGGGAATGGCGGCGGACATAGAAGAGACAGTGGTAACAGAGATCGCGGGCATAGAAGCTAGATCTCGAACCTGACCTCTACAACATACTGCTTCTCCATATTAGGAGAAGCACTCTCTTAATCCGATAGATAATACTCCACTGTTGAGACGATACGTACCCGTTTGATATAAGGAGTGTTCTTATCTCTTGACGTTATAGTAAACTGTCCCTGTCTTGCCGTCTTGATCTTACCCAGTCTACTTTTTGAGTCTTCTGCAAATTTCTGCGCTGTCTTACGTGCGTTTTGTGTCGCTTCCTCTATCATCTGCGGTTTTACCTTATTGAGGCCACTAAAGATATATTCTGTCTGATTCTCATAAGCGTTGGCATTAAAGCCTATGCCACTCTTTCCCAGACCGGTGATGGCATTCATACTCTCTCTTGCCGCTTCGATCTTAGTCGTATAGAGCGTCATCACCTGCGTCGATGCATAACGAAATGTGATGTTCTGAGGATTTCCATAACCCTCTGCCATCTTATCAGTCACTCTTGGAGCAGAGACAGTGATCTCTTTATCAGAAAAGCCCTTCTCATTTAGAAACTTTCTGATCTTAGATGTATCTTCTTCCAGACCCTCATAAAGTGCCGAGAGATGATTACTGGCACGTTGATACTTGATCGGCCACAATATAATGTCCGCCTGTACCTCTTTCTCTGCCAATCCTTTGACATAGACAGTCCTATCAAGTTCTTTGAACTTAATAAGACTCTCACCCAATAGAAAACCCAGACCTGTGAGGCCTGCTATTAGTGATAGTCCGATGATGAGAGATGCCCTGATAGTCATATTCACTTTCCTACTGATCAAGATCTTTAAGACATCATACCTAAACTCTTGATCGGAGTGAAATGTCAAAGTGAGGCTTTTAGCTCAGGACATCAGTCATCAAGTCCATGATAGTGAGCTATTTAAAAAGGATTCAAGCGACCATTTTCTCCTTATGCCCCTGGACAAACGTAATAAATGCTTCTGATGAGAGTGGTTTACTCAGAAGGTCTCCCTGGCCGATGTCGCACTTCTGCTCTCTTAAGAACATCTCCTGCTCACTTGACTCAATACCCTCAGCAATCACAGTGTAATCGAGACTCTTGGCAAGAGCGATGATGGTCTTTGAGATCGCGACATCATCAGGATCATGCGGAAGTTGCTCGACAAACGTCTTGTCGATCTTGATCGTATCCAGTGGTAGTACCTTAAGATAGTTCATAGAGGAGTAACCCGTACCAAAGTCATCGATCGATATCTTAAAACCTATCTTCCTAAGCTCTTCAAGGATGTTCTGATTACGCTCGGTCTGCTCCATCACATAACGTTCTGTTATCTCTATCTCGACAAAAGCAGCTTCGATCCCTACGCTTTCTATCATC
The DNA here is from genome assembly GCA_016744575.1 of Sulfurimonadaceae bacterium. GTDB lineage: Bacteria > Campylobacterota > Campylobacteria > Campylobacterales > Sulfurimonadaceae > BB26. Next base: position 9,710 of record JADGEC010000061.1, on the reverse strand, counting down.
TCTTTAAAGTGTTCGACGACATCATCTTGATTGAACTGGACCGTCGATACATTGATAGCGATCTGGTCCAGGCCGAGACCAAGAGATCTCCATTTTAAAAACTCTTTGCACGCATTGACAAAGACCCAGCTGCCGATGTCCAGTATGGTGCCACTCTCTTCAGCGATCGGGATAAACCTGTCTGGTGATATCACGTCACGATCATGCTGATCCCAACGTAGCAGTACCTCCGCTGCGATGACCTTTTGGGTACGCAAATCATATTGAGGTTGGAAGACAAGTGAGAACTCTTCTTTGGCAAGTGCATAGCTTAGCTCATGCTCTATACTAAGACGTTCATGAAGTTCATCAGTAAGACTCTGTGTACAGTAACGGTAACCGTTCTTACCCTCCTCTTTGGCTAACTGCATAGCGCTGCCTGCATTTTTGATCAGCATATTCGTATCAGCTCCATCATCAGGATAGATAGCGATCCCAATACTTGCTGTTGTGTTAATATCATGCCCATTGACATGAATAGGCTCTTTGAGCACACTGAGGACGGTTTCTGCGACTGCAGTAGCTTCATCCTGCTCCAAAAGTCCTTCTAATAAGATGACAAACTGATCAGCACTGACACGTGCGAGGAAATCAATATCGGTGATGACATCTTTAAGTCTGTTCGCAACGACCTTAAGTACTACATCTCCTATATGATGTCCCAATGTATCATTGACTATCTTAAAACGGTCAAGGTCGATAAAGAGCAGTGACAACAACTCATCTTGAGAATCAGCCACAGTGATCGAGTTCTCAAATCGTTTGATAAAAGAGCTGCGATTAGCAAGACCGGTCAGATGATCATGCTCACTACTATGGTCAGATCTCACTTTCTCATCATGAAGCGCACGCTCTTTAGTAGCGAGTTCTCGCCTATGTAGTAGTCTATTACGATTCCAATGTAACAGTATCAGCAAAAGAGAGATGATTGCGATAGTCACCTTCCACACCAGCCAGTTATCAGCTCCCGGTTCAGACTTCAAGAAGAGCCATCGGGAGTCGATCGAGTTCTTTGTCTCTGGTGTCATGTTTGAGAGCATCTCATCAAAGATAGCGTACAAAAGTGGTTCACTCTTTCGTACAGCTATGCTCCATTGCGACTTCTCATCTGATATACCGGAGATATGTAATCTCCTTGTATACTCATCCGCGATCAAATAGTTTAAGACACTGACAGGATAGAGAAAGGCATATAGTTCACCTCTGAGCACTCCCTTTAAAGCACTCTCGACACTATTGACACTGACGACCTCCAACTCTGGATACTCCTCTTCGACAATAGCTCTCATGACACTCTCTTGTACGACGCCGATCTTTTTTCCACTAAGCACATGCAGGTCAGAGACAAAGGCTTCATCTACCTGTGTCACCATCACCATCTGGTCATCAAGGTAAGGCCTTTTCAGAAGAGCCTCATCATCTAAGCGTAGGGCATCTGGCATCATGACATGGATGTCACATCCACCATCCATCGCTGTATGAATGCTATCCTCCATACTATTACCCACTACCGGCTCTATAGGGATACCCAGCATTGCCTCAAAATAATCCATATAGTCACCTACTATACCACTGAGCTTACCCTCCTCGATAATGACAAAGGGCGGTAAGTCCGGCGGGACACACATGGTAAGCCTCTTCTTCTCCTGAAGATACTCTTTTTGTGTCCTGGAGAACATGAGACTCTCTTTCTTAGTCGTACTCTTATCTCCTACAGAGGGTTTGAGCCATCGCTGTTTCAGATGGTTCATCTCCTCTTCGGTAATTTCCTGTAATGCATCATCGATCATTGCCTTTAACACAGGAGTATCAGACCTGATAGCAAAGGAGAGGCTACTGACAATATTGAACGCCTCCAATCGTCCAGCTATCTTCAATTGCAAAAATCCCTGCTTTTGGAGCATTGTGTTCACTATCTTAAAGTCACTCACCATAGCATCGACTTCACTAGCAGCGACCGCTTCAAGCATCCTTGTCGTCTCTTTGTACTCCACGATCTCTATCATCGGATATCGCAGCCTGACCGCCTGTGTAGTGAGCGAACCCTCCAGTAGTGCTATGCGCTTACCCTCGATATCATCGATATCATGAAGATCATCGCGGCTTTTTTGTGTGACAAGGACTGCATCGACATCCAAATACGTATCGCTAAGCAATGCATCATATCTATTACCTATGAACTTAGGCGCCAACTGCATCATATCGATGTCACGCATCATCAGATCTGTATAGATATCCAAATAATCATCAAAAGGTTTGAATGTCATCTTTAGACCGCTCTTCTCACTCACCAGTCGCAACAGGTCTGCTGAATAACCCTCACATCTGCCATCTTCTATAAACTCCAAAGGCTCCAGATGCGAAAGACAGGCGACTTTTATCTCAGTATGTTCAGCGGGAGATGAGTCACGCTCACTTTGCAGATATCTCTGTTGAGATCTAGAGAAAGACTCTGAGGCTCCATCTCTCTTATCCAGGGCCTGAAAAAGCTCAGAGATACTTTCCTGAGGTAGATCGGCAGACAATGGTAAAGACTCTGAAGCTCCATCTCTCTTATCCAGAGCCCGAAAAAGCTCAGAGATACTTTCCTGAGGTAGATCGGCAGACAATGGTATAGACGATAACAGAAGAAGCAGCAATAGTGACCGAACCTTCTGATATATCCCCATGACACTCCCAGCCTTTGATCCTGATAATGCACATCTCACTGCATGACCAGGGTTTAAAATCAAGCTATCATACCATACTCAGGCTTGCCAGAAATCACCCTACAGCTCCACAAAACACCCCTTCACATGGATACATTTAAAAAGATAAAAAAGGTATGAGATAGCACGATAGAGAACACATTCTATCTTATATGACTATCCCTTCACAATGAAAAATATAGCTAAACCATGAACAGAAAAGTCCAATAACACCTGTTAATAAGAAAGCTAGTATGTTGAGAAGAGAGCATCTTTAAATTATAATAATTTTTTATATTTATCTAAAGCTCTGAGCGTTAAAATATCCTAAATTACACAACTCTTTCTTAGAGGAGATAACATGCGGTTCAAACAGTCATATCTTGAGTTCACACGGGTGAGTGAGTACTTTCAAAGTCTTGGTCTGCTCTTGGCACGCCTGATCATCGCTTATGGTTTTTTCGAACCTGCGATGATGAAATGGAATGATATCGGCGCCGTTGCAGAGTGGTTTGGCTCCCTAGGTATCCCCTGGCCTGTCCTAAATGCCTATTTGGCAGCTACGACTGAGATGATGGGTGTTGTCTTACTGGCATTAGGACTCATGACACGGCTTATCTCGTTGCCTCTGATGATGGTCATGATAGTAGCTATCATGACCGTGCATCTTCCTAATGGTTTCTCTGCTGGTAATAATGGTTTTGAGATCCCTCTCTATTACCTGCTCTTCTTACTTCTGTTCTTGGCAGAGGGAGCCGGAAAGTTTAGTCTTGACAGGCTCTTCTTTGGAGAGAGAAACTAACGATGGAAGCGCTACTCACATTTACTTCCGGAGTCAACGCATACAATTTCCCTATCTTGATGTTTTTACTAAAAGCATCCCTCATTGTTTTTATACTGCTCTCCCTTATACTATTGGTCTATGACCGTTTCATCCAGCGTAAGGACCAGCTTCTTATCAACTACCCCCTGATCGGGCGTCTACGCTATCTCTTCTACCTGCTGCGCGACCCTATGCGGCAATATTTTGGTGATGAGAAGTTCTATGAGTCCTTCGACAAGGTCAAATGGGTCTACAACGCAGCTGAAGGAGGCTCTCCATACACGTCCTTCTCACCTGGACAGCCGCAGAAGAGTGCACGACTCTCTATCAAAAATGCCAATTTCGTACTAAATACGGAAGATGTCAGTGAGCATCTCAGTGTCACATTCGGAGAGACTTCAAAACACCCCTTTACAACACGCTCCATCATCGGACGCAGTGCCATGAGTGATGGGGCGATCTCTCCAGAAGGTACACGGGCTTTTTCCAAAGGTGCCTATCTCGGTTCTTTTCCCATCAATACTGGAGAAGGTAGTCTGACCTCAAATTTCCTGTTCACTCACCAACATGACCCATTAGATAGACGATATCTTGAGACAAAAGAGGGCACACTTTTTGCCAAGAGTATCTATCGCGTAGTCAACTATCTGCTAAACGAAGCAGTCGCACAAAAGGTGTATCGTCACCTTATCATCGATGCGAAAGATGAAGAGAGTTATCTTCTTGATAAAAAACGACTCGTCTGTTTTCGCATAGACTGGGATGCACCTCTGAGTGATTTCCCCAGTGAGATCCCAGCAGATATTCCTGACATCATCTTTCAGATGGGCAGCGGCTTATATGGTGTGCGTGATAGCAACGGTAAGTTTGATGAAGATCGCTATAAGAAGACGATGCGCTTTTGCCGAATGACTGAGATCAAAATAGCACAGGGAGCCAAACAGACCGGCGGTAAACTGCTGGCTTCAAAAGTAAGCCATACTATCGCATACTACCGTGGTGTCGAAGCCCATAAAGATCTATTCAGTCCTAACCAGTTCCCATTTGCCCATAGCATCGAAGAGCTCTTTGACTTTGTCGGACGCCTAAAAGCATTATCGGAGAAACCGGTAGGTATCAAGATAGTCATCTCCTCCAAAAAGTCATTTGAGGAGTATGCTGTGTTCATCAAAAAACGTATCGATGAAGGCTCTGATGCGTACCCTGATTTCATCACGATAGATGGAGGAGATGGAGGAAGCGGTGCGGCACCATTGGAGATGATGATGACTGTTGGCTTGACTATTGCTAAAGCTCTCTATATCGCAGACGATACACTCAGGTCCTATGGAATCAGAGCGAGTGTCAGACTTATAGCCAGTGAAAAGGTACTGACTCCTGATGATGCCGTTATACTACTGGGTATTGGAGCAGACTTCATCGCAATTGCCCGTGGCTTTATGATGAGTGCGGGATGCATACGTGCAAGAGAGTGTTCCGGAGCTAATGGTCGTAACTGCCCAGTAGGCCTAGCGACGCAAGATCGACAAAAACGAGCCTCTTTCCTGGTTGAAAAGCAGGCACACAATGTCGCCTCCTATCATAGACAGATGCTTCAGGGTATTCGTCAACTACTGGCGGTCATGGGCGTAAAAAGTCTCTCTGGACTTAAGAGAGAACATCTACTCTTTAAAGACCATACCGGAAAGACCTATTTTGATATTGATGACTATTTTAAGGAGATGATCACTTAAACCTTGTAGACCGTCAGGACTTTCTTTTTAGTTTGGGCACTGGAAATAGCGGCTCAAAATATTTATGCGAGACCTTTTTAGCCCGCTCCTTTACCTTATGATCGTCTAAAACGTCCTTGGCATACTTTCCGCCAATTGGTATCATCGTCGTTGCTGCATAGGTGAAATCGATCATCTTCTCAAAGACATGTACCTTTTCAGACTCTTTCTCTAGCTTCTCATCTTCAGTTACTTTTTTATCATCCGTAGCCATCACTACTCCTTCTTTATCTTATACTAGACGTTTTCTCAATAGCTCTACAAATGGTTCAAATGCAGGTAGGCTCAATGTACTCTCCCGCTGCGTTGCTCCCCACATCGGCTCAGGAAAATGACTATCATCTTTAAAGCGAGCCATGATATGCCAATGGACATGTGGTAACATGTTTCCAAAAGAGGCGATGTTGATCTTAGCTGGCTCATAATACTCAAGCATAAGCTTCTCGATCACATCTAATGCGTCCCAGATAGCGTGCTTCTCTTCAGGAGTACATTCGCTGAACTCTTTACGACTTTCATGTGTGAATATCTTCAGCCATGGAACATCACTCTCATGACGTTCAATATAGATCAGATCATCGGTATGAACTGCCAGCATAACTTATGTCTACCTCTCTACGTAAGAAACGGCGACGGGTAAAAGCACCAAAACGTCGGTCCAATTCACCAATACGTCTATCAGAACGGGCTGCATCCCATATATCGAATAGGCGTCTGCCACTCAGTCTGTTTCGGCGATCAGGAACGTTTCTACGCTCCGAACTCCTTCGTTCCGACACCTGATACTTTCTATACATATAGACAAACAGTGTCAGACCACTACCAAGAAGGAGGATCGTCAACAACATCTCCATACTTACCCCTTTTATTGAATCTTAAATCGTAATTAAGGAGAAATTGTAGCATGCAGAACATTTGCTTTGACTTTGTTTATTATTATTTATCTATTGATGTGATAAGTGATACGAAAAGGGAAGGTAGAAAGATCTATAAAAGAGAGCTCACTGTATAAAGAGCTAGAGAAGCTCCTATATCATTGGCTTAAAACAAAGTCATTCGTGAAAGACTCTACTTTGGAGAGAAAGGTACGAGTGCAGAACCCCAAGTGAGGCCACCGCCAAAGGCATCAAGCAGCATCATCTCACCTTTTTTTAGACCGCCCGCTTCATACAGGTCATTCATGGCCATAGGGATGGATGCACCTGAGGTGTTACCATATTTTTCCACCGTGACTACGACCTGGTCCTCACGCATCTTCAAAGCATCACCTACCGCTTTGATGATACGGTAATTAGCCTGATGCGGAATGAAGTGTTCTATGCTATCTGCTTCGATCTTTGTCTCAGCAAGAATATCTTTCACATCTTTCGTCAAAGTACGAACAGCGACTTTAAAGGTCTCATTACCTTTCATCTGCATGAACGATGACTCAGCGTCCAGACTGTCATGGACCGAACCAGTACCACCGTTAGGTGTCATCAGTAGGTCAGCATAGGTACCATCAGCCGCTGTATGGACTTCGACGATCGCTTCATCTTTGTTCTCAGTAGCACTGATCACAGCTGCTCCAGCACCATCTCCGAAAAGGATACAGGTACCACGATCAGTGTAATCCGTGATAGCACTCAACTTCTCTGCACCGATGATGAGGACGTTCTTTTTCATACCAGACTCAATAAAGGCTTTTGCGATACTAAGGATATAGATGAAACCTGTACAAGCTGCTGAGATATCAAAGGCAGTGACAGGAGGAAGTCCAAGCTTGGTAGAGATAAGGGTAGCTGTTGAAGGCATAGTGAAATAATCAGGTGATATCGTCGCACAGACGACCATGTCTATCTCGCTCTTATCGAGGCCAGAGCGCTCTATTGCAAGCTCAGCAGCTTTTACACCAAGATCACTAGTGTGTTCACCTTCTGCAGCAATATGTCGCTCTTTAATACCAGTACGTTTATATATCCACTCATCTGACGTGTCGACCATCTTCTCAAGATCGGCATTGGTCAGTATTCTTTCCGGAACATAAGCACCGATCGAACGAAATGCTGCATACATGATTCTTATTCCTTTTCTACTGCCATCTGGGCAAGACGTTTCTCAATATGCTCGTTGACACCAGTGTCGACGTAGCGTATTGCCTGAAAGATCGCGTTCTTGACAGCTTTGGGATTACTTTTTCCATGGCTGACTATTGCACAGCCATTTATACCGATCAGTGGAGCTCCACCGATCTCAGCATAATCGATCTCTTTTTTAAGAAGTCTAAAGACTTTTCTCATCAGAAGTGCCCCCGTGATCGCTACAGGAGACTTACGGATATACTCTTTGATAAAGAAGCTGATGGTCGAAGCAACGCCTTCGGATGACTTGAGGACAAGGTTACCGATAAAACCGTCACAGACAATGACATCGCATGAGCCGTTAAAGATATCACTACCTTCGACATTACCCTTGAAACCTTCATGGCCTTTAAGGAGCTTGTGTGCTGCTTTGGTCACTTCATTGCCTTTGGACTCCTCTTCGCCATTGGTCAGAAGACCAATACTTGGGACATCGATACCAAGGAGGTCGTGTGCATAGTACTGACCCATGACAGCAAACTCTCTAAGGTTCTTAGCATCACAATCAACGTTAGCACCGACATCGAGCAGAACGCTACGACGACCAGTCCTTGTCGGCATAAGTGTGACCAGAGCAGGTCTAGAGACACCTTTTAGACGTCCCATACGCAGCGTCGCGACTGTCATCGTCGCACCGCTGTGACCTGCCGATACAACACCGTCAGCCTCGCCGTTGCGAACCAGTTCTACTGCTTTATAGATAGAACTCTCTTTACGTTTTAGTGCATCTGTCGCAGCGTCACCCATATCTATGACATCACTGGCGTCTACAATGGAGATGTTATTTTTATAACCCTTGGGTAACAGAGATAATATCTTCTTTCTATCGCCTACCAAGATAGGTACAAAACGCTCTTCTTTTAGTGCCTGGATCGCACCTTTTACAATCGGTGCGGGACCAAAGTCCCCGCCCATCGCATCTATTGCGATCTTGACCATTGCCATGGGTTACTTGTACTCACCAGTAGTCGGGTTGACGTGGTGAGGCAACTTATAAGTGCCATCTTTGTCTTTGACTGGGCGTGCCAGCGAGATCTTATAATGTGTTCTACGTTTTGCAGAACGGGTATGTGATACGCGTCTTTTAGGTACTGCCATATTAAATCCTTTCTATTTTCTGTAATCTCTACAGATCTTTCTCACTACACTGTTCGCATCTGTGATAGTCGCTTTTTATCAGCTCTACCTCTGAGTACAAAAGTTCATCCATGTCGATCTTATCATCCATCTCGACTATATCGAGTCCGTTATCCGAACTACTATAGATACCATCAAAAAGAAGTAGATCGATCTTATCATCCAGCATTATATCGAATTGTTCAGCACAAATGTCACAGGCAACAGAAAGTCTCCCTTCCATGACTGCCTTCATCTGAAAAAGCGCACCCTCTTTATGGGAGAGTGTCCCTTTCAGTGTGATATCCTCTCTTACGTGTTCAAACGATTGAGGGGTCTTTCCTACATGTCTGAACGGAATATACATAGATGCTTAGGAGATATCTCTGTCTGCGAAGAAAAAGCTGATCTCTATCGCTGCGTTCTCAACTGAATCACTTCCGTGAACTGCATTGGCATCGATGTTCTCTGCAAAATCTGCACGAATAGTACCAGCTGCTGCTTCTTGAGGGTTAGTCGCACCCATCAGATCACGGTTCTTCTGCATAGCTTCTTCGCCTTCAAGGACAGAGACCACGACTGGACCACTAGTCATAAAGTCAACAAGGTCGTTGAAAAAAGGACGCTCACTATGAATAGCGTAAAACGCTTCTGCATCTTTACGAGACAGTTCAAGTTTTCTAGTTGCTGCGATCCTAAGACCATTGCTCTCAAAGCGGTCCAAGATCTTACCGATAACACCTTTTGCTACTGCATCAGGCTTGATGATAGATAACGTACGTTCCATCAATTCTCCTACATAAATATTATATTTACAAAAATAGAGTGCGATTATATCGAAAATATATTGTGGATTAGTTAAAATTGGAGAATATAGAGCTTTTTGCTCTGTAGGTGTAGAGGTTCTTACTATTTATATTGTTTATAAAGCACCGTAGAACGGCGCTTTATGACTACTCGACAACAGGCTCTAGATTTGTGCGCTGCTCGTCAGTAACATCTTCACGGTGCTCAGGACTTTCGCCGATCGCATTCCATGTGATACAGCCTTCTGTAGGACATGAAGTCGCACATGCTGGCTCATCGTGGTGACCAACACACTCTACACATTTGTCACCATATACGTAGTATATCTCTTCACCCGTCGGGTTAT
>JADGEC010000060.1 GCA_016744575.1 Sulfurimonadaceae bacterium | reverse complement strand
ACACGGGCACATTCACAGATGATGAACTCTGTCTCAAAACTCTCCATCTCCACACTCTTATAGATCGAAGCCGCTTTTTTTATGACATCATACGCCATGACCGAACAGTGCATCTTCTGACCAGGGACTGCCGGGATATCCTCTTCGTCTCTCAACGCCTTTTCAACATCGATGTTGGTGATCTTCAGCGCCTCATCGACCGTCTTGTCCATACAGAGCTCTGCCATCATATCGGAACTTGCGATCGCTGTACCACAACCAAAACTTTTGAACTTACTGCTCTTGATGGTATCGGTCTTTGGATCGATCAGCCAGTACAGACGAACCGCATCCCCACAACTCTCCGCACCAAAGTCGGCGATGATCAACTCATTCTCACCTTTTTGGGCTTCTGTTATCTCGCCCATGTTAATAGGAGTGTTCATCCTTTTTTGGACTTCCTCTGAATACTCTTCCCATAGTGCCCCACCGATAAGATCTTCTCTTGCCATCATAAATCCTTCATAAGGTTTGCTTAATGACTGACAAGATGCAATTCATGTTCTTGAGATGATCACTAAAAAGAGCTGCTGCAGAAACACGCTCCTTACATAGATGACGGCAAGTGACAAAAATGTCACTTTTACTACTTCAGGAACAGGTTATGCATTTTTATTATTATGGGTACAACTGATCGTCTTGTGTGACTTCAGAGGTGCCTATACTAAGAAAAGGAGTCGACCATGTTTCAACTAACGGCAATATTCAACAAGAACAATCTTACTGATGTACTTCAGGAGCTTTCTGATCGTCAGATACCCGGTGCCACCATCACTGATGTGATCGGTAAAGGCGCTTTTGCCTATGACAGTGTGTCAGATAAGGCAGCATTTGATGAGAACGTCATGCTGCTCATCATAGTCCCTGATGAGACCATCAAGGAGAGTGCAAAAGAGGCCATACGCGCAAATACCCAGGACATCAGCGCCAGTTCCGGAAAGATGTGGGTGACAAAGGTCTTGGAGGTCGAACGTATACGCACAGGCGATACAGATGAAGCTGCGATCAGCCCGACTCAAAAAGTCAAACATCTCCTGCATGATGACTTCTTCACCCATGAGGACACACCTTCAAGTTAAAAGAAGCTGGTAACGCTCTTTTTTACAGCATCTCCAGTATGTAAAGAAACTTGCGCTCTTTAAAGGCAGGGATGTCAAGCTCCTGCCGATATTTCGCGATTGAGCGCCGTACCATCTTCACACCAAAACGTGCTTCGACCTGCTCATGCAGTATCTTATCACTGTAGGGCTTTTGCTTATCCTCACTCTCGACCAGACGCTGTAAAAAGTGTTTGATCTCCGAGGTCGAGACACCATCGATCGCATTGGAGAAGAAGTCTTTGAACGCAAACACGCCACGGTCACACTCCAGATACTTATCACTGATCGCTCTTGAGATCGTCGATTCATTGAAACCTAAGACATCTGCGACATCCTGCAGTCTTAAAGGCTTTAACTCTCCGCCAAAGAAGAAGTCCGACTGTATCTCAATAAGGACCAGTGCGACATTATAGAGTGTCGCCTTTCGAAGGTCGAGCAGTTTCACCAACTCTCGTGCCTCTTTGAGCTTCTGCTTCGCAAAGTTGTCGAACTTATCGATCTGTGTCACTTTGAGATCGGGATAGAAGTCGTTGTTGATCCGGATGTTCAGCTCATCTTTTTTGAACTCCACATAAAGATCGGGCAACAGAGCCTGTTCACTTGGCATATACTCCATCGCCGGCGGGTTCTTGAGATGCTGAAGTACTTCTTTTGCATCGGACATCCTTGCATGCCCGAGAAATCTCTCGATCTGTTCGAACTGCAAGATCACTGCGCTTAGCAGGATACTTAGCTCGTCATCTAGGTCATACTCATGCAGCTGAAACAAAAACGACTCTTTATAGTCCTGCGCTCCGATACCTGATGGCTCCAGATAGGCAAAACGCTGCCGCACCTTTTCGACACTGTGAGCATCCGTATCACACTGCTGCGCGATCTCTTCTATATCACCCTCGAAATAACCCTCATCACTGATGTGGTAGACGATCTGCCGCGCGATCTTCTGCGAGATGGGCGTCGGAAAAAGCGGTGCGACGATCTGTTCGTCGAGTTTTTCAAACAGCGACTGTGATGAGACACTCATCCACTCTATCTCATCACTTGAAGCATTTGAGACATGATTCTGGTACTCCATATAGGCACGATGCGAGGAGTCAGAAGAGCTCTCGGAGACCTCAAAACCGGAGCTGACCTCCAGGCATGGGTTCTCACTGGTGATGACCTGCAGGTGTTTATCAAGATCGGAAAGTGAACACTGCAGCAACGGTAACCAGGTCTGCATGGAAAGACGTGGGAGCTGCTTCTGTTTAAAGTTTAATGCTTGTCTCATCTCTCGATCTTCTTTATATTGATCTCATGAAAATGCTCAAATAGTCTTTCATTTCCATATAAATGCATATATTGTTCTAGTAGTCTGCACATCGCCAGTCTCGATGGCTTGACATAAGAACGACTCTGGATGTCTTCTCATCACCGTTAGATCACATTAAAGTATACAACAAGATCTTCGGCAGCGAGCTATCACAAGATGGTCAGATGTTCTTCTGGCACTCTGGTAAAAGCTATCCTCGTACCATCCGACACAAGGTCACCTGCTTTTTCAGCAGGGGTACCGTTGGAGAGGATGATTAATATTTGATACGGATAAGACCATTAGGTTCTACGATCTTCATCTGACATGAAAGGCGGGCTTTAGGGCTTGGCTCATTGAGCATCTTCATGACTACTTTCTCTTTATCAGTCATATCACTCAAAAACTCCATCCCGTCTTCGATCATTACGACACAAGTGCCGCATTCACCATCGCGGCAACCAAAAGGCAGAGCACTACCTGATGCTTCTACTATATCCTGAATCGTTTTACCCGGCTTAACATTGATTGCCAAAAAATCATTTACAATTTCTACTCGAGTTGTCATTACATATCCTTAAATTACATTTATTTGCCGTTATGGCGATGAACTCTTTTGAGTATAAAAAAGAGTATGGGTTGTCATAGTCTCAATTAACTATTATTCGAACGGTTTAACCAGAATGGTCTCTTTGATAACACACTGACATGCCAGTCTAACCGGCGTTTGGCGTACATATTGCTGCGCCTTATCGGCTTCAGTACGAGAGATGGCTCCCATCTCAACCAATGTATCCAGTTCACGGTCATCCATATAGGTGGTCTGCGCATCAACACTCCATCCATCAGGATCGACACTGCTTGTCTTATCTGTAAGATCCGGTTCATCCGACAACTCTTCAATTCGAACTACACAGCTACCGCAATTACCCTCTTTGCACTCATGAGGGATCACGACACCGTTGTTTTCTGCAACGCGTAGCAGTATGTCTCCTTGTTTTGCATGGACACGCTTATCCATATCATCACCAAAACCACAAAAAATGACATTTACCATTATATATCCTTTAAATTTGACAACTGTTCATCCACAGTATGTCACTAGTCAATACTCAAAACTCGTCATTCTCCTTCATTTTGAGATTGCTCTAGAGTAGCTTTTTGGGCAGCGCGTTCTGCCCGATGTTCCCGAACCCATCGCAACTCTTCTTCGACCTCATCATAGCCGTCAAGATCTTCTATGGCTTCGAGCTCTGCTTCTCGACAGCCATAGGTGTCACCCTCTTCGATGAAATGCACTTCATAGATACGGATGACCTGAAGCCAGTCACCTATAAATTTGACATAGCCTTCGGCGCCTGCAGGGACTAAGATCTCGTTAGGTTCATTAAAAGGATTGGAACCGTCGTTACGTATGGGTTTGCTCATACGGACACGCTGCCCTAAACGAAAAGCAGGAAGGATCTCATCTTTAGTCGAAGCTGATATCTGGCTGGCTTGTGCATGCGTGAACTCCATTACTGACCTCCTCTACATCGTTACAATCCGTGGATGTCGAACAGGTACTGCAGCTGCTTGGGTTCCCATAGGTATCCCACACATCTGCTGCAGAAGGGGAGTAGCCGTTCTCAAAGTTCTTATAGACTGTGATAAGTGCGAACTTGTAGTAATCAAGAAGCTTCTCATCACTCGTCAGTTCGTTCTCTTTAGCTTTGGCAGCCATCTCACCAAATTTCTTCATGATGTGAAAGCGCTTGACATAGACCAGCCTTTCGTCATAGTCAAGATTAAAAAAATCAAAATATTCTTCTGTGTCTGTCAATGACTCGAATTCCCTAATTGCGCTCATCTTCTCTCCCTGATAAGTATTTGATAGATCTATTGCATTTATCAGTCTTGACTATACTGGTCAAAACTAACACCTTCCACACAAAAAATGACATATATGTAGACCACCCTCAAGGCCCTGTTTATGCAGGGTCTAAAGAGGAGTCTTACAGACCCATCTCAGCTTTGACCTGCGCTGCCCATGCAGTCAAACGCGCTTCAGTCAGATCTTCCTGATTGACAGAATCGATCGCAAGGCCACAGAACTTTCCCTCTTTTACCGCTATGGAGGAGTCATAGTCATAACCATCCGTCGGCCAATAGCCGAAGCCCATAGTGGCGCCGCATTTGGCAAAGATGGCTTCCATCTTTCCAAGGGCACTTACAAAATGCTCACCATGAGTCTCCTGATCGCCTGCTCCAAAAAATGCCACTTTCTTGCCACTGAGGTCTGGTTCATCATTGTCCATCTCATAGAGTGGGTCTACCCAGTCACGCTGGGGATCGCCCTGACCCCATGTCGAAGAACCGATGAGCAAGACGTCAAACTCCTCAAACTGGTCAAGATCATCATAATCCTCTTCCATATTGATCAGTTCAGCGTCATCAAAAAGCTCTTCAAGTCTTTCCGCTGCTTCTTGTGTAGTACCACCGCTGCTTCCAACAAAAATACCTACACTTGCCATCACCCCACCTCTTTACACGGCTTATACTGCTCATATGTCGAGAACGCTTTGTTCATGTATTTGTCACCCTCATCATAAAGCTTCTCAAGTGTCCTGAAACCAAAACGGTGCGCATCTTTGAAGTATTTATCTACCAGGACGATCTTGTCAGCGATGACGATGCAGCGCCCAAAACCTTCATGACTCATCTCCATGACGACATTACACATCACCCCGGTCTTACGTTCGAACTGAAGCGCGACAGCCTTGAAGACCATCTTGATCTCGCCGATGAGCATCTCATCGATATCTGCGATGATAGGGATCTTTTTGAGGTCCTCTTTCGTCTTTACATACTTTTTGACCAACAACTCTTCATCACTCAACTTTGCCCAGTTACCAAACTGATCTGTCGCTCTTAACTGACGTAGCAACTCAACGGTAAACTCGTTCTTATCTATTACTTCACTCATGTATTTTCCTTTTTAGTCAGCTGTCCAGCGTGCAAGACGCGGGTCTTCTATGGTCTCGATGTTCATGATGCGCTTGATCCATGGCGGTGGGTTATCGTTGATCATCGTCACCAACTCACCTAGTACCGCCTCTATCTTACGAGGCTCCTGTACTTTCATCGGGTTGATCCCGGCCCGGATGACCTTTGCCGCAGCCGTACCGCCGATGGACTCGCAATACATGATGCTGATACCCTTCAGGGCCTTTACTTTGAAATCTGTCTTATCATCTCCTGTCATCGTTGACGTATCGGTCTTGACCACACCACTAAGTTCAAAGCCATCTTTGGCAACGTTGTAGACTACAAACTCTTTTGCACCGCCAAAGTGCGCATTGATGCTCTCCATATCTTTGGAAGCAAATGCCACCTTCATCGCGTTTTCCATTGCCTTACTTCCTTCAACCGTGATCTTAGTCGATTCACCCATGATGTCTCACCTCTCTCAATTTATTTGCCACTTCAAAAAGGAAATAGGTACTTCCCTCATAAAGCTGATCGTTCTTCAACTGGTTGCCAAGCTCTTCATAATTAGGGAACCCACGCAGGATGAGCCCCGTATGTTCTACAGTATGCAATAATCGTTCTGCATGGAAATTGCTGATGACAAGATCCGCGCCCTCAAAGTGACTGACCGCATCTTCCAGATCACCGACGAAGACAGTCTCTGCGATGATGCTCTCCAGAACGGGGCTGTAGACCGTTGCTATCACGGCATCGATGGTACCACCGACGCTTCTAAGTAGCTCACAGATCCCGACACACATATCCGGTTCACCCGTCACGACAAAATGCGATGATCCGATGAGAAAGTGACTGTCAAGCATCGCGTCTTGCAGTCTGCCTCTCCAACGTTTGAGTAACGGCGTCGGTTCGATCTGTCGTATCTTCATCAACGCTTCTACAAAATTGTCATTAATCTCCTGTCCCATCAGATGCTCGAAATGCAGATGGGTAACATTCGGATTTTTCTCCAGCATCGCCTTAGCAGCGATCTTCATGGATGTACCGATGGTGACTACTGTCGCTGAATCACCCAGTTGTCCAATATCTTCTACTGTGATAGCGCCGGTGCCCAATTTTCCTTGTCCTTCACTCAAGTATCCATCAAGGGCTGTCGAGATGTCCGGCAGCGCATAGGTCTCAAAACCAAAACTCGAACAGAGCTCTTTGACTTTCTCTACTTCTACTGGCTGCATGCTGACATGCGGCAGGATCAGCAGTTTGTTCGGCTTCACTTGCGTTGTCGCTTCAGTAAGCTGTTCGATGAGCGCCTTGGCTGTCAATGCCCAACCACTCTCCATACCCCCTTCATAATCAGGTGTGTTCACGTAACAGTAGGGAAGTTCGACATGTTCGCCTACCGTGCGGACATCATCTCCTTTTGTCTCTGTCAGACCCGTCGTATGCAGACCGATAAGCGCAGGCTTCATACTCTTGTTCTTCTTGGTGATGTTCTCGATCGCCATCAGAATAGAGTAGTCTCCACCGTCTAACACTGCAGTGATATCACTGACTGAGGTGTTGTACATCGCTATGGGTTCATTAAAGTGACGGGTGTAGAAGACTTTCGTGTAAGAGGCGCACCCTTGAGAAGCATGCATGAGCGGCATACAGTCATGGACACCCATGAACGCCAGCGCCGCGCCCATAGGCTGAGAATGTTTGATCGGGTTTACCTGTAACGGTTTATGCTCGTGTTTGTCCAGAGGTATCTTTGCCTGTGGTTCCATCATCCTACCTCCCATGGTGCTTTTTTAGAGACATTCGAAAATACTGGATTGTTAAAGGCATGGCGCAGGTCTTCAGCCAGATTGATCAGACCGTTATAACCGCCGTAGCTCACCTTCTTCTCCTGGTTGACATCGATGAAGGAGATCTTCTTTTTAATGGCGGTATAAAGACTCCGTCCTCCGGCCAGGAGGATGTCCGCCCCTCGTTCGTCGATGGCTTTCGCCTGTTCGGATGCCGGAGTCTTCATCAAAAGACCATCCGGGCCAAGGTATTCGCGGGCTTTTTCGATATCGTCGGCAGTAGATTTACGGATGGAGGTCGCCACGACCTCGATGCCCAGGTCTTGTAAACCCGAGGCGATCGACCAGGCTTTGTTACCGCCGGTGTTGAGTACCGCTTTTTTTCCGGCGAACATCTCCCGGTATGGAAGCAGCTTCGCTTCAAGTACGGCCTCTTCTTCGGCGATGACCGCTTCAGCCCGTGCGATCAGCTCAGGATCGCCCAGCTCTCTGACGATCTCACGAATAGCAAAGGTCGTGTCACGTTTACCATAGAACGAGACAGAGATCCATGGGATATCGTACTGCTCTTTCATCTTTCGACATAGGGTGATGAGAGACTTTGCACAGACGATGACATTAAGTCTTGCCCGATGTGCGGTTCTGATGTCCCCTACCCGTCCGTCACCGCTAAGTGAACTCAGTACGCGTATGCCGATCTTCTCGAACATCGGCAGGTACTGCCACATATCGCCCGTGACGTTATAATCACCTATCAGGTTGATGTCATAAGGCGTTGTGACTTCAGGTTCTTTGGTACCGATGAGATTATCAAGTATGGCTTCACCGGCGATGCGCGAACCAAGGTTCTTACCGCCAACAAAACCCGGAGCATGGACGGGTACGACGGGGACGCCGTACTTCTCGCTTCCCATCTCACAGGTCTTGTCGATATCATCACCGACCAGAGCCGTTACACAAGTCGAGTAGACAAATATCGCTTCGGGACTGTAGTGTTCCATGATGTAGTCTATGGAATTGATCAGACGTTTATCACCGCCAAAGATGACATCCATGGTGTTGATACCCGTCGTAAAACCCATCACCGTATGATCTCGTCCCTTATAGGAGCTTAATGTCTCACGGGTCTCCCATGAAGCACCCAGACAGGTCTGCGGCCCATGGACTAGATGCACCGCATCGGCATAAGGGAAAAGGGAGATCTGGGCCCCGTCAAAGGCACAACCTCCCGCTGCCAGTCCGGGCTTGGGCATATCACAGCCCGCCCCTTTCTCTTTCTTGGCATTATGAGAGCAGGCACTCTCGTTCATCAACTCTTTGATCTTCGCGCGTTTTACCATCTGAACCTCGTTGATAAGACGACAACTGCTTGTCGCCTTTAGTGATTTGACCAAAAGCGATGTAAAAGACACCATCGAAACCGATCTTAGTCTTACTGATGGTTATGCAATTCTTGTGCGAGCTTTACAGCAGGGGTCTATGATCTGAAGTTCTTGTGGGTAGGAGCAATGCTTATCTATGAACTCTGTTTTATATAAAATAGGCATTTACTATAGACTCTGTATTAAGGGCACCTCTAATAACCCTGTGTTTCATCAGCGTCTCATACGACTTTGTGATCAAGGCAGGACAGATGAGACCTATTTTATCTGACCTTACTCCTTAAAGATGTGAGAGACCTCACATCTTCTTTACGGGAGATATCGTAACTGGTTACGGTGGCAAGGGTCTAACGATATCTCGATGAGGAATATGCTAAACGCATATTCCTCATCGAGTAAAGTCTCATCGATGTATGAGACGCCCTTAATGTAGATCTTTAGTTTTGATGAGCTTATACGACACTGGTCCGCTTTGTATTTCTTTGCATCAATTATATACAGCCATCACGGCACAAACTTTTCACAAAGGTCTATACTTACCGTATGGAACCGCTGCTACTCGCTATCTTTTTGACACTGGCCATTGCGACAATACTCAACATCATCCTGAAAAGATCAGGAGTCTCGCATATCATCGGCTATATCATGACCGGGACCATCATCAGTTATCTTTTCGGGTTCAATGGGTTGAACATCGGCTCACTTGACCTTGTAGGGGAGTTCGGCATCGTCTTTTTGATGTTCACGATCGGGCTTGAACTCAGTCTGAACAAGATAAAGAAGATGAAAGACATCCTCCTGACCAACGGCTTGCTGCAGGTCATGCTCAGCGTCATCGTCATCTTTGTCCTCTCCTACTATCTGTTTGGACTCGATTTCAATACCTCTATCATCGTCTCTCTAGCCTTCTCGCTCTCCTCGACGGCGATTGTGCTGACCTATCTGAAACAGTCAAAAGACATCCTCACTCCGTACGGACAAAAGAGTATGGGGATATTGATCTTTCAAGACCTCGCCGTCATCCCTATCTTGCTGCTGATCACCTTTTTGTCGCAGCATGATATATCCATAAGCGAAGTGTTGATAAAAACGGCACTCTCGGCGATCATCGTCGTGGTCTTCATGTTTACCATCGGCGAATGGACGGTCAATGTCTTACTGCGATCTTCCGCGAACACACAGCTTGAAGAGCTGTTTTTAGGCTCGGTGTTGGCTATCGTCATCGGGGCTTCTTTGTTGGCGCATACGATGGGGTTCACCTATTCGCTCGGTGCTTTCATAGCCGGGATGATCATCGCCGATACTGACTACAACGTCAAGGTCGAATCCGACATCGCAAGCTACAAAGACCTCTTGCTGAGCGTCTTCTTCTTCGGTGTCGGGACAAAGATAGACGTGCTGTTCTTCATGGAGAACATCCACATCATCCTCTTCGTCTTCATCCTTGTCATGCTTTTGAAATCCATCGTCATCTATGTGATCATCAGACGCGATTCTGACAAGAACACCTCGGCAAAGACCGCGCTGGCACTGGCGCAGATCGGCGAGTTCTCATTTGCCGTATTCGCACTGGCAGGCGCACAGGGGCTAATCGACGAAGAGATGGCGAGTCTGTTGATACTGGTGAGCGTCATCTCTATGATACTGACGCCGTTTGTCATAGGCAACATCTACAGACTCTCATCCTATTTTGAGAAAGAGTTCTACGAATCAGATGTCATCACACCGATCGGAATGCATGAGCATATCGTCGTCGCCGGTTTTTCGACACTCGGCAGGATCGTCGCATCAGACCTTCAGACAAGAGGTGTGAGATTTATCATCATCTCCGACAATCTCCAACATGTACTTCTTGCCAGAAGACTTGGCTATATGGCCTATTTTGGACACTTGAACAAGTTGCCCGTAATGGAATCTTTGATAGTCGACGAAGCGAAAGCTGTCATCCTGACTATGAGTAACGAACACGATAAACGCCTTATCAGTGAAGCAATACGCAGTTTTTGCCACCATGTGGACATCATCATCAAGATCAACAGCATAGAGGAAAGAAAGCATATGCGAGATCTGCACAACGTAAGATCGGTTGATGCCAGTCATGAGATCTCAGCACTGCTGATCGATCATGCACTTGGGACTTCTAAGCGCTAGATAAAGCTCGTAAAGACTATAGGGTCAGAGATGGAGTCACTGCTGCTTCCGATAGACTCTTAGTGCTTCTCATGTGTACCGCAGCCACAGCCGCCACCAAGCATACCGATGACAAAATGCTCTTCGACTTCAGTGATGTCAAATTGGTGTTTACCGCAAAAGCTTGACTGCATGTAGGCAAGTTGTGTTTGCGCGGCGTTTTCTGCTGCGGATCTTTCCCCGAAAGTATCAACCTGGGACATGCCCTCTTTTTTAGCACAGCTACATAGCTTTTCGATGATGACGTGATGTTCCATAATGGTATTCCTTATCCTTGATATCCACATCTAGATGCATGCGATGTTCCAGGGCTAAGCACGAGTAGACATAGACTCTGTCTGCTTAAATATGACGCACTGCAACCGACGTAAGGGAGCGCATCACTGATATACTGATACCAAACAACTCACTTTGTGTTCATAAAAGCGGTCCTTGGAACGTCCTTTTTTCTGCATTCGACGTGCAAAAAGGGACAACTTTGTCAGCTTTTCACCTTATGGATCTCGACCGAGATGCCTACATGGCATCTGTGGCAACGATACAAGACCCAAAGACAGTGAAGTTTGCCAACATGTCTCTGACATGGTGGGACGACCATTTTTTGTGGTACAAACAGGGATGCGTCGTCTTATGCGATAGCGAACAGAACCATCTTTGCTATGTGTTTTACAAGACTGACCCCTATCGTGAGTATATGCACATCCACAATATCTTCACACCACTTATCGGACGTCGCAAAGGCTATGCCCACTCCTTGCTCGACATGATCTTTATCCTTGCAGCAGAGCAGAACGTCAAACGCTTCAAGCTCACTTCTATATCAAGCTCGCTGGATTTCTATCTCGCACTCGGATTTGTCTATTGGGGCGTCAACAGTGTCGGTGATTACTATTGCGACCTGCCTGTCCCTAATGATGGGATAGATAGTCTTAAGGACATGGTCCAGGACTCGACCATACAGACTCTCATCGGAAGGAAGTTCGAATCGATCCTCTCAAAAGTCGAGGGCAATGCCGCCGGACTCTCCACTTCACAGACACTGGTTCATGACCGTGACATGTTAAAGCTGGGCAAAAACTACATGCTGGGAACATTGATCGCGATGAAAGTAGCTTGACTGGCTATAAAAGCACTATACGAGATAAACACACCCCCGGCCATAGGCGAAATAGAACAAGACTAGGTGATGCGTTCTATGGTCGCGAATTAAAAATGCATAGCTTTAATCGAGATCACATGTAAAAGGAGATCCATGACAGCCAGACTATTCTGTCGACACTGTGAGACCCATCATGAAGTCGAACTTGATGATATCAAGCAGTCACAGACCAAAGACCCAAAAGTATTTACCTTTGCACGTAACACCTACTACTACAATAATGATAGATGTTTCATCACCTTGCCCCAAAAGCTGAAAGAAAAATCAAGAGGTAAAGGCGATGCTGCCTGATGACCTGCGTCTGAACATAGCCATCATGGATGATAAGCATGATGAGTCCATGACTATCCTAACAGAGGTCAAAAGCAGTAAAGATGGTGCCTTCCTGGCACATTTCGAGGAGTTGATCGTACACACAAGGAAACATTTCGCTTTCGAGGAGGCGATGATGCAGATGCACGACTTTTACGGTAGACAAGAGCATATCGATGAACATCGAGATCTCTTGGGTGAGATGGAGTATTTCTATGAGAAGTCTAAAGACTTCCCCGTTTTTGGAAGGGCATATATCGATGATTACGCCTACGACAAGTTCAGACGCCATATCATCAACATCGATTCGCAACTTGCGATGTTCTTAAAAGAGTATTACGTCACACAAGAGAAGGATCGTCGATCTGCTATAGATCGATATAATCTCGAAAAACAATAAGGATGACCATGAAAGTAGCCGTACCAGTCCACGACAATACACTTAGATTCTTTGGAAATGCAGGGCATACCCCTTATTTTGCCGTCTATACCATCAAAGGAGGCGGGATGTTCAAGTCTTTTGACCTTGAGGACATCCGTGCCAACCCGCGTACCGACCTTGATCACGAACATGAGGATGAAGATCACCACTGCAGTCATGGGCATGACGACGAAGCGCATGTCAAAGAGCACTTCAAGATGGGTGAGGTGATTGAGGATTGTGAGTTCCTTGTAGCCAAACGTGCTTGTAAGAACACTGCAGCCGCCATGGCGAACCATGGTGTCAAGATCAAAAAATACAATGGCGAACCCGCTAAAGCCGATGCTGTACTCAACAGTGTCTCAGCACAACTGACTTAGGCCACGAACAGACGCCGACTATTCGTTGTCGAGCGTCTTCTGCAGTAGTTCTGCATCATTGATCATCGTCGTATACTCAAAAGGATCAGCCTCGCTCTTCGATGCTGTCGAGAAACCGTCCAATGAGCCGCAAGTCGGGCATTTCCCTTCGTTTAACAGTGACAACTGATCGACCGTGATCTTAGCATCACAAGCCTGACAGTAAAAGAATATCTCCATAGTCTCTCCTTTAGTTTTTTGTAGATGATGCAACTCCTGTACTACGTGAATGACAATTGCATATGACTCACTAGAAAAAGCATGGAGGCTCAATGACGACTACTCTCTACTGTAAGCAGTGTCAGAAAAGCTACGACATCCGTAAAACGGACGTCGACCTCATGTTCTCTATCGAGTCCAAACACCTGATCCGCGTAGAGGATGGCTACCGATTTCAAAACGGTTGTTTTTTCAAAACGCTTACTAAGTACAGACGAACAAGGAGTAAAAGATGACAAGACATCTATTGACGTGGTTAGAAGCGAGGGGTTATGCCCCCGACAATCTGGATAAGGCTGGAGAGCATGGCAACACAGCGCTGATGCGTGCCTCACTTGATGGCGATCTCAAGATCGCCAAAGAGCTTCTCGACCTTGGTGTTATCGTAGGTTCAAAAAACGATGATGGCAACCAGGCACTCTGGCTGGCATGTTTCAGTGAGAACGCGGAGCTGGTCTCTATGCTGATCGAGGCTGGCTGTGATATAGACAATCCAAACGTGAATGGTGTGACATCACTGATGTATGTAGCCTCAAGCGGTAAAGAGATGATGACGGAGATGTTACTAGAAGCAGGCGCTGACGTGAGCATCAAAAGTCCGGATGACTTTACAGCTCTGGACCTTGCAGCCACGCCTAAGATATTGAGGATGTTACGAATAAGCGCCGCGTAGATCCCTCTCTTGGGTCGCGGGCATCAGACCTTGTTCAAGAGCAAGGTCGCTTGTATGACTCACTTTGGGAAGATCAGGCTTCCCAGAAAAGGTCCATATAGTCATTGTCCTGACTATACTCAGAGTCATAATCATCCTCAAGCTGCAAGATCTCTTCGGCTTGTTCATCAAAGTGATGCATATAATGGTTAAACTTAAAATCATTCAATTCTACGATGTCGTTATCTTTCATAATATATCCTTTTTCTGAATTTACTTAACACAATACATATAGCGTTCCTGACTATTCTAAGGAAGATATGCGATCTATGTACAAAAAAGACAAAATACGACATTTTTGTCGTAATATCCGCGATATCGGCTATTTCTCTGATCACTTTTTCCATAACGTCGTTCTTCTATCTTATACTCGTACCAAAATTGCATTGTGAGCGTAAGTCAGACCTGATCATCAGCAGTGGTCTGCATACACTGTAAGAGAACTGCTTTAAGGAATAGAATGTACCCACTCAGCGCCAAACGCTCTCTCGCCCACCTAAGCGACCGTAAAGTACCCGTCTTTCTATGGGGTCCACCAGGCATAGGGAAATCATCCATAGTCGCCCAGATCGCCAAAGAGAAAGGCATCAGTTTTATCGATCTGCGCCTCTCTTTGCTGGACCCGACCGATCTGAGGGGGATCCCTTTCTTTAACACAAAGGACAATACCGCCCTGTGGGCACCACCCTCATTCCTTCCTGATGGAAGCGAAGAGAAAGGGATCCTTTTCCTAGATGAACTCAACACAGCCGCACCGATGGTACAGGCCTCAGCCTATCAACTCATCCTGGACAGAAAGATCGGTGAATACCTTCTACCTGATGGCTGGTCGATCATAGCCGCGGGAAATCGTGAGAGCGACCGTGGTGTAGTCTTTCGCATGGCCGCACCGCTCGCCAATCGCTTTGTGCATCTTGAGATGGAACCCAATGTGGATGACTGGCGAAGCTGGGCGATAAGCGCAGCTATCGATGCCTCGATCATCGCCTTCATCTCCCACCGACCAGACTCGCTTTTTGCCTTCAACACCCAAGACGACAGTAAGGCATTTGCCACTCCACGCACCTGGGCCTATGTGCATGAGATCATCGATTCCAAACCCGAACCTGACCTTATCATGCCGATGGTCGCCGGTGCCATCGGAGAAGAACTCGCCGCCGCCTTTTTGGGTTTTAGAGCGGTCGCCGGTGATCTTCCCGATCTTGACTCCGTTCTTGATGGCAGTTGCAAGGATATCCCGAAAGAGCCTTCAGCCTTGCATATCCTCTCTACGGCACTGAGTATGCGGATCAATGAGAACACCGGAACGAAAAAACTGAACAATCTTGTCAGCTATACCCTGAACCTGCCAGGTGAGTTTGCCGTGATGATCATACAGGATCTCAGAGAACGTAACATCGAACTAGACCATGTCGACAGCTGGACGTTATGGATGCGTAGATTCAACACGCTCTTACACTGATGAGTACAGACAAGCTACTGCTAAAGGCCAAAAGCCAACTCACCGTCAAGCACCCCTATTTTGGCATGCTTGCCTCACGCCTCAAGCATGAGAGCAGTGAGAGCATCTCGGGATATGCAAGCAATGGTAAACGCTTTCTCTATAACCCCGCGTTCATAGCGCGGCGCAACATCGACGAGATCATGTTCATCCTTACCAACTGTGTCATGCACCATGTACTTTCGCATCAACAGCGTCGTCTTGGTCGTCACGGATCACTGTGGCAACTGGCTACGGACTACGCCATCAACGGCCTGCTGCATAAAAATGGTATGTCGATCCCACAAGGGGTCAACTACGATGAAGCGTATGCGGGTATGTATGCTGAAGAGATCTATGATACCCTGAAAGATGACCATTTTGGCGCTCTGGACGATGCCTTTGAAGATGATGACACGCAACCTAGCGAGAACCTGGTACCAGACTCGTCTCCAGCCAGTGAAGAAGAGGATTCCAAGGAGTTTGGGAATATTGAAGCAATAGAAGACGATCTTGATCCCCAGACAGAATCAGAGTGGGACTATGCCGCATCGCTCTCCAAGGAGCTGGCGCAACGAAAAAGTGCGATGCCCTCAGGGCTTGATCGACTGGCAAAAAAGGTCAAAGCCAATGATGTGGACTGGCGTTTCGAGCTCTACAACGCGATCAACCGCCACATGCGTAACAACTACGCATTCATGCCACCGAACAAGAAGCACCTCCACCGCGGCTTCGTCCTGCCGTCTTTGACCAGTGACACACTGAGTCTTTGTGTAGCCGTCGATACCTCAGGTTCTATCGATGATATGTTACTGGGTGCCTTTATGGAAGAGTTCAAGACCATCATGCAAAACTTTCCGGCAGTGCAGATCGAACTGCTCATCGCCGATGCCAAAGTGCATGCACACCATACATTCCGAGGTGGAGAGAAGATGGACTTTCCACTCAAAGGTGGGGGAGGAACGGACTACCGACCTGTCTTTGAGTACATCGATGCCAACCTCCCGATGAACACGATGCTACTCTACTTCACCGATGGGGATGGCTGGTTTCCAAAGTTTCCGCCAAACTATGAAGTACTCTGGGCCCTTTCACGCAGAGCGAAAGTGCCATTTGGCAGGCCACTTGTCATCTTCTCATAAGATATCACTTGATATCCAAGATCATCATCAAATGCTCACAGATCCATTGACTTGTCCGGAACAAAGATGAAGAGACTCTTTCGACCCAAGATCATCACCATCGATCCAAACTGAACACTTGTATCTAAGCTTTAAGATGACTATTATACATCGCCTTGAGAAAGAAGATGAAAGCTTAACAAACCGGGACTAAAGACCCATACGGCTTAAAGTAGGAGAGAAGGCTTTAGTGCTGACATTGACCGTATCACCAACAGTAAAAGCAGCGGCCTCCGACTCATCGAGCACCACTTCGACGATCTGTTGACCGATCGCGACTACTGCGATGTGGATGACATCGGCTTGGATGATATCTAGCAACTCTCCCCTTAGCGAGAACTTCTGGCTTCCCTGTGTCTTGAGTAAGACCTCCTTGGATGTACCATCTTGGATGATCTCCCCGTGCTCTAATACGATGACTCTGTCTGCCAGGCGATAGATCTCACTGGGATCATGACTGACCATAATGGTGGTCGTACCAAACTCTTTATGCAACGCCAATATATCATGCTGCAACTTCATTCGCATAAGCGGGTCTAACGCAGAAAGTGGTTCATCCATCAGCAAGAGTCTGGGACGCCTCATCAAAGCCCGACAGAGTGAGACCCGCTGCTTTTGACCTCCGCTGAGGGTACTTGGAAGGCGTCTTGCCAGCGATGTCAACTCCGTCAGTCCAAGTAGGTGCTCTGCCAAGCCTCTATCTTTTTGGACATAGAGCAGGTTCTCTTCCACACTCATGTTATCAAACAAGGCGTAATCCTGAAATACAAAGCCAATACCCCGTTTCTGCGGCGGAAGAGTCCGTCTGCTATCGAGCCATGACTCCTCTGAGACCACTATAGCACCCCTGGCTGTCTCAAGCCCGGCCAGGATACGGAGTAAGGTGGTCTTACCACTTCCGCTCTGACCGGCAAGTGCCACAAACTCATGTTCCTTGATCGTCAGTGCGACATCCAGCTCCATAGCACCGGAACTTCCTTCTAGCGTCTTTTGTAGAGAAAGTCGTATCATGATGAGATCCCGATCCGTCGGTTGTGACGCTGATTAAAGAAATAGACACCCAGCAGTACCGTAAAACTCAGTACGATCATGATGATACTGTAGATATGTGCCTGTGAGTAGTCCATCACCTCGACAAACTCATAGATCGCCACGGATGCGACCTTCGTCTCTCCTGGTATAGAGCCACCGACCATCAAGACCACCCCGAACTCACCGACCGTATGGGCAAAAGTGATGATCATCGCTGTCATCAAAGCAGGTTTGATATTGGGCAGTGCCACGCGAAAGAGAGTCTGCATCACACTTTTTCCGGCAATATAAGAGGCTTCGAGCATGTTCTTGTTCAGTGACTCAAAGCCACCCTGCAGCGGTTGGACCATAAAGGGAAAAGAGTAAAAACAGCTGGCGATGACAAGCCCGGTGAAGTTAAAGACCAGTTTGATACCGAAGGTCTCCTCAAAGAAGGCACCGATAGGTGAGTTGTAGGAGAGTGCGTAAAGGATGTAAAAGCCAAGGACTGATGGAGGCAGGACGATCGGCAGGGAGACGACCGCTTCGACAAAAGGTTTGCAGCGACACCTGGTCTGACTCAGCCACCAGGCGACAGGCAAGGCGATCACAAACAAGATCAGCGTCGTGATCCCGGCTAATTTGAACGAAAGGAGAAAAGGTCCAAGCTCAAGATCACTCATGCGTTCACCTTTACGATAGAGAGCTCACTCGCTTTGATGAGCGTGGTCACGACATCACCGACCTTCAGATCCATGCGCAACGCAGAAGCGCGGGTAGTGATGCTCTCAAGCAGGGCCTCTCCAAAACGTACTTTGACACTGCAGAGCATCTTTCCCATCTTCACGCTTTCAATAAGTGAATCAAGCTGATTGGAGGTACTGAGCATCCCCTTGAGCTCTTTTGCCAGTGCGATATTGGAAGCCTTTGCCGCCAATGTGACTGGACTACCGACCACTATGGGAAGCGTGAGTCCTAATCCCATCATACGCATCGTCTGCCCCTCCGCCTCAAAGGTGACGATCGTAAGCTCTTCCATGCTCTCTATGGCGGTGACGGTCGCGATGATATGGTTCATGGGATGCTATACCCGTACTTTTTGAATATCTCTGCCGCTTTGTCACTAAGGATAAAGTCATAAAACGCTCTATAGGCTTTCTCATCCTCACCATACTTCAACAAGACGACCCCCTGTTCTATAGGTGTGTAGAGCTTCGGGTCCATCGAGACCCAGTTCACGTTCTCTTTGTATTGCGTCATCTTTGAGCTGTAAAGCGAGGACTTGGCGATGATCCCGATCTCAGCTGCAGTCACCGCGTAAGAGACCGTTTGCGAGATAGACTCTCCATAGACGAACTTCGCTTTGACAGCCTCATATATCTTTGCCTTTTTTAGCGCTTCGACAGTGGCTTTTCCATAAGGGGCAGTCTTGGGGTTCGCTATGGCGATCTTCACTATCTTCTCATCTTTCAGAAGTGCCAAGCCTTTGGACAAGTCCCGTTCTCTGACACTTAAGTAGGCCAAGGCGCCCTCAGCGTAGACAATAGGCTCAGTAATAGCTCTCTTCTCATCATAGAGTGTCTGAGGATACATCATGTTTGCCGACATAAAGAGCCCATAAGGTGCACCGTTCTTTATCTGCGCCGTCAGTTTCCCGCTACTGCCCAGTGTCACCCGGACCTTGGTATCAGGTTCTATCTTGGCAAACTCCGTCTTGAGCTCATCGATAGCATAACTGACATTCGCGGCGACAGCGATGTTGATCTCAACTGCGGAGAGTGCTACTGCGATAGAGAGTATGGATAGCAGGACTCGTCTCATCTTTTTCCTTTTCATTCCCCATGAGCACTCGACCATAAAGAGTGTCGATAATCTATTTGTGTTCGATGTGCATAAAAAGTTCTACCGTTATATATCTAAAAATATAACGAAGTTGTCGTATTACAGCGTTTTATTCTTATATATGACAAATTTGTCGTCTCTTGTCTAATAGTGGATCTATCTTGAGGGAGATGAAGTGAGATAGTATTTAGGGCACCTCTAATAAGAATGTGACGATGAAGTCTAGTCTGCTAAAGAGACCATGCGCTATTGCCTTGTACAGATCTTGAGATAACAGCAGTTGGGCTAGTAACTGCCTTCTCCTACAGTGATGACAAAATTGTCATCGACGGCGACGACATCAAACTCATGATTACCACAGAAAGTCTCATTTAGCTCCTGGGCCCAGGCTCGGGCGACACGATGAGCATTCTCTTGATCGTCAAATGTCTTGATCTGTGGCATCTCTTTGCGTTTTGCACATCCACATAGTCTTTCTACTACGACATGATATTGCATGCTCTTCCTTTTTTATTTGTACTGATCGTATCACAGAGCTCTTTTGTCCAGCAAGGACCTTCTGTTCACTCCTATCAAATACCTATATCACAGCTCTCCGAATAGGCACCCTCTTCTACCGAGATGACAAAATCATCACCGACTTCAACGACATCGAACCCGTGTTTACCGCAAAAACGCTCATTAAGCGACTCTGCCCACTCTGCCGCATGGAACTCAGCTTCGACCTTGTCATGAAAGGTACGGATCTGTTCGACACCGGACTTTTTCGCACAGCCACAGAGGCTTTCAAGTACGATGTGATGCTCACTCATGAGAGTTGGCTATTGGAGACGAGCTTATAGATCTCCTCTTTGAGTCTGTTCAGTTCCCGGACTAGTGTATTGACCTGTTCGACAGAGAGATCGAAACGCTGATCGAGAAGATCATAATGCTGATCGATGTTGCCATTTATCTCTTTTAATAGCTCTTCTTTGATCTTATCTTGAATGCTCATCATCTTCCTCTATTCGTTTTTGATACTAGATGCAAGTTCTATACGAGCTTGCTCGAAGCGTCATCTCTGATCTGACTTTCTCATCAAATAGATGAAGATCGAGAAGACAAAAAAGAGTAGTGCAAGGGCTGCGATCAACCACGCTGCATAAGGAAGGTCTTTATAGTCACTGATGGTGATCTTAAAGACGACTAACAGTGCTTCGATCAACAGTGCGATCAGGATGGAGACTGAGAAGTTGATAAGGGTGTTCACATTGAA
>JADGEC010000059.1 GCA_016744575.1 Sulfurimonadaceae bacterium | reverse complement strand
ATGTTAGAGAGACTGAACATAGAACTGGAAAAAGAGTTTGCTGTGAGATTAAGTATAGGTATAGGTATCCATACCGGGTCGGTGACTGTAGGGGAGATGGGCTCTACAGGTCGTTCAGACTATACGATCATCGGAGACAATGTGAATCTGGCATCACGGCTCGAAGGGTTGAATAAGAACTATGGTTCGACGATCATTATCTCTGAAGATGCAAAGAAGATGTTGAAAAGAGAATATCAGTTGCGTTCACTTGACCTTGTCCGTGTCAAGGGTAAAGAAAAAGCAGTAGAAGTGTTTGAAGTCATCTCTTCTGAAGAGACGTTAAAGAGTAGTGATGAACTTGAAGCTTATGCTTATGCACTCAAACTATACCGGGATGAGAATATCGATGAGGCATACGTACGATTTCAACTGCTCGCTGATAAAAACCCCTGTAAGCTTTATGATGTCTACTTAGAACGTTGCGAGCACTACCAGGCACATCCTGAGCTAGCATTTGATGTCATCCATACCATGCAAGATAAATAACCAATAGACGAATTGCATAAAATGGGCTTTAACGATATCTACCACAGTCTCGATTCCACAGTTCTTAAGAGATAAATAAGTAGACTTCAGCAATCAATCACCCCCGAGCATATTAGACCCTGAAAGTACAAAGAGAAGTACTTTATTAGTGTTTTTGATAATATGATCGGCGGTCAATAATGGAGAGTAGTAATGGATGTAGAAGAGATCGATACGGTATGTACCTATTGTGGTGTCGGTTGTGACATCGTTGGGCATGTCCATGAGAACAAGATCGTAAAGATCACTGCTTCACCTGATGGTTATGTCTCTCAGGGAAAGCTCTGTATAAAGGGTAAATACGGATTTGATTTCGTAGCTGCAGACAACCGGATCAGGACTCCTCGTATCAAGAAGCAGTTCCTGGTAAAGAACCCGCAGATAAAAGCAGCAGTAGAAGCTTCACTACATGATCTCGATGACGTCTGGTATGAGACCGATATCGATACAGCGACCACGATAGCGTCGATGAAACTAAAAGAGGTGACACAAAAGTATGGCGATAAGAGTTTCTGTGCCATCGGTGGTGCACGTACCTCATGCGAGAGTGCCTATCTGTTTCAGAAGTTCACCCGTCATACGATGAACTCACCACACGTAGACAACTGTGCTCGTGTCTGTCACTCGCCAAGTCTGAAAGGGATGCGTACGACTATTGGTGAAGGTGCCGCGACAAACCCGTACAACGATATCTATACGACTGAGTTTATGGTCGTCATCGGCTCAAACACGACGGAAGCACACCCTATTGTCGCTAACCGGATGATAGATGCCTCGCGTAAAAATAATAATCTTGCCGTTATCGATGTCCGTGATATCAAGCTGATGAAGTATGCCAAACATAAAGCGATCGTCCCGCATGAAGCAAACCTGCTTATCTTGAACATGATGGCATATGTCATCATCGATGAAGAGCTCTATGACAGAGAGTTCATCGCTACACGGACAAAATGGTTTATAGAGTATAAAGAGAAGATACTAAACGACCCTTATGCGAACCCTGACTATTTCAAACAGGTCAAAGAGTATGAGCATCTGGCAAAACTTATCCCTAATATCGCACGTGAATATGCGGTCAAGAAGTCGATGATATTTTGGGGACTGGGCATCACAGAACATCTTGACGGCTCTTATGCAGTCATGGCGATCACCCATCTGGCACTCATAACGGGTAATATCGGCCAACATGGTGCCGGCCTGATGCCGCTTCGCGGGCAGAACAATGTGCAGGGTGCTTGTGATATGGGTTGTCTACCTTATTATGACCCTGATTATCAGGAGCCTAAAGAGGTCGGTCTGATGACCCCGCAGCTTGTGGATGCGATGAACGAAGGTAAGATCAAGGCGCTGCTGAACATGGGTGAGGACATCACGCATATCCATCCAAATCTGAACAAGGTAGAGAAGGCGATGGAGAACCTGGAGTTTGTCATGGTCCAGGAGGTGATGATGAATGATATCGCCGCACGTGCAGATATCGTCGTCGGTGTCAAATCAGCTTATGAGAAGACAGGAGTCTATGTCAATGCCATGCGTCGTCTGCACCTTTCGCAGCCGCTGGTAAAGTCAGATCTTCCTGATGACTGGGAAGTAATCCAGATGTTAGATAACAAGATGGGTGGCAGTTATGACTATAAAGACAGTGCTCAGGTGTGGGACGAGGTACGTGAAGTAGCTCACCGGCGTTTTAGCGGTGCCTCTTATATGCGTCTGGAACGTCACCGTAAGCGTGGACTTCAGTGGCCGGTCTACACCGAAGACACTCCTGTGCTTCACCTTTTGGACTTCAGGACAGATGATGGCCTTGGTGAGTTCCATTACCATCAGTATGAGCCACGCGGTATGATCGAAGAGATCATTGATGATAGTTTTACGGGTTATTACCTGACTACCGGTCGTACGCTTGAGCACTATAACAATGCTGCTCAGACCAAAGAAAGTGAGAAGCTAAACAAACGTTATGATGAAGACATCCTTTTAGTCTGTGAAGACGATGCGGCTGATTTCACGACCGAGAAAGTCATCTTAAAGACAGAGTTTGGAGAGACTGCACCACTGACAGTCAAGTTCACCTCTCGTGTCCAGCCTAAGACTCTTTTTGTCACTTTCCATCACAGTAAGTCCAGGATCAACGCTATCTTCGGTGACAAACATGATGAACTGATCTTGACCGCTGCGTTTAAATCCATCAAAGTCGATATCGTCTCGGTATGAGCCGAGCCAAAGGCGACTTGGCAGAAGAACAAGCTTGTGAGCACCTTCGAAAGAGAGGTTTCTCCATCATAGACCGAAATGTCAGCAGCCGTTTTGGAGAGATAGATGTCATCGCTATGAAAGATGAGGTCCTCCACTTCGTCGAGGTCAAAAGTGGTATCACTTATGAGTCAGCTATCCAAAACATCACACCAACAAAACTTGACAGGGTCCTAAAGACGGCAGAGGTCTATATGAAAAGACACAGACTTACGTTGGACTTTTGTATCGATGCTGTCATCATCACTCCAAAAGAGCTGGAACTTGTCGAGAACATCACCCTGTAAAGACTGATTTACCGGTGAAATATGCTAAATAAGAGACAATTTGTCCTATTTAACTTATAAGATGAGATTAACTTAAATATATCCAAGCGTTTTTAAAGATTTTAAGGTTATAATTCCGCCATCTTATAACAAACCAAGAAGGAATATGTATGGCTAAATATACTGAATTGACAGCAGCTACATTTGAAGACAAGATCAAAGACGGCGTTACAATGGTAGACTTCTGGGCTCCATGGTGTGGACCTTGTCGCATGATCGCTCCTGTAGTTGAAGAACTTGCAGAAGAGTACGAAGGTAAAGCTAATATCTGTAAAGTCAACACTGATGAAGAGCAGGATATCGCTGTAAAATATGGCATCCGCTCTATCCCAACTGTCATGTTCTTTAAAGATGGTGAAGTCGTCGATCAAATGATCGGAGCAGCATCTAAAGGTGCTTTCACTTCTATTATCGACAAACACCTCTAAAAAGAGCTAGGAGATGGCCAGACGGGGAGCAGGTCTCTTCTCGGTCACTACTATCCTTGCCTCTTTCTTTGGCACGGCGATGATCGCCGGTGCCTTTGCCTACTTCAACTATAAATTCTCCGAATACAAATTTATTGATTTTTCCAAGTGGATATTCTATCAGGAAAAAATACTTTTCACACCAGATGCAGATCGTTATCTCGTCATCATGTATAGCTCCAATGTTGCGGGCACTACAGAGAAGATCGCTGCGGCACAGGCTGAGTATCCGATCATAGCGATAGACTACTATCAGCAGAGTCTGCCATCAGATGAGAACATCACGTTCTTACGTGCGGGGACGAACACCAATCTACAGTTTATTCAGCGCTTCAATATCTATAAAGTGCCTTCGATATTTATTATCAAAAGATCGAAAGAGACTCTTTATAAACAAGATAGTATGATACGCGAACTAGATACATTAGAGGCTTTACAACAAACTCAAAAGGAATTATAATGTTAGATTTTGCGATTATTGGAGGTGGACCTGCAGGTCTTACAGCAGGGCTATATGCTACTCGTGGCGGTCTAGACAATGTGACGATGTTTGAAAAAGGTATGCCTGGCGGACAGATCACACAGAGCTCTGAGATCGAGAACTATCCTGGTGCTATTGGTGAGGTCACCGGTATGGAACTGATGAGTACTTGGCCTGAACAGTGTCAGCGATTTGGTCTCAAACATGAGATGGTCGGAGTCACCAGAGTCAGTAAGAACGCAGAAGGTAATTTTATCATCTCTAAGGATGATGGTACTTCAGAAGAAGCGATGAGTGTGCTTGTCTGTACCGGCTCGACTCCTAAACGTGCGGGATTTGCAGGCGAGGACAAGCTCTTTGGAAAAGGTGTCAGTACCTGTGCTACCTGTGATGGTTTCTTCTATAAAGGTAAAGAGGTCGCTGTCATAGGTGGTGGCGATACTGCTCTTGAAGAAGCACTTTATCTTGCCAAGATCTGTTCTAAAGTCTATCTCGTTCACCGACGGGATGAGTTTCGTTCAGCTCCAAACACTATCGAGCGTCTAAAGACTACTGAGAACATCGAACTGGTACTTAACAGTGTACCTGACGAGGTCTATGGTGATGCGATGGGTGTTACGGGTCTTCGTGTCAAGTCCAATGATGGTGAACTACGTGATCTCGAAGTACCGGGTGTCTTTGTCTTTGTTGGTAACGATGTGAACAATGAGGTCCTAATCCAGGAAGATGATTCGTTTTTATGTGATATGACTGACTGGGGTGAGGTGAAGGTAGATATCACTATGAAGACCTCCGTACCAGGTCTGTATGCTGCAGGAGACATGCGTATCGATGCACCAAAACAAGTGGTCTGTGCAGCTGGTGATGGCGCGGTAGCTGCACTTCAGGCAATCGGTTATGTGGATGAGAAGGTAAACCACTAATGATCAAAGCCGGTGTATTTGGAGCCAGTGGTCGAGTAGGTCGACTACTACTCGAAGATCTGCGTCTTGAAGAGGGGATCAGCCTCTCTTGTGTATATATAAGAAATGAACTTGATTTCTCTATAGACCCGTCGGTGCTTGTCACAAACGATATGGCTACCTTTCTTAAAGCATGTGATGTCGTGATCGACTTCTCTCTGCCTGATGCTACGCAATCGATGCTCGAGAGTGCACTTGAGTATCCGACACCGCTGATTATCGGGACTACTGGTCTTGATACCCACCAAGTCAACCTTTTACGTGATGCCAGTGAGTCGATGCCGATCCTTTATGCGACGAACATGTCTCTGGGTGTAGCGATGATGAACAAACTAGTCCATATGGCCTCTAAGACGCTTGAAGGTTTTGATATTGAGATCGTCGAGCAGCATCACCGCCATAAAAAAGATGCACCAAGTGGAACAGCTTTGACATTGGCTGAGTCTGCGGCACGTGGGCGCGATCTAGATCTTGATAAAGTGCGTATCAGTGGTCGTAACGGGAATATTGGAGAACGTACCAAAGATGAGATCGCTGTCATGGCCCTTCGCGGTGGTGATATCGTAGGCCGTCATACTGTAGGTTTTTACAATGATGGTGAGTTCATCGAGCTTAACCATACAGCAACGAGTAGAAACACCTTTTCCAAAGGTGCCATACGTGCTGCAAAATGGTTACATGGTAAAGAGAGAGGTCTCTACTCTATAGCTGATAGTCTAGAACTGTCATGAGCATAAGAAGGATATACTAGTGGAAAGAGCGCTAAACGAAGAGTGTGCAGTCGTCGGGATCTTTAATCATAAAGAAGCATCGAGACTCTCTTACTTCTCACTACATGCTATGCAACACCGGGGGCAGGAAGCTGCCGGAATAAGCAGTGGTGATGGAGTGAAGATACACACCATAAAAGATAGAGGTCTTGTCTCTCGAGTATTTGATGAAGGTAAACTCAGCAAATTAGAAGGGCATATGTCTATTGGTCATACACGCTACTCGACGGCTGGTAACGACTCTATCCTTGATGCTCAGCCTGTGCATGCCAATTACGATCTTGGTCAACTCTCTATCGTTCATAACGGAAACTTCACCAATGCTGCAGAAGTCCGTAATGCATTGATCAAAGATGGCGCGATCTTTCAGACTTTTATGGATACAGAGAACCTTATCCACCTTATCGCACGTAGTGATAAGCTGAAGTTGAAAGATCGTATCATCGATGCTGTCGGAAAGGTAGAAGGCGCTTATTCACTGGTCTTTCAAAGCCGTTCAAAGATGTTTGCCGTTCGCGACCCGTATGGTTTTCGTCCTTTAAGCCTTGGTCGGGTTGGCGATGGTTATGTCGTTGCCTCAGAGACTTGTGCATTTGATCTTATCGGTGCGACTTTCATGCGTGATGTACTACCAGGTGAATTGCTGATCTTTGAGAAAGACAAAGCACCGCAATCCATAATGTTGCATGCAGAGCAACCCAAGCACTGTATTTTCGAGCATGTCTATTTTGCCCGTCCGGACTCTGATGTCTTTGGTCAGAACGTCTATCAGATGCGAAAGAACATGGGTATCGAGCTTGCAAAAGCACAGCCGGTAGAAGCGGATATGGTCCTCCCTGTCCCCGATGGAGGGATACCTTCTGCTATTGGTTACTCACAGGCTAGTGGCATACCTTTTGAGATGGGTATCATGCGTAACCATTACATCGGACGCACGTTTATCGAACCGACTCAAGAGATGCGCGATCTGAAGGTGAAGATGAAACTCTCACCTATCAAAAGTCTAATAGAGGGAAAACGTGTCATCGTCATCGATGACTCCATCGTACGCGGGACGACAAGCCGTCGTATCATCCGTCTGCTTAAAAATGCAGGAGCAGCAGAAGTCCATATGCGGATCTCTTCTCCTCCTACGACAGATCCATGCTATTACGGAGTAGATACTCCCGATAAAGAGAACCTGATAGCGGCAAATATGAGTGTAGAGGACATCTGCAACTTCATAGAGGCAGACTCTCTGGCTTATCTCGATAATGATGCCTTGATGCGAAGTGTGAACAGTACCGAAGATACTTATTGTACCGCCTGTTTTACCGGCAATTATATCCTATAGTCAAGAAGCATATTGAAACAGATATATACATTCGGGAGTTACCTGCACGATAGATTTGGGACCAAGGTCTATAAAGTTCCTATCTCTATCTCTGGCTTTACCTGTCCAAACATAGATGGCTCTGTGGCAAAGGGGGGATGTACTTTTTGTGAGAACGACTCTTTTAGCCCAAGCCTTGACAAAGCAAAGCCACTAAAAGGCTTCTACCTCAATCTAGACTCCATAGAGAACCCCTTTTTAGATACGCAGTTAAAACAGCTCCGTGCCCAGTATGAGACATTAAGTGCCAGGCTGAGACGTGACTATGGTGCAGAGAAGTTTCTGGTCTACTTTCAGTCGTTTACAAACACCTATGCACCACTTAGTACCCTTAAAGCACTCTACGAGGAGGCCCTGGGACTGGATAAGGATGTGGTAGGCCTCAGCATCGGTACTCGATCGGACAGTGTCAGCGAAGAGATACTGGATTATCTCGTGGAGTTGTCTCAGTCCAAAGAGATCTGGATCGAGTATGGTATCCAGTCTATCTATGATGAGACGCTGGAGCGCATAAACCGTGGCCATGATAGTGCAAATGTAAAAGAGTGGATCGTGAAGTCAAAAGAGAAGGGTCTGAAAGTCTGTGGCCATCTTATCTTTGGCTTACCGGGTGAAGACAAAGCGATGATGCTTGAGACAGCAAGACAGGCGTATGAGTGGGGTATTGACTCTGTGAAGTACCATCCTCTTTATGTCGTAAAACGAACGGCACTGGCCAATGAACATAGTAGGGGCGAGTTTACTCCCATCACGGAAGAGGACTATATCGACGTGTTAGTAAAAGCCATCGAGATGAAACCGGCGGAGGTGAACGTACAGCGTATTACTGCCGGGATCGATGATCCGAGCCTGATCGCACCTCAATGGTGTAGAGATAAGAACGCTCAGATCCGTAATATCAATGCAGCCTTGAAGAAGATCGGACTTAAGTACTAAGTAAGGGTATCGCTAATGTTATTAAGTCAAGAGTTGTGATCGCTCTATAAGGTTTGGAATCGGAAGGCTTTGCCTCCGCAGTTCGGGAGTCAAAGTGGAGAGTGCCAAGGGTTAGCACTCCTAAGACTCTCCGTTTCCGAAGACGTGTGTTATGTGTCATTTCGAAGCACATGATAGACTTAGTGTGCGAACACCCGTTGAAAATGGGAGACCTGCTTAAAATAAGGTGGATAGTCAAATCGTACATTGAAGTACTTTGATTTTCCCGGAGCCAGGTCTTCAGCGACAATAACGGTCTCTTCGATCTTCTGCGGTCGATAGGCTTTCTTATCACCACCGCCAAAAAAATCACTCATCCCACTAGGTCTAAAGAAAGATCCTCCCTTGACATTACCAGTCACATGCCCTTTGTTGACGATCTTAAACTCGATCTTTACAGTACCGACAGTATAATCACCCGTATTTTTGACATAACCAGTGTAGGTGATCCTTTCGGTAGAGAGCTGTCGATGGTTCTTAAGTCCGGCAAGGGTGACCTTTTTTGTATATTTGTCCAGAGCCAGTATTAGAAAACCGCTGACGAGTGTCATAACGAGTAATGACGAGAATATCATCGCGTTACGGACACTGGAACGCTCTTCTTTGAAAGCGATGTATACCAGTACAAAAAAGATCACAGTCGTCAGGATGATCACGGTGTAATGCCAGATAGTCAGATAAGTCGTCATCTGCACTTCGCTCCTATAGATAGATTATAATCTCTACTATAGCGAAAAGGATCGACAATGATCTTGAAATCGACTGTCTGACCACTCATGATACTCTCTGTTGTGATGGTCTCTTTTTTAAAAGGACTATAGGGATAGAGCAGGTCGAGTACGGGATTGTGGGCGATCTTGTAGACACCGGCAGTCACCGCACACTCAGTAAAGTCCAGTGCTGACTCATTTGTAAGCCTGCCATGGACGATAAGTGCTTCAGTGAACTCAAGTGCTCTGTAACTCTCAATGGTCGTTGAGTTTTTGTAAAGGTAGGCATGCATCTGTACATAGCCGACGGTAGGCAGAGTCATAAGTACTGTAAAGGCCAGAATGACCATTAACGCAGCAAGACCGGTCTTTCTATGAAGTAAGATGGCTAGTATAAGTAGTAAGATGAAGAGCAATAGCGTCGCACCGAAAAGCATATAATCATAGGGTATTAGCTGTTCGATGAATGCATTGATCTTCTCTTTCATGATGGTCGTGCGTTCTTTTCTGCGATGCCACTCATGTCAAAACGACGGGAAAGTTCCTGTTTGATTCGGTCTGGAGAGATGTTCTTATAGCCTAGAGCGACAAGGACATGGTAGGTCAGATCAGCAGCTTCATAGATTATCTCCTCCTCATTATCGTCTTTGACAGCAAAACTAAACTCAGCTGCCTCTTCAACGACCTTTTTAAGGATACTGTTCTCCCCTTTTGCAAAGAGTTTGGCTGTCCATGAAGTCTCAGGGTCGGCTTTTTTACGATCTAGAATAGTATGATAAAGCTCGTCGATCACACCATACATGGCTGTCGTATTGACCTCTTTTTCTATAGTGACCTCACCACTGTCTAACTCGGTGAAGAAACATGAACGCCGCCCAGTATGACAGGCTACACCTTCCTGGTCGACTTTGATAAGAAGTGTATCATTATCACAATCGATGAAAAATGATTTGATATGTTGCAGGTGACCACTACTCTCACCTTTTTTCCAGATACGCTGTTTTGATCGGGAAAAGTAGTGAGCAGTCTTTGTCTGGAGGGAGAGCTCAAGCGCTTCACGGTCCATATAGGCCATCATCAGTATCTCATTGTTCTCATGGTCTTGTACGATCACGGGCAGCAGGTCTGATTTTTCCCAATCTACACGGTTTAGGATCTCTTGCATAGGGTATGTTCCTGATAGATATTATATGTTGTAAGCAAATGTGATGCCAAAAAAGAGGATTCCCCCGAGATAGGGGAAAGAGGGTGGCGTTACTTTATTGCCGTTTGTCGTTGAGGGTCTTTCATGTCTACCCAGATATTTGGTGTTGCGCCACCAGGTGTCAGGAAGATCTTAGCGTCTTTGTTCTCACGAAGTGCATCGTTGAACTTGCCCTGAACCATGATCTGCTCGAGTTGAAGCAGCTGATCGGTCAGTGATGCACTGATGATCTTGTTGGCTTTAGCAGTCGCATCGGCTTCGATGGTGATCTTTTGCGCCTTACCTTCAGCTGCTATTCTCACAGCATTTGACTTACCTTGTGCTTCTGCCGCACGTTTAAGTGCTTCTTGTTTCGCACGTTGTACTTCCTGTTCAGCACGTTGTACTTCCTGCTTGGCTACCTGGACACGCTCTATCTGCTCTTTTACTTTTGCAGGCAGGACGATCTCACGTAACTGGATAGACTGAAAAAGTGCCGGTGAGTTCTTTTGGCTCTCTACACTTTTACGGATACCTTTTTCGATCAGTTCAGCGATGGTATTACGCAGCTGAGGCAGGGACTCTGCATCATACTTTCCGACTACATTACGGACTACATCACGTACGACCGGGTTAATGATCTTCTCTTCCCAGCTAAAGCCCCAATTGGAGATAGTCTGAGCAGCGAATTGCGAATTAAGACGGTACTGCACGGTAAGCTCGATGCCTACAGGCAGACCACGTTTGTCGAGTACGGTGATAGCAGGTTTAACAGCGATACCGGTACCAGTCGAACCTGTCGATCGGTCTATACGGTCAGCATAGTTGATGATACGGACTTTCGTATCGACTAGGTAGACCTTCTGGATGACCGGGATGATGAAGTGCAGGCCAGGTAGTAGTGTCTGCTGCTCATACTTACCATTGGTAGATAAGATACCGCGTTCACCCTCTGTGATGATGACAAAAGGTTTTGCCAGGATCAAAAAGAGTACGATCGCACCGATGAAGTAAAATATACCGGCTTTACCGCCACCCATATTAAAGTCTATCTTTGGAGGACGAGGAGCTTTGAAGTTCCCTCCGCCAGATCCGCCGCCGCTTCCGCCACCGGAAGGTTTTTTCTTCTTATTAAAATAGTCGTTCATGTCTGATGCCATGGTGATGTTCTCTCCCATAATATGTCCTTGTTAGATATATGTCAAATAGTGATCGTAATCTGGATCGCGTCCAAATACGATGTCGAAATAGCTGCTTTGGATCTTCTCTGTGACAGGTCCGCGCTCGCCTTTACCGATGATACGTGCATCGACTTCACGAACTGGTGTTATCTCAGCTGCCGTACCTGTGAGGAATGCTTCATCTGCGACATAGATCTCCTCTCTGGTGATCCTGCGACGGACTACTTCATAGCCCATCTTCTTAGCCATCTCAATCACGGTCTTTTGTGTGATCGACTCAAGTGAGTTGTCATTGGGAGGTGAGATCAGTTGACCATCACGCACCATGAAGAAACAGGCTCCGCTGGCTTCAGCGACATAACCCTGGTCATCAAGAAGCAGTGCTTCGTCATAACCTGACTCGATCGCTTCAAACTTTGCCATCTGTGAGTTGAGATAGTTTGCCGATGCCTTGGCCTTACCCATGTTCGAGGTATTAGCCGGGCGAGTCATGGAAGCTATCTTCAGACGGATACCGCGACGCAGTCCCTCTTCACCAAGGTAAGCACCCCATTCCCAGGCAGCCATGACCGTCTCGACTGGCGCGTCTTTATGATATAGGCCCATAACACCATAACCCAAAAAGGCAAAAGGACGGATATAGACGTTATCACCGGTGAACTCGTTCTTGCGGACCAGATCGATCTGTGCCTCGTTCATCTCTTCGACAGTGAAGGGGATGTCGATCAAAGTCATCTTAGCGGACTCTTTAAGTCGCTTTGTATGCTCATTCAGACGAAAGATCGCATAACCTCTCTCTGTCTTATACGCTTTTGTCCCTTCGATGACACCATTCCCATAGTGTAGGGTGTGTGAGAGGACGTGTATCTGCGCTTCAGCCCATGGCACATATTTACCGTTCATCCAAATAAACT
This sequence comes from Sulfurimonadaceae bacterium, assembly GCA_016744575.1. Taxonomy (GTDB): domain Bacteria; phylum Campylobacterota; class Campylobacteria; order Campylobacterales; family Sulfurimonadaceae; genus BB26. The sequence goes on along the minus strand of JADGEC010000059.1, from coordinate 8,610 downwards.
TGGCTGCGTTCATCAATTCTCCAAATAATCCACATCGTTTTGACGTTGAAAAAAGTGAGCTATTCTAGCGAAGTAATGATTAGTCCATCGTTAACGTTTAAGTAGAAGAACTTATTTATAGTAGGTTATGGGGTCTGATGGCTTTTTATGCAAGAGTATCTCTTAGCTCCTGCCGGCTGAATCATCTTTTTAGCTTGGGGTATTGATCAACCAGATGGAGAAGACATCAAGGTAGTCCCAAAAGGATTGGATGTATGCTTCATCGACACCCTCATCTACCAGCGCCGCTAGTAGTGGTGCATAGAGTTCCAGCCAGCTTCGACGGCCAGCGTCATCGATGCGGAAGGGAGCGTGACGGCCGACCATCTGTGGTTCACCACGATCTTGACTAAAGTAGTCAGGCCCGCCAGATATCTGGAGCAGGAAGTCAGCAGCATGTTTTTTCGCCTGATTGAAATCGTCTTCGTCATTGACCGGAAAGAGAAAAGCGATATCACTCTCTCGGATAAGGTCGTAATGGTCATCGACCAGTTTACGAAAACGTTCTTCACCTACCTGATGTAAAAAACCCGGATGTGGTTTTGTTACCGGAGGACGTACACCAATGACACCGTCTGTAATAGTCAAGTTCATGAGTCACCTTGAGAAAGGGCAAAGTTATAAGCCCCGTTGATTTTACGTATTTTATGGTCATATAGATAAAAAGTTTGTTAAAATCCTCTGATAATAACTGTTTTTCGCTGACAGGGGAATCTGTCAGACTTATGTTTGAAAGTGACACAATGAATGTCTCTCCAGATTTCTCACCTCCTATGCGTATCATGGCCCCATACTTTCTCTTGGGAGGCCTCTTTTACCTACTAAGTATGCTCTCACTGCTTTTTTTGGACATAGATGCTGCTCTGGACTCTTTTGAGATCGCAGGTTGGGTGCATCTTTATCTGCTGGGATTTGTCATGATGTTCATCTTTGGTGCCATGGCGCAGCTCGGACCAGTAGTCGTAGAGACCAAGCACGCTATCATCGATCTTTTTCGGATCATCTGGATACTGCTGCTTATCGGTGTGCTGCTGATGGTCTATGGCTTCTATGTCAGTGTCGCGGTCTTGCCTTATGGCGGTATCTTTGTCTTGATAGCGATGACGATCTTTGCTGTCGAACTGCACCTTACCCTCAGGCAGGGCAAGCGAAAGACCAGTGTCACGCTGTCGATGAAGACAAGTAACTTCTTCCTGCTTTTGGGACTGCTTAACGGTATTTTGATGGCACTGGGACTGGCAGGCGTCATCGATACCAATACCGGGTTATGGTTTGAAGCACATATATTTGGCCTTTTAGGTGGTTTTGTGATGTTGACCATCATGGGTATCTCCATCGTGCTCATACCGATGTTCGGCCTTGCTAAACGCATCAGCGATAATGAGTTCGCAGGCAGTCTCTATACGATGTCAGCAGCTGTGGTCTTGATGCTGCTGGCTTCGCCGCTGGAACTGGGCTGGATGAGAGACCTCGCTCTTGGCCTGCTGATGAGTTCGCTACTTCTATATATGTATCAGGTCTATAAGATGACGCGCTCACGTGTGAAGGTCATCCATGATATCTGGGCAAAGTCGATGTATGTCGGATATATCTCACTGGGGCTCTCCTGGTCATTTGGATTACTCTATCTCTTTGGTGCCGGCGAACAGTTCCTACTTATAAGCATCTGGTTGCTGCTGGTGGGATTCATCGGTTTTGTGATCATGGGAAATCTCTATAAGATCATCCCGTTTCTCATCTGGTTCCAGTACTACTCTCCCTATATAGGAGAGCGCGACGTCCCGATGCTTCATGAGATGATACCGCAGAGACTGGCCGATATGCAGTTGGTCTATAGTACGCTGGGTCTCGTCGTAACGACAGTCGCATTGGGCTTTGGGAACCAACAGCTCTTTGCTGCCGGAAGTGCTTTTTTGGTAACAGGGGCGGCGATGCTGTTTATTGCTATACGCAAGATGATGGACATTAGAGAGTGATCTCGTTACTATACAAATACTAGGGCACCTCTAAAAATCCTCTGATGATATACAGGATTATTAGAGATACCCACTAAATAGATAGAGGGAAGATGATCATGTTAGATGCAAAGATATTTTTTGGCTCAGATGAAGCTGACAGTGGAGAGTGGAGCGAGCGTTTAAGCCCGTATGACAATAATGTAGTAAGCCGGGCACCTGTCTGTAGCGCGGAAGATGCAGAAAAAGCATTGAAGGTCGCGCAAAAAGCTACCAAAGCGGCAAAGAAGTCTACTTTATCGCAGCGTTGTGACTGGTTGCTTGATGTGGCGGAGAAGTTACGTGAGAACCGTGAGGATATGGCACTGACCATCACCGATGAGGTGGGTAAGCCTATCCAGTTTGCCCGAGTCGAGGTAGATCGCTGTATCGAGACGGTGACACTTGCTGCTGAGACGATGCGTACGATGCATGGTGAGACCATCAATACTGATGCCATGCCAAGCGGACGTAAGACGATGGCGTTTTACCGCCGTGAGCCGGTGGGCGTCGTCGTAGCTATCACACCCTTTAACTTCCCTCTTAATCTTGTAGCTCATAAGCTTGCCCCCGCTCTGGTGGCTGGTAATGCTGTCGTGTTGAAACCTACTCCCGAAGCACCGTTGACCTCCTATAAGTTTGCGAAGTATTTTATTGAGAGTGATTATGCTGTCAAGGATGCGTTAAGTGTCGTCTATGGTGATGCTGAGGTCGGTGCCGCATTGATCGGTTCTGACATCCCTCGTGTCATCAGCTTTACCGGCTCTGTCCCGGTCGGTAATATCATCACGAAAAGTGCCGGTATTAAAAAAGTCAGTCTGGAACTTGGTGGCAACGCCGCAACGTACGTGGATAGATACGCGGATGTCGCACTCGCAGCCAATCGCTGTACTTTGGGAGCTTTTGTGAACTCTGGTCAGGTCTGCATCTCCTTGCAGCGCATCTATGTGGACGCATCTGTCTATGATGAGTTTGCCGCGAAGATGGCGGAAGAGACACAGAGCCTTATTGTCGGTTCGCCTTATGATGAGAACACCTTTATGGGTCCACTCATCGATGAAGAGTCGGCTGATCGTGCGATGGGCTGGGTGCAGAGTGCCATCGATGAAGGTGCCCGGGCTGTGACCGCGCCGCATCGTGATGGTACGATGTTTGACCCTTGTGTCATGGCTGATGTCACGGATGATATGGCCATCGTCTGTGAAGAGGTCTTCGCACCTATCGTCAGTCTGGTCAAAGTAGATGGTTTTGATGATGCGATGCCGAGGATGAACGACTCACCTTACGGTCTTCAGTTCTCAGTCTTCACCAATGACCTCAAACTGGCGCAGCGTGCGATAGATGAACTAGATGCGGGTGGTATCGTCATCAATGATATGCCTACGCTTCGTTTCGACATCCAGCCCTATGGCGGTGTCAAACTAAGCGGTGTCGGACGCGAAGGCCCACACTTTGCCATCGAAGAGATGACAGAGATCAAATCGATCGTCATCGCGTAGTGTGCCTTTGACACGGGAAATGGGGAATGGAAAATAGGTAAGAGATGATTGTGATAGAGCATACGTCATGACACGGGGTCATGGGTTGACTTTTTTTGTTGCCAAGCCTGCGCAGGCAGAAAACAGTAAAGCCTTGACCCCCTAAAGTCCATACGACCTATGTTGAAATGATCGATCTGCCAATCCAGTCAAACTCCTTCGTCCAAACACTACCTAAAGGAAAAACTCTGTGCGTAAGAAAAAAGTCGCCATCAGTGCCTGTCTATTAGGCGAGCTATGTCGCTACGACGGAACCACCAAAAAGGTCAATGCCGTAGTAGAAGCTTTCAAAGATGCTGAGATCATCCCTTTTTGTCCGGAAGCTCCAGATCTGGGGACTCCGCGTGAACGTATCTCTGTTATCTGGAGTAAAGAGGCAGGACATAGGATCATCGCAGATGAGAGTGGCAGGGATGTCACAGCACTTATCAAAGGACAGACTCAGCGACTCATCGACAAACACCCTGATCTTGATCAGATAGTCTTAAAATCAAAATCACCCAGTTGTGGCTTGGGAACGACGCCTCATCTCGATGAGACAGATAAGCTTCTCTGTTACGATAACGGAATCGCCGCTGAGATGCTCTTAACGGCCTTTCCCGAAGTAGATATCAGTGATGAGCTTATGTTCGAATAGTCAGTCAGTCTAGCTTACTTCTTCCAGACTATCTTATACCGCGTCCTGCTATCACTCTCGAGATCGACTGTATCCTTGAACTCACCGCTAATTAACGCCTGCACTATTATCGAGCCGAAGCCGGTAACGACGTTCTCAAGATCGAACCCCACACCATCAGCAGCGATAAACTCCTGCGATATTTCTTTGAGACGCTCTTTGCTACGCAGTTCGATAAAGTCCAGTTGTGTCTGGACGTCATCAAGGCTGGAGTCATCATAGAGAGCGACAGGCGAATTGGTACCCATGAAGTTCGTAGGGCCTCGTTAAGAGGTAAAGGCGACATTGTGCGAACCGTAGTTGGAGATGGAGAGTGAAGAGATAAATATGCATAGGGCTTCGATCTTTTGAACCTGATCGTCTTTGAGCGTATCATCGTCAAAGTAGGTCGTCTCTTTAGTATCGATGATTTGCGTGTCTGTAACGATATCGATAGGACTAAGTGTCATGATCTCATCTGCAAAGATAAAAGTCATAAGGAGAGACAGAATCATTAAATATTTCATAGGACTAGTATGTCACGTGAGTGAGTGAATGGTCTTTGATCGAACTTTATGAATCACTAGCTAGTTCTATGACTGTTACTTAGTGCCAGAAGAGATGGATCAGGTTTGAAGTAGGGTGAATAACAGAAAGGGTAAAAGAAATATCTTGAGGAAGATCCGTGCTAGTCTGGACATGCTTGACTTATTGTCTGGTTACTATTTATAGTGCCAAATATGGTGGCGCAGCCTAGCATCAAAAAGATGTGAGATAGACTTAAGATGGGTATGCAAGAGCTCTAATCTGATTTTAGATAGACTCACATATCAAAAGACCATAGGAGAGAATATGATAGAAGAAGGAAGTAAAGCACTGGAGTTTTGCCTGCCAAATCAGGATGATGTCGAGATCTGTCTACGGGATTTAAAAGGAAAATGGATAGTCCTCTATTTCTATCCGAAAGACAATACCCCGGGATGTACGACAGAGGCCTGTGATTTTACAGAAGCGACACCGGACTTTGCCGGTCTTAACGCTGTCATCCTGGGAGTCAGTGCAGACAGTCCAAAAAAACATCGTAACTTCATAGAGAAACAAGATCTGGGTATCACACTGCTTAGTGATGAGAGTACAGAGATGATGCAGGCCTATGATGTCTGGAAGCTAAAGAAGAACTATGGTCGTGAGTATATGGGCATAGTGCGTTCGACGTGCATCATCAGTCCCGAGGGTGAGATCGTCGCTGTCTGGGAAAATGTCAAAGTCCGCCAGAAACGTAAGAAGAACGGTGAACCGTATGAGATCGTCCATGTGGAAGAGGTGAAGAAGAAGCTGACAGAGCTACAAGGTTAACCAGGAGAGCTATAATGGCCTGAAAAATCAAGTCAGTCATTGACCTCGATCTATTTCCACCTCATGACTGCCACTCTACGCCACATCTTTGATCGACTCCAGATACAGGTTCATCGGCTTTTGATAGTCGATGGATGAGTGGAATCGCTTGTAGTCATATTTATGTATAAAGTGCTTTATTTCCTTGATGCTCTGATATAGATATCGTTATGCTTTAGTGTCCTGAAAAAGCGTTCAATTATGATGTTATCGATAGACCTACCTTTAGTATCCATCGAGTTCGATAGTCTAGAGGTGAGTATTGCTCATGTATGTCAGTTAAGAACCTACCGTTCCTCCGTATGTAAGTGATGTCTTCACTGCATAATTCATTAACGGCAGGTACCTAGATCTGCTTTCTCTTAGTCAGATACATAGTTTGGATACCAAGGATGCCCATATACTTCAACACCCTGTCTTCACCGATGCTGTAAGCATCTTCCAGCAGTTGCAGATGGATGATACAATAACCATAGTCTAAGTTCTCAATATAGAGCTCATCCATCGCATTATGGATATTCATGTCGTATTGACGCATAGGCTTTGGTCTGTAGTCTACATTGGCTTGTCTTAGAGAATGTGAGCTTAGAGTAGACAAGAGCTTTCTTATTTGATAAGTCCAAGCTCTCCAATTCTTACACAGCTCATTTTGGCTCGATAGTAGTTCTGCCCAATATTTTGGCCAGTGTGTTTAGGAACTATTAGCTCCTCTTTATCGTATAGCTATTCTAATTTTTTAAGAAAGATCTGCTTGAATAGTCGTCTTAGATATTGAAGCCATTATAAATCCAACTACCCATAGAATACCTTGAACTGATCATTCTCTTTATCTTCTACATAATGCGATACGTTTAGCACCTCTTGAATAGGTACAGATGATATCGACTGGCTTACCATCAATGCTGAACTCACTTTTGATTGTCTTGACCGTGCGACGTTCATTTCATAACTGTTTTTCTATTGCTTCACCGTGTGCGGCTGGATTAGATAGGTTTTGCATAATGAAATCCTCTGTTTTAGAGAAGTGTAGAGTAAATCGTATGCAGTCTTCAAAAATATTGCAGAGTAAGATCATTGTGAAATAGATAATAGTACTATTTCTCATAGTCATATCAAAACATCAGGAGGCTTTTAAAGTGCGTAATATGGGTATTCGTAGGGGATAGAAAATAATGAGTGCTACAAAAGTTCTTTTTTGTGAACTTTAAACTGTCTCGAAAAAGTCTTCGAAAGTACGGTATTTAGGGAGTTTGTAAGTGGTGGCTGTCTCGGAATCGAACCAAGGACACAGTGATTTTCAGTCTATAGTTTTAGCTATACTCAAGTTTATTAATCTTTCATCAAGTGCCATCAAATCCCCTTGTCTTAGTGCTTTAGGGTATACTGGTATCTCATCAAGTTAAATCAAAGTTTTTCATGTTTTTTAATTTGACAAGGCCTGAGTAAGGCCTGAGTAAGGCCTGAGATTTATTTGGAGTTTCTTAAAGTGCAGACAAAAACTAGTAATAAACGTATTCCGACCAAGCGAGAAGGTGTTTATTATAAAGAGCTTTCTATAGTCGATCATACTGGAAAAGTCAAAGTGGTTGATAAGATCTATGTCATTCGATATTACGATAATAACCGTATACAGAGAACACTTACAATCGGTAAACATTCTGAAGGGATTAGAGAAGCATATTGTGTACAGCGCCGAAATGAGATATTGACGAAGCAACGATTAGGTGAAGAAATCAATATTACGAAGAAGAAAAAGAAGCGCTTCACGTTCCAGGATGCTTTTGACCAGTATATCGAATGGGCCAAGGGTAATAAAAAGAGCTGGGAGAAAGACCAGCATCTATTTACTGCCCATATGACAAAGCTACACAAAGAGGAACTCACTAGCCTCAGCCCAAAAGACTTTGAGGCAATCAAGCAAGCGAAGCTCAAAACACACTCTGTCAGAACGGTCGAATATATTTTGGCCGTTGCCAGGCAGATCATCAATTTTGCTATTCGTAATGAGCTGGTCAAGAACTATGCAAATCCTATTAGCGGTGGCCGTGTGAAGATACCAAAGCCGGACAATGCTAAGGTGGCTTTTCTTTCCTATGAGCGAGCTAGACAGCTGTTGGACCTACTCAAAGTACGTGACAGTCATACCCTCCATGATATGACAGTACTTTTGCTATTTACCGGTGGCCGCTTCATCGAGATCGCATCACTTACCTGGAACGATATCAACTTCAAAAACAATCTTATCCACTTCAAGTCGACTAAGAACGGTAACCCCCGGCATGTGGTCATAGTCGATGAAGTCAGGGAAGTGCTGCAGGGTTTACCCCGTGATAATACATTAGTCCTACCGGCGACCAATGGCAAGCAGATGGAGCGTATGCCCAGACAGTGGCAGATCATTGTGGATGCGTTGATACCTGGTAATGATGAAGCTGAGAAATATCGGGTCACGGTCCATAGCCTAAGACATACTCATGCATCTTGGATGGCTCTGGAGGGAGCGGATATTCTACAGATCAAAGAGCAGCTGGGGCATAAGAAGTTAGATATGACGTTAAGGTATGCTCATTTGATACCTAGTCGACGGCATGAAGTGGTTGAAAAGGTCTTGAGCAATTATAGAGGTGGGGCATATGAAATTAGTAGATGAGATTATAATGGATATGAAACAATATTTTGTTGAGCTTGAAAGCTTTGGAGATGAGAAAATTGAAGAAATTAAGAACTCTGATCTGGAAGATGAAACAAAAAGAACTGTCATACATCTATTGGAGCATGATCGAGACAAACATGTAAAAAGTCAACGACACAGGTTTGAGGTCATCGACGCAGTTGATGATACTATAAAAGATGAATTAAATTATTTAACTACATTACCAGAACATGATTGGTTGAATAAACAAGCTATGAGGGATATCTTGAGAGCATATCTTGATATCCAGCTATTTTATATATTTCTTAAAAAACATAATATTGGTGAAAAATACTT